>CADCRA010000019.1 GCA_902803715.1 uncultured Bacteroidia bacterium
CGAGAAGATCCTCCTCAAGCGCCAGAAGCTCCAGGGCAACATCTTCTCCGACATCACCTTCCTCAAGGACTTCGTCTGGCATGCCGAACTGGGTTACGACATCAGTTCCTCCGATGCGGAGACCTTCAACCCGTCCGTGAGCATCGGTTCCTTCCAGCGTGCCGCCAACGAGATCCGCAACCAGAAGAACAGCTCCCTGTTCTGGCAGCTGAAGAACTACGTGACCTGGAACAAGACGCTCGGCAAGCACAGCCTGACCGCGATGGTCGGCCAGGAAGCCTGGGAGAGCAAGTACGACTACATGTCGGTCTACAACACGAACCTCCCGTCCAATGACGTCGAGAACCCGTACCTCGGCGGCGGTACTCCGACCATCGGTTACGGTTTCGGCAGCAGTTCGATGGCTTCCTTCTTCACCCGTGAGACCTACAACTTCGACAACCGCTACATCGGTACCTATACCTTCCGGTATGACGGTTCCTCCAACTTCGGTCCCAACAAGCGCTGGGCTTCGTTCCACTCGTTCGCTCTTGCCTGGCGTTTCACCAACGAGCCTTTCTTCCCGGAGGTCGCCAAGACCGTGCTGACCGACGGTAAGCTCCGTATCGGCTGGGGCCAGACCGGTAACTCCTCCATCGGCGGTTACAAGTGGGGTGCTTCCATGATCAAGGTCGCGACCGGTCTGGGTACCGGTTACCGCCAGGCCAACATCCCGAACCTGGACATCCAGTGGGAGAAACAGGAACAGCTCAACATCGGTCTCGACCTGACCTTCTGGCAGGGCCGCGTGAACTTCACGGGAGAATGGTATGACAAGCGTTCCAACGACATGCTCATGCCGCTGCAGATGCCTACCTACATGGGTACGTCCGGCAACGCTTCTTCCGCCCTTGCCGCTCCGTACGGCAACTACGGCAAGATCCAGAACAAGGGTTGGGAATTCACCCTCGGCGTCCATCCCATCATGACCAAGGACTTCGAGTGGAGTTCCGAAGCCCAGATCTCCATCAACCGCAACAAGCTGGTCGCCCTGTCCGGCACCGCTTCCGCCGCTATCACCGGCAACGGCCAGTGGAATGACATCGTGAGTTCCTCCAACATCGGCGAACCGCTCTTCAGCTTCTACGGCTTTGTCACCGACGGCATCATCTCCTCCTACGAGGAACTTCTCGCTGCGCCGAAGACGGCCAGCTACCCGGCCGACGGCGTCTCCTTCAGCCAGTACAACACCCCGTGGATCGGCGACATCCGGTTCAAGGACCTGAACAATGACGGTTACATCACCGAATCCGACCGTACCAACATCGGTTCCCCGATGCCGAAATTCACCTTCGGCTGGACCAACTCCTTCCGCTACAAGAACTGGGATCTGAGCATCTTCATCAACGGCTCCTACGGCAACAAGGTCCTCAACTACCTGAGCATGCGGACCGGCAACATGAAGTCCGCCTGGGCCAATCAGCCGTCCGCCGTGCTGGAGCGCACGAAGCTCGAACCCATCGATGCGGAGGTCGTCTACGACGGCACCGGCAACGTGTGGAACTGGTATGAGGATGTCCACAACGTCCGCATCGCCAACCCGGGTGCCAAGCTCCCGCGTGCGACCACCGGTGACCCGAACGAGAACAGCCGCCTCAGCGACCGTTACATCGAGGATGGTTCCTATGTCCGTCTGAAGAACATCACCCTCGGCTATACCTTCCCGAAGGCCTGGCTGCAGAAGGTCAAGATCGACAACCTGCGCGCCCAGGTCAATATCCAGAATCTCTATACGCTGACCAAGTATACCGGCTATGATCCGGAAATCGGTGCCAGCACCGCTTCGGTCAATGTCATGGGTTTGGATAACGGCCGTTATCCTTCCCCGACCGTCTATTCCTTCGGCCTGAACATCACTTTCTAAAGCATGGAGGATAAACATATGAAAATGAACATCTTCAAATATACCGCCCTCGTCGTTGCCCTTTGCTTCGGCGCCGTTTCCTGCGACAAGTTCCTGGACCGTCCGGCCGAGGATACCTACAACGAGGCCAATTTCTACCAGGATGCCAGTCAGTGCATCCAGGGTGTGAACTACCTCTACAATTCCCCGTGGTATGACGTCATCCGCGGTTTCTACCGCGTCGGCGAGTGCTTCTCCGGTAACTACTACCTGGGTGACAGCCCCTATCTCCAGTTCAACGTCAACGGTTCCGACAAGGAACTGCGTGACATGTCCAGTTCCCTGTGGGCCGTCAATTCCAATGCGACCGTCGTCTACAACCGTCTGAAGAACACGACCGGTGTCGACCAGGCTACCCTGAACATGTGCATGGGCGAGGCCTTGACCTGGAAAGCCTTCGCGTATTTCTTCCTGGTCCGTACCTTCGGCGAAGTGCCGATCATGCATGACATCTCCGCGGCCATCGCCGCAGGCGATTACAACGACCTGTACAAGGCTCCGAAGGAGGATATCTACAACTACATCGTCATGATCCTCGACCAGGCGATGACCCTGCTTCCGAAGAAGGTGGCCAACATGGACGGCCGCATCGACTATTACAGCGCCGAAGCCCTGCTGGCCAAGGTCTATCTGCAGAAGGCCGGTGTGACCGGAACCCTCAACCAGAGCGACCTGGACAAGGCTGCCGCGTATGCCAAGGATGTCATCGAGAACTCCGGCCGCAAGCTGATGGAGAACTACAGCGACATCTTCCGCATGCAGAACAACAAGAACATCGAGGCCCTGATCTCCTGGCACTGGGACGCTTCCGCACAGCCGTGGACGGCGCAGAACTCCTTCCAGAGCGACCTTGCACCGAACGGATTCGACGAATTCGGCGACTGCTGGGGCCAGTGGGCAGGCCCGTCCGTCGCGCTGCAGGATGCCTTCGGCGTCAGCGCGGCCATGGACCCGGCCCAGCGCAACGACGTGGATACCCGCCGCAAAGCGACCATGATGCTCCCGGGCGATACCTACGACTACTTCTGGACCGACTGGGGCGGCTTCGACTATCTGCGTTTCTTCTATGACAAGAACTACGGCCCGAGCGGATCGACCAATGCTTCCGACGGTGCCCTGAACTGCCAGACCGGTGCAGGTTGCGTGAAATTCCTCTACGGCGACGGAGCCGATCACCAGGCTGCCCTGGGCGTTTCCGCCAGCCGCATGGCCTATGGTCTTTCCACGCACATCCTCCGTCTGGCCGACATCTATCTGGTCTATTGCGAAGCCAAACTGCACGGCCCGGGATCTTCCACGACGGACGCCCTTGCCGTCCAATGCTACAATGACATCCGCAACCGCGCCATCCCGGGCGCCTGGAGCGAGGTCTCTTCGATTACCTTCGAGCAGGTCTGGAAGGAACGCAACCTCGAACTGGCCCTCGAAGGAGACCGCTGGTACGACTATGTCCGCGTCGGATACTACAATCCGGCCTTCGCCGTAGCCGACATCCAGGCTCAGCGCCGCAACAACCTCGGCGGCGGCACCGCTCTCGATGATGTCGCCAAGGCTTACTATGAGACGGGTGTCTGGAACGGAACCGGTATCACGTACAACGAGAATGAGAATCCGATCCCGTCCGAGTCCGCCATCCTTTCTAAGATCGCTGCCCTTCCGTTCCCGTCCGAGGATGTGGTCTACAACCCGCACCTGGACGAGCCGGCCCAGCCGTTCGATCTGTCCACCATCACTTTCTAAACCGATGATGATTATGAAAAAGAATATCGCAAAGATCGCCTTTTGGGCGGCCGCTTTCTTCGGTTTGGCACTTGGTTTCAACGCTTGCGAAGATGAACCGGACCGTTTCGAACTGACCGACGGTCTTCCGACCATCCACTATGTCCGTCCGATCGACGTAACGGTGAAGGATTCCCTGCTGACCAGCGCCTATATGGGCAATGGCATCTGCATCGTGGGCGACAACCTGCGCAGTGTCTACAAACTGCTGTTCAATGACCAGGAGGCCGTGCTGAACAACAGTTACATTACCGATCATACCCTGTTGGTTGACGTCCCGAACACGATTCCTGGAGAGGTCTCCAACAAGATTTATTTCTACAACAAGAACGGTGACATGGTGGATTATGATTTCAATGTTCTCGTCCCTGGACCGAGCATTGCTTCCATGTCCAACGAATTCGCGCGTCCGGGTTCCCAGGCCGTCCTCTATGGTGATTACTTCATCGACGACCCGAATGTCCCGCTGACCGTTTCCATCGGCGACATGCCGGTTACCGACATCAAGGAGATCAACAAGGGCTTCATCCGCTTCACCGTTCCGGAAGGAGCGGAAGAGGGCGAGGTCTCCGTCAAGACCGTTTATGGCGCGGCGACCTCTGTCTTCCATTACCGGGATTCCCGCGGCAGCCTCTTCAATTTCGACACCGATCCGCATCCGGCCAACCACGGCTGGCATGCCCAGGTCATCGAGACCGATGAGACCGCACTGGACGGCAACTTCCTCCGCCTCGGCGGCGTGGACGTCCTGATGGATGCGGACGGCGGATGGAACGACGGCAACTTCTCCTTCGAGTACTGGCCTGGCGATACCTGGGAAGGCGTAGAAAACTATCCTACCGGCAAGCGGCTGACCGACTTTGCGGACTTCTCCGACTGGGAGAACATGGCCCTCAAGTTCGAACTGTACGTCCCGAAGGCCAACCCCTGGAGCGCCGGTTCCATGCAGCTGATCGTGGGCGGCGTCGAGAAGATCACCGGCGCTGCGGCCGGCCTCACGGACATTGACGGAAAGACCACCGCCGGTGCCAACAACACTTATTTCAACAACGATGAGCTCCCGCGCGGCCTGTACACGCCTTGGGTCACCACCGGTTCGTTCGACACCAATGACGAGTGGATCACGGTAACCGTTCCGTATTCCAACTTCATCTATGGCGCCTCCGGTGTTCCTGCTACCGGCAAACTCACCGCTTCCGACTTTACCTCGCTGACCATCTTCGTATGGAGCGGCGGCAACAAGGGTACGGAATGCCATCCGGTCATCAAGATCGACAACATCCGTGCTGTTCCCGTTAAATAATTGATGAAGACCATGAAAAAGATAATGAAATTCTCTGCGATCTTTGCATCCTGCCTTCTGATGCTCGGACTGGCCGCCTGCTCCCGTACGGAGCTGGATACCGATCAGTTCTCCAGCAAGGAAGTGACCTTGAATGCCTATGGTCCGCTTCCGGTAGCCCGTGGCGGCGTCCTTCGCTTCATCGGTTCCAACCTGGACCAGGTGAGCGCCGTCAACGTTCCGGGTGTCGGTTCGCTGACCAACATCACGGTTGTCAAGTCCGGCGTGCCGAGCGAGATTACCGTCACCCTTCCGAAGGACGGTCCCGAACCGGGCACCGTCTCCATCACGACCAAGGATGGGAAGACCATCAATGCGGTTACCCCGATCAGTTATACCGAGCCGATTTCCATCGAGTCCGTCACCCCGGCCAGCGTTTACCCGGGCGACGAACTGACGATCACCGGCGACTACCTGAACCTCATGCATGAGGTGATCTTCGAAAAAGACGTTCTCGTATCGGAAGCGGACTTCATCAGCCACGACCGTTACAAGATCGTCGTGAAAGTGCCCGTTGAGGCCCGTACCGGTGCCGTCGGCGTCGGCGATGTCGACGAGAAGGCGCTTCCGGAAGATGCCAAAGTGATTGCCAACCAGATCTTCCATGAGGAAGAAACGGTCATCGGCACCGCTGAAGGACAGTTGGCTTCTGCCAGCCTCAAGGCAGGGGAGACCGTGACGGTCAAGGGTTCCCACTTCGATCTGGTCACCGCCGTCAAGGTCGGTGAAGTCGGCGTCGAAACCTTCAAGGCCGGTGCCTCCGAACTGACCTTCGTCCTCCCGGCTGAAGCGGGCGACGGTGATGTGATCATGGTCATGGCTTCCGGTGTCGAAGTTTCCGCCGGTACCCTGACGACGGTCAAGCCGTCCGGTCTGAAAGCCGCTCCGGCTCCGGTCAAGGCCGGCCAGACCCTGACCATCACGGGCAAGGACCTGGATCTGGTGACGGGTGTCGAACTCCCGAACGCCGGCTGGGTCGAATTCCAGAATGACAAGGCGATTACCTTTGTCGTGCCTGCTGCCGCCCAGGAAGGCGAAGTCGTCCTCCATATGGCCAGCGGCGCCTCCGTCCCGGTTGCGTATACCCTCGTCAAGCCGGTCGTCAAGAGTTACAGCGCCAACCCGGCCGCTGCCGGTTCCGACGTCACCCTTAACGGCTCGGATCTCGACCTGGTGACCGCCGTGACTTTCGGCGGCGGCGTTACGGTGGAGGTGAAGAACCCTGCAACGGATGCCATCACGGTTGCCGTCCCGACGGCTGCCGAGTCCGACAAACTTACCCTGGCCCTGGCCAACGGTACAGAGGTCGAGGCTCCGGAACTGGCAATCGACAAGCCGGCCGGCGCCTATATCGCCAACTTCCCGACGGATCTGTATGCACCTGGCACTATGTTCATTGTCGATATCGAGAACCCTGAGCACCTGACCGGTGTCCAGGTCGACGGTGTCTCCGTGAATTACATCCTCAATGGCAAGACGCTGTACTTCGCCATCCCGATGGAAGCCTCCCGTGGCAGTCAGCTGACCCTCGTCTCCGACAACGGCAGCGTGACCTATACGATGAACATCGATCCGGGTGACTTCATCGTCACGCCGATCTGGACCGGTTCCTTCGAACTGGGCAACTGGGGCGGCCTGCAGGCGTTGGCCTGGGGCGGCTATGACTGGAGCACGGTCAAGGCCGGACAGACCCTGTATATC
>CADCRA010000020.1 GCA_902803715.1 uncultured Bacteroidia bacterium
CTGCAAGTGCTTGATTCTGAGGAGCTCCCCCTGTAGGACTTGAACCTACGACCCCCTGATTAACAGTCAGGTGCTCTAACCAACTGAGCTAAGGAGGAATTTTAGCGCTGGTCCTTCTTTTACCAGTCCCGAAGTTTTCGTTTCGGGATTGCAAAGGTACTACATTTTTCTGTATCTCCAAATTATTTTTTGATTTTTTTGCTTACCTTTGTTTTCTGTAACCATAACCGGCATCCAGCCTTGTCCCAAGGGGCAGCAAGATGCCACAGAGCTACCTGCATCATGGATATCGACCTCTTGTCAAAGATGGTCAAGGAGCTGATCCTTGACAAAGATGAAGTCTCCCTTCCCGGCGTCGGCACCTTCGTAGCCGAGATGGTCCCTTCGTCCTTCTCCGACAGGGGCTATACCATCAATCCGCCCTACCGGAAGTTGTATTTCCGGCAACGGGTCGACGAGGCAGATACGGCCCTCGTGGACTTTTACGCAGCCAGCAATGGCATCGACGCCGGACAGGCGCTGCGGATCCTGACCGATTTCCTCAGCGAGATGCGGGAGGTCCTGAAGCAGAAAAAGACCATCGTGTTCCCCGGACTGGGCCGCCTTCGCGCGACCCGGGAAAACAACTTCTTTTTCGTGGCGGATGAAGACCTGGACATTTTCCCTTCCGGCTATGGCCTGGAGCCGATCTCGCTGAAAACCCATCAGGAGACGCCGGAGGAGGTCTCTACCGTCGTAGAGAGCCTCAAGTCCATCATGGACAAGAAAGCGGCCGAGAATCCGAAGCCCGTTCCTGTCCTCGAGGAGGAAGAACCTGTCGCAGAAGAGCCGTCTGTTGTTACGGAGACAGTGGTTGAAGAAGAACCGACTGCCCAGACAACGCCGCCTGCAGAAGAAAAACCGTTCGCTGCCGAGATAAAAGCCGAAGACGAGAAACCTGTTGTACAGGAAACCATCGTCGTGGAAGAGAAACCCGCCGCAGAGGAAAAGACCGTACCGGAGAAGAAACCTGCCGCAGAGGAGACAACGCCGGCGGATCATCAGGAAAAGGCGAAATCCAACCTGATGCAGTTCGGGCACAATGAAGAGGTCCCTGTCCATCATCACCACCGGAAACCCCGCCGCAGACTTGCCTTATGGATCTGCCTCGGCATCCTGGGGCTGCTGGTCCTCCTGCTCATCCTTTTCCTCGTACTCGCCAATGTAGCGCCGGACTTCATCGATTCCCTCCTCTACACACCCGAGCAACTGGAGATTCTCCGCTACTAGCCCGTTTTTGCCAAGTTATTGATACGCAATATATTCCCGAAAGTGCCTGCCTCAAATTGAAGCAGGCACTTTCAAGATGTCGTCAATACTCAATGTTTTAAGAAAAACAGCCCGACGGGGCTATTTCACCCGGATGCGGCGGCCGATGCGGAGCGTCGTCTTGGCCGTCAGGCCGGGGTTGAGGCGGCAGATGGCATTGACCGTCGTACCGTAACGGCGGGCGATCTTGCCGAGGTTGTCTCCGGAGCGGATCGTATAGTACTGGGCCGCAGCCGCTTCCCGGGCAGCCTTCTCCTGCGCAGCTTTCTGGACCGCCGCAAGGGAATCCGCTACCTGCTGGTCACGCTGGTCGCCGATATTGATTTCATACTCTTCCTCTTCGGACTCGGGTACATACTTGCTGTTCGCATCCAGATACCGCTTCTTCAGGACGAAGAGACGGTGCCGCAGGACGCCCGTCTCGAAATCGATCAGCCATTCGGGGTCGAAGGCATAGCCCTGGTATCGGGTCTCAAAATGCAGATGGGGGCCCGTGGAACGGCCTGTGGAGCCACCCAGTCCGATGACCTGCCCGGCCTCGACCCAGTCGCCCGCCTCGACCTTCCGCTCGGAAAGATGACCATAGTATGTCTCCAAGCCGTTTTCATGCCGGATCACCACCAGGTTGCCGTACCCGCTGGAATACTTGGAGAAACGGACGCGTCCCGCAAATGCGGCGCCGACCGGATCGCCTTTCTTCAAGGGAAGATCGACGCCCTGGTGACGGCGGCGGTGACGGATGCCGAACGCGGAGTAGACCTTCGTCTGGTTCGGGCAGTGATACTCGCTCAGGGTATCGGCCACCCAGATGCGGATGTCGTCCGGGAGGTCTGCCAGCGAGGTATTGTAAGGATTGATGGTCTCCGTGCTCCAGTTCCGGGTGAAGACCTCGCTCTTGAGGGCCTCGGCCGGATCCCGGTAGTACTTCCAGGTATTGTCCATGAACAGGACAATCTTGACGCCCGGAGTCTGGGTATCGATGGTATCGAGTGCGTTCTCGCCCGGCACGAGCGACTGCACCGGCTGACGATGGATCCGCGGAATCAGCAATTCCGCATCCTTTTTCGTCTTGACAATGCTGTCCTGGGCGCAGACCGTCCCGCAGGCAAGGACCATGGCGACAGTCCCTGCGATAAAAAACTTCAGATTCTTCATGAATGTTACCTTGTAGCGCCGAACCTGCCTTTCAGAATCTCGTCCACTTTCGCGATCTTCTCATCGAGCAGCGCCCGCGAACGGGCCTCGCAGATGAAACGCAGATACGGCTCCGTATTGGAGGGACGGATGTTGAACCACCACTCCGGGAATTCGACCCGATAGCCATCGAAGTCCATGGATGCGGTCGGCGTCTCCGAGGCAGTGAAATACGCCCGGACAGCGTCCATCGCACCCTGTTTGTCTTCAACCCGGTAGTTGATCTCGCCGGAATTCTCATAGCGGGCGATCCGGCCGATCAACTGGCTGAGGGTGACGCCCTGCTGCTTCATCCGGGCAACGACGCGGAGTACCAGGAGGGATGCAAGCAAACCGCTGTCGGAGTAGAAGAAGTCACGGAAATAGTAATGACCGGCCAGTTCCCCGCCCCAGACACCGTCCAGTTCGCGGAGTTTGAGCGCGGCATGGGCACGGCCGACCTTCCAAGTCTCGATCTTCATGCCCATCGGAGCGAGATACTCGCCCACGGCCTTGGAACTGCGGATATCCTGCAGGACGATGCCCTTCAGGCCGCGTTCCTCGACGAAATAATGGCCCAGGAGGGCAATGACCAGATCCGGCGCAATGAAATGGCCGAGTTCATCGACGAACATGACCCGGTCCGCGTCGCCGTCGTAGATGACACCGACATCGGCGCCCATCCGGCGGACCAGTTCTTCCAGGGCCACGACATTGTCATGGACCAGCGGATTCGGTTCATGGTTCGGAAAGGTCCCGTCCATCTCGTCGAAGATGTAGGCGGGAGAGCCGCCGAACAGTTCATGGGCGAACAGGGTGGCCATGCCATTGGAGAGGTCGAAGGCGATCTTCAGCGGGGAGAGGTCGCCCATGAAACCCCGCAGGAAGGTCAGGTAATCTTCCCGGATGTCCATCTTGTACAATTCGCCGCGCTTGCTCTGGATCGGCGTCGGACGCTCTTCATCGATCCACTGCTTGATCTGGCCGAGACCGGTGGCCAGGCCGACCGGAAGCGCGTTCTCGCGGGATACCTTCATGCCGTTGTACTCCCGGGGATTGTGGGAGGCCGTGATCTGGACGGAAGCCTTGAAACCGTGCGTCGCCGTTCCGAAATAGACCATCGGCGTTGTGCTCAGGCCGATGTCATAGACATCCGCACCGGCATCCATGATGCCCTTGACCAGGAAATCGTGGATCTCTTCGGAAGAGACACGGCAGTCGCGTCCGACCAGGACCTTGTCGGCCTGGAGGAGTTCAGGAAGGAAATAACCCACCTTGTAAGCGGTGGTCTTGTCGAAATCCACATTGTAGATTCCGCGTATGTCGTATGCGTGGAATGCTCCCATAACTTATTTGATTTTAGTGTTGTAACGGGCTCCGACCCGTCCGTGGGCGATATTGGCCAGTTTCTTGGAGATCATCTTCTTGCGGATCGGCGCGACGTGGTCGACGAACATGTCCCCTTCCAGGTGGGACAGTTCATGCTGCACCATCCGGCAGCCGAACCGGTCGAACGTCTCCGTCACCTTCTGCAGGTTCTCGTCATAGTATTCGACTGTCATGGTCGCAGGACGGCGGACGTCGGCGTAAACACCCGGGATGCTGAGGCAGCCCTCGTTGTATTCGCACATCTGTTCGCTCTCCGAAACGATGACCGGGTTGATCAGCACCCGGCGGAAATCCTTGAGGTAATCGTACATATCCTCCATGCCGTCCGCGTCGACGATGACCACCCGCTTGCTGACGCCGATCTGCGGAGCGGCAAGGCCGCAGCCTTCCGCATGCGCCAAGGTGTCTTTCAGATCCTGCACGAGCTGTGCGATTTCTTCCTTCTGCGAAAGATCAACCGGCTCGGCGGTCTTCCGAAGCACTTCGGAGCCATATAAATAAATCGGTTGTATCATATTTTTCTTCTTTTTTTCCTGGTTACATTCACCGAGCGGGAATCAGGAACGGAATCCATATCAACTGCAAAAGATGTACCATTGCCCGACGCCCGGTCCAGGTATCCCTGGAGGATGATCGCCGCGCTGATCCGGTCCACGGAAGCCTTGTCCCGGCGGTCCGAAGCCTTCATGCCGCCATCAATCATCGCCCGGTGCGCCAGGACCGAAGTGAACCGTTCGTCCTCCAGCGTAACCGGGATGTCCGGAAACGCCTTGGCCAGCACCTTGAGGAACGCGTCCACATCGGCCGCCGCTTCTGACGGACGGCCGTCCAGGTTGCGCGGATAGCCCACGACAAAGCGGATTATCCGTTCCGCTGCGGCGTAATTTTTGATATAATCTATTATCTTTGCAGAATGGACCGTATCCAGGGCGGAAGCGAAGATGCCCAGCGGATCGCTGACCGCGAGTCCCGTGCGCTTTCTTCCGTAATCTATGCCGATGATCCTGTCCATGAATTTGCAAAGGTAACGAAAATCTATGGCAAAAGAAAATAAAGCACAGCGGTTCCGCCTGACCCTTGTCAATGACAGCACTCACAAGCATCTCTGGGTGTTTCATTTCCAGAAGTCCGGCCTGGTACTGACCGTCCTGTCCACCCTCCTGGTCCTGTTGCTGGGAGCCTTCTGCCTGGTCGCGTTCACCCCGATCCGCACCTTCATTCCCGGCTATCCGGATGCCCGCGTGCAGCGGGCCGCCATCCGCAATGTCATGACCATCGATTCCCTCGAAGAAGTGATCGGCCGCTGGGAGTTCTACGCGGACAACCTCCACCGCATCATGGAAGGGGAAGACCCGGTCCGGATTGACAGCCTGGTCCGCGCCCGTGCCGCACAGCCGCTCGATGAAGCCGAACGGGCCCGCCTGCACGGCAGGGACTCCGTCCTGCGCCAGGAGGTCATGGATGCCGAACGCTTCGGTCTCGACGGCAAGGCCCGCCAGCTCCCGATCGAAGGCATGCATTTCTTCCCGCCGCTCAAGGGTGTCGTTTCCCAAGGCTTCGAGCCGACCCTGCATCCGGCCGTCGACATCACCGCCCCGGCCAATTCGGTCGTCATGGCCGTCCTGGACGGAACGGTCATCAACGCCGGCTGGAGCGACGAGAACGGCTATACGATTGAAATCCAGCACGACAACGACCTCATATCCATCTACAAGCACAACCAGCGGCTCCTCCGCCAGACCGGCGAAAAGGTATCCGCAGGCTCTACGATCGCCATCGTCGGCAATACCGGTGCACTCACCACGGGTGACCACCTGCATTTCGAACTTTGGTACAAGGGAGAGGCCGTTGATCCTGCCAAGTATATCAGTTTCTGAATGGAAAAAAGAAGAATCGCCATACTCGGATCGACCGGTTCGATCGGAACCCAGGCCCTCGATGTCATCCGGCAGCACCCGGACCGCTTCGAGGTGGAACTGCTGACAGCCAACAACAGTGCGGAACTGCTGATCCGCCAGGCCATCGCGTTCGATGCCAATGCCGTCGTCATCCGCAACCCCACCCACTACAAGACTGTCGCGGACGCCTTGCAGCCCCACGGCATCAAGGTCTTCACCGGGATGGACTCGGTATGCGACCTCGTCACCTCCGACCGGGTCGACATGGTCCTGACCGCCCTGGTGGGTTTCAGCGGACTCAAACCGACCCTGGCCGCCATCCGCGCCGGCAAGCCCATCGCCCTGGCCAACAAGGAAACCCTCGTGGCGGGCGGGCCGGTCGTCATGGACCTCGTCCGCAAGCACGGCATTCCCCTGCTCCCCGTCGATTCGGAGCACTCCGCCATCTTCCAGTGCCTGCTGGGAGCCGCTGGCAACCGGATCAGCCGCATCCACCTTACCGCTTCCGGCGGCCCATTCCGCACCTGGGAACGCAAAGACATCGCGGAAGCGACCTACCGGCAGGCCCTGCAGCATCCGCAGTGGCACATGGGCGCGAAAATCACCATCGACTCCTCGACCATGATGAACAAAGGCTTCGAGATGATCGAAGCCCGCTGGCTCTTCGACACCGCGCCGGATGACATCCGCATCGTCGTCCATCCGCAGTCCATCATCCATTCGATGGTCGAATTCGAAGACGGAGCCGTCATCGCCCAGATGGGGCACCCGGACATGCGGGAGCCCATCCAGTTCGCCCTTAGTTTCCCGGACCGGCTCACCCTCGACAACAAGAAACTCGACTTCGCCCGGCTGGGCAGCCTGACCTTCGAAGAACCCGACATGGAGAAGTTCCCTTGTCTGGGACTGGCGTTCGAGGCCATCCGTCGGGGCGGCAACATCCCCTGCGCCATGAACGCCGCCAACGAAGCGGCCGTGGCGGCTTACCTCCGCGACCAGATCGGTTTCTATGACATCCCGGACATCATCGAAGCCTGCATGGCCTCGACGACCTATATAGAACACCCGACCGCCGACGACATCCTTGCCACCAACAAGGAAGCCTACGACTGGTCCGTCAGCCTGATCGACAAGAAATGACAGTCGTCCTGATCAAGATCGCGCAGGTCATCCTCGCCCTTTCCGTCCTCATCGTCTTCCACGAACTGGGGCACTTCTCCTTTGCCAAGCTCTTCGGAATCCGGGTCGAAAAGTTCTTCCTCTTCTTCGATGCGGGCGGGACAAAACTACTCAGCACCAAGAGCGGCTGGTTCTCCCGGCTCTTCCCCGCCCTGAAAGACAAGGAAACGGAATACGGAATCGGCTGGCTGCCCCTGGGCGGCTATTGCAAGATCGCCGGGATGATCGACGAGTCCATGGACCTGGAAGCCATGAAGGCCGAACCCAAGCCGTATGAATTCCGGACCAAGCCCGCCTGGCAGCGGCTGCTCGTCATGGCAGGCGGCGTGCTCTTCAATTTCATCTTCGCCATCCTGATGTACATCGTCGTGCTCGACATCTGGGGCACGGGGTACCTCAGCAACGAGGACAACCAGATCTACGCCAGCGAACTCGCCGCGGAAATGGGTTTCCGCACCGGCGACCGCATCCTCCGCTTCGACGACTACGAACCGGAGAACTTCAACGCCCTCCAGGCCGATCTCGCCCGCCGCAACGTCCGTACGGCCACGGTGCTGCGTGACGGCGACACCCTGACCCTCTACATCGACCAGAGCATGCTGCCGGAAATCCTGAACACCCCGGGCATGTTCGATGTCGCCGTTCCCTTCGTCGTCGACACGATTCCGCCGCAGTCGCCCAACTTCGGCGGCGGCTACCGCCGCGGAGACCGCGTCATCGCCGTGAACGGAACACCGATCCGCTTCGTACAGGACTCCCGGGAGATCCTCGGCGGAATGGCGGACACCTGCATCACGGCTACCGTCCTGCGCGGAGCGGACACCCTGGCCCTGCCGATGCAGATCGACTCGTCCGGCCGTGCGCTCATCTACGCCCAGCTGCCCGGCTACCGGACCCGGGAATACAATACGCTCGAGGCCATACCGGCCGGATTCAAACTGACGTTCACGACCATCGGCAGTTATCTGCAGGACCTGAAGATGGTCGCCACGCCCAGCACCGGGGCGTACAAGTCCGTCGGCAGTTTCATCGCCATCGGGCAGGTCTTCCCGGACCAGTGGGACTGGTACGCATTCCTGCAGTTGCTCGCCCTGCTGTCGATCATGCTCGGCGTCATGAACCTCCTCCCGATCCCGGGCCTGGACGGCGGCCACATCGTCTTCGTCCTGTACGAGATGGTAACCGGTCGGAAACCCGGCGACAAGTTCATGGAAATCGCCCAGATGATCGGCATGCTGCTGCTCCTGATGCTGATGCTCTTTGCATGCGGCAACGACATCGGCCGTCTCCTCCATTAGGCAAACCAACCTCAAAATATCGTTTGACATGAAGAAAATCACATCCTTGCTCATCCTCGCCTCCGCGCTCCTCTGCCTGGTTTCCTGCCACCGCGGCAACCAGCGGGCCCTGCTGCCGAATGTCAGCGGCAAAGCCGGAGAAGTCATCGTCGTCATCGACCGGGACAACTGGGAAGGAGCTCTCGGCAACAAGGTCCGCGACATCCTGGCCAGCGACTGCCCGTATCTCGCCCAGAAAGAAGCGCTTTTCACGATCTCCAACGTAACGCCTTCCGGGTTTGCAGACCTGTTCAAGGTCCACCGCAACATCCTTATATTCAACATCGACCCGCAGGGTCAGGAAGAGGGTGTCATTTACCGGAACGATGTCTGGGCCCATCCCCAGTGCGTCATCCAGGTCAATGCCTTCGACAATGAAGGAGCGCTCCGGCTCATGACCGAGAGTGCGGAACGGATCACGGCCAGCATCGAGCAGGCCGAACGCGACCGCATCATCGCCAACGCCAAACTCTATGAGGAAGCGGGCCTGGCGAAGGTCGTCACCGAAATGATCGGCGGATCCCCGCATTTCCCGACCGGCTATAAACTCAAGAAGAAGACGGACAACTTCATCTGGATCGCAGACGAGAAGCAGTATACCAACCAGGGCGTCTTCATCTACAAGTACCCGGCGGAGGAGAATGAGAACTTTACGATGGAGAACATCATCGCCCATCGCAACCAGTTCCTCCAGGAGAACGTTCCCGGCATGTTCGACAACACCTGGATGACGACCAGCGACTTCATCAGCCCGACGGTCGAGTTCATCAAGTTCCGCGGCCTGCAGTTCGCCCAGACCCGCGGATTCTGGGAAGTTCACAATGATTTCATGGGCGGTCCCTTCGTTTCGCACTCCTTCTACGGAGAAGGGGCAAAGGACATCATCGTCCTCGAAGCATGGGTCTACGCCCCCCGTTACGACAAGAGACAATACCTCCGACAGGTCGAATCCATCCTCTATTCGTTCGAATGGGCGCATCCAGTCGAATAAATTCGCAAAAATATTTTGAGGTAAAAAAAATATTGTCTACCTTTGCAATCCCTTTAGAAGTCTAAGGATTTCTTCAGGTCAAACCTTTGGTGGGTTCGTATAACGGCTAGTACTCGGGATTTTCATTCCCGCAATAGGAGTTCGAGTCTCCTACCCACTACTAAATATAAAAAAATAAAATAATGGCAAATAACGCATCTGCTAAGAAGTGCATTCGCCAGAGCGAAAGGCACAGATTGCATAACAAGTATTATGCAAAGACAACAAGGAATGCGATCCGCGCGATCCGCAACACGACAGACAAGAAGGTAGCTGAGGCCAATGCTCCGAAAGTCTATGCAATGATCGACAAACTCGCAAAGGTAGGCATCATCCACAAGAACAAGGCCGCCAACCTCAAGAGCGGAATCGCAGTCTACATCAACAAGCTGGCGTAA
>CADCRA010000021.1 GCA_902803715.1 uncultured Bacteroidia bacterium
CGACGTTTGGTGCCGGTTACCATTCCAGCGCCGGGAACAATATGCGCGGCGGAGACTTCCTGCCGCATGTCCAATTCCGGTTCGGCTATAGTTTCTAGAAACTATTTATCAACAAAAAAGGCGTGCCAGATCTTGGATCGAGCGCGCCTCTTGTTGGCATAATTGGTACTTGGTGCTACGAATCAATACAGGACCATGTGCGCAGGAAGCATGCCGGCGGTAGCGGTCCACTTGTGCTTGAGGTTTTTGTCGAAGCAGTGGACTTTGCCGGCATCGGTGTAACTGGCATCGGCGATGTACAGGTCTCCGTTCTCGGGGTTGACAAGGATTCCGTACGGATTGTTGACGCGCGAGAGATCCGTCCCGCCGAACTCCGTTTTCTTGACGGACAGATCGTGGCTGACCTGGTAGAGTGTCAGGACATGGCCGCCTTCCAGTTCCCTGTCGTTGCCGATCGCCCAGAGATTGCCGTCACAGGCATCCATGCAGGAGATATGGACGCCGGCTACGGTCGTCACCTTGCCGCTTCGGACGCGGTGCAGGCTGCAGGCTTCGGTCTGGATGTAATTCCAGGATGCATCGTACCTTCCTTCGCCGTAGGTGCTGACCCAGTAACTGCCGAGTCCGTCGGCCTTGAGGCCCTTGAGATTGCTCGCCACCTCGACGGAGCCGACGACCTTGAAGGAGTCCAGGTCGATGACGCTGACCGTTTTCTCGTGGACGGGGTTGTATCCGCCGCTGTTGGCGACATAGAGGTTGCCGTCGACGATGTCCAGCCCTTCCGGCTGGCAGCCGACTTCAACGGAACCGATGATCTGGTAGGAATCTACGTCGATCTTGTAGACTTTTCCTTTGGTCGGTTCCCCGCCGTAGACGGCGCCTGCATAGGAACTGACATAGGCGTAGTCGTCATCGAATGCGATGTAGCGCGGGTCCGGAACGGCGATGCTCGCTTCGAGTTCTTCGTCAAAAGCGTCGACGACATGGACCATTCCTGAACCGTTCATTACGATCCAGAGTTCGCCGTCATGCAGGGCGAGGTCGTTGCCGGTGTCGCCCAGACCTTGGGTTACGGTGGGATTCATCTGGGAGAACGCGTCGGAAACGTAGTTGCCGTCTCCGATCCGGAAGAAATCCAGGGTCGCGTTGTTTTTCTGCCAGGCGCCTTCGTTAAGCACGAAGAGTTTGCTGTACCTGGAGGATTCACCTACTGCAACGTTGACACCCGCAAGATCACGGTCCTTGGAGGTGGTTTCATCTTTGTGGCATCCGGCCACTGTCGCGGCCAGGGCCATGCTGAAAGCCAGCAGTGCAATTTTTTTCATCTGTAAAAGAACTTGGTTTGTGCCGGCAAAGATAAGGCTTTTCCGCGGTCTTTCCTTGCATCAGAAGGAATAATCAAGCGTCAGGAGGACGTTCCGGCCGGGCATGGGGTAGCGGTCGACGATTTCATATTGCTCGCCGGTCAGGTTGCGGAGGCTCAGCCGGACCGTCAGTTCTCCGGTTTTCAGGGGGAGGCGCTTCCCGAAATCGGCGTCGGCCGTCAGCCAGGGGACCAGTCGGAACATGGGCAGGTTGGAGGAAGCCGTAAACCGCTCTCCTGTCGCGAAAATGGTCAGGTCCGCCGTCCAACCGTGCCAAGTCCCGGACAGGGTGGCCGACCCGCTGTGGATCGGGATGTAAGGGACCTGCCCCTTGTCGGCTGCGGTGTGGTCCCGGGCTTGCTGGAAGGTGTACCGCAGATCCAGGGAAATGTATTCATGGCGGATGACAGCCCGGAGATCGCTCCCGAGGATTCTGACATCCCCGATGTTGTACATGGACCAGCGGAACTGGCTGGCGGTCGGGACGGCGATGATCTTGTCCCTGATGCGGTTGACGTATCCTTCCGCCTTGGCTTCGAATCGCCAGGGCCCGGCCGTCCGGCTCCATGAAACATCCAGGCCGGCTTGCCAGGCATCTTCCGGGCGGAGGTTCGCGGATCCGACATTCGTGTAGTACAGGTCATTGAAGGAGGGCAGCCGCCAGGAGCGTTTGGCAAAAGCGCTGAAGGTCCAGCCTGCTGCGGGGTCATACCGGAGGATCAGGGCGGGGGAAAGGACATCCCGGAACCGGCTGTCTCCCAGCGTGCCGAACCGGTCGAGGTGCGCTTCGTACAGCAGGCTGGCGGAAGCCTGGAGCGGGCCGGCTGTCACGTGCTGTGCCGCCGCCAGCCAGCCGGACAGGCGGAAGGGATACACGAAATCCCGCAGGTCGGCGTCCATGTATGTCGCCTGCAGGTCTGCGGCCAGACTGATCTTCCACCAGGGGAGGGGTTCCAGCAGGCCGGCGGCGCTCAGGTAGGCCTGGTCCGTCGCGTAATTGAATACGGCCGGGGCGAGGTCAGGGTTCGTCTCGGAATGGTCGGTAAAGCGGAGAGCATCGTGCGAAAGTTTTCCTTTCAGCCGGATCGGGCCGGCCGTCCATTCGCCTTGCAGGAAGAAGTTCCGGTCATCCTGCCGGTCCCGGCTGAGCGGGTAGGTGCCGGCCCGTTTGTAGACGGGGCCGGGGAGGCCGCGTCCGGATCCGTATCCCCAGGCCTGGACATGCCATCCCGGACCGAAGAGGTGCAGGGCGGCACGCAGGCTGTGCAGGTCTCCGTTCTGCCGGGTCATGACGGTGTCGTAACCGGCGTGCGTCCCGTCGGGCAGGGTGCGGGAATCGCTGACATGAAACGGGTAGCGGCCGTCGCTGGCCGTGTATTCCGCCTGGGCGCGGAGGCTGATCCGGGAGCCGAACCGGCGGTCCACGGTGAGGGCGGGGGCGTACGTGCCGAAGGATCCGGTCCGGAAGCGGAGGGTCATGCCGTTCTTTTCCGGCCGGGCGGATGTCAGGTACAGGGCGTTGGCATTGCCGTATTCCTTGGCGCTTTGCAGATAGCCGGCTTTCTGTCCCTGGTACAGGCGGATGCCGGCCAGGCCATCGGTGGCATATCGGCCGAGATCGACCTGCATGTTCTGGGTGTTGTCGATCCGGATGCCGTCCAGGAAGACGCCGGTGTGCTCGCTGCCGAGGCTGCGGACATTGATGGTTTTCAGTCCGCCGACACCGCCGTAATCCCGGATCTGGACGCCGCCGAACGTCCGGACGGCATCGGCGACGGACACGGCCCGCTGCAGCAGTCCTGCCGGAATGGTGTCGCCGGGAAGCAATTCGCCCCGGCCCTGTACGGCGGAGATGACGGCGCTGCGCAGCGTGTCCGGCTGGGCTTTCAGTCCGGGTGCCAGGCAGCATAGCAGAAATATGAGGAGCGCTTTTCTCATCCCGGCTGCAAAGTTAAGATAATTCCGTATCTTTGCATCCATAACAAATGCGAATCACATGGATAAAGTAAGCTATGCACTGGGCATGAGCATCGCCCATAACATGATGCAGTCCGGCGTCAAGGACCTGACGTTCGAAGATTTCATCGCCGGTATCAAGGCGACCCTCGGCGGCGAGGATCCGGCCGTTCCGTATGAGGAGGCCGGCAAGATCCTGGATGCCTATTTTACCGACCTGGAGGCTGCCAAAGCGGCCGAAGAGGCGGAGATCGGCGAGGCCATGAAGAAAGATGGTGAGGAATTCCTGGCGGAGAATGCCAAGAAAGCAGGTGTCATCACCCTGGCCAGCGGCCTGCAGTACAAGGTCCTGAAGGCAGGTACCGGCCGCAAGCCGGGCCGGACGTCCCGGGTTCGCTGCCATTATGAAGGCACCTTTACCAACGGCATGGTCTTCGACTCCTCCTACAAGCGGGGCGAACCGGCCGTCTTCGGTGTCAACCAGGTCATCGCCGGCTGGACCGAAGCGTTGCAGCTGATGAGCGAAGGCTCCGAGTGGGAACTGTACATCCCGTACAACCTGGCTTACGGCGAGGCCGGCGCGCATGGCGCCATCCCTCCGTATGCGGCCCTTGTCTTCAAGGTCGAACTCCTCGAAGTCCTGTAGCGGACCGGCTTGACGCTCAGCTCGGACTGTCCGGGCCGTGCGCTTAGAGCAGGCCGTGCGTACTGAAGTATTTCCAAAGTGGAGCAGCCATCAGGGCTTGCTTCACTTTGTCGTTTACAAGCAGTTCCCGCACCTGGTCGGCGGTCATCAGGATCGGCTCGATAACCTCGGTCCGGTCCAGATGCTGCCCGGCGGTCTTCTCGACGCCGACGGCCAGGAAACTGTGGGACAGGTTGTTGGTCGTCGAAGGGTTGGCGCACAGGACCATTTCCTCGGACCATGTACCCCCACTGTAGCCGGTCTCTTCCAGCAGTTCCCGTTGCGCCGCCTGAAGGGGCGTCTCGCCTTTTTCGATGACGCCGGCACAGATTTCAATCCCGACCTGACCCAGGCCGTGGCGGTATTGCTGCTCCATGACGAAAAGGCCTTCTTTGGTGATGGCGACGACGTTGATCCAGTCCGGGTATTCGAGGACATAGTATTCTTCATTGACCTGGCCCGACGGGAGTTGGAGCCGGTCTTTCCGGACCGTCAGCCAGGGCCGGTTGAACAGGTATTCACTGTTTAGGATCTTGTAATCTTCCGCTTTCATTGTTATTTCGGTCTTGTTACGCAAAGTTACGGCATTTCCGTCGGATTCCGTTGTGCCCCGTTGGAAAAAACGCTGCGAACGCCTAACTTTGTGACGTGCGGCCCGGAGCGGCCGCCCAGCCTGCCATGGACATCATTCAAATCATCGAAATTTTCGCCTTCGTCACCGGCGTGGCCTACCTGATTCTGGAGATCGGGCAGAAAAATGCCATGTGGATCATCGGCATCCTGACCGGCGTGGCCTGTGCATACTCTTTCTCCGTCCAGCGCCTCTGGGCTTCCATGGGACTGAACATCTATTATGTCTTCGTCTCCGTCTGGGGCCTGTACCAGTGGCGCCGCGACGCCCGCGCCCTCGCCGGCAAATCCGATGCTGACGCTTCCGCCCCCGTCTCTTCTTCCGCCGCTTCTCCCGAAGCCGCTTCCGCCGTCTCTTCCGGAGCTGGGGCCGGCGCGCAGGAAGCGGCCTCCATCCACCTGCGGCGGCTTCCGCGCAAGACCTTGCTGGTCAGTATCCAGGTATTCGTATTCGGTTCGCTCGCCCTGATCGCCCTGCTGCACCTGCTCCATGACCAGGAATCTGCCATGGACGCCATCGTCACGGTCATGAGCGCCATCGGCACCTGGTGGCTGGCCCAGTCCTACCCGCAGCAATGGCTGATCTGGATCATCGCCGATACCCTGTCCACCATCCTCTGCCTGAGCGTCGGCATGTACTGGATGGCCCTGCTGTACGTCGCCTATACCCTCTCCGCCATCTACGGCTACTTCCATTGGATGCGCCGCGGCAC
>CADCRA010000022.1 GCA_902803715.1 uncultured Bacteroidia bacterium
GACAGCCAGCTTGAGGGAATCAAGAAGGCCGGTTACAAGCTGTACTGGATCGGTGTCGGCAAGGAAGACACCGGTGCGTACAACGGCTCGAAGATCCTGGACGAGCACCTGACGAAACTGGGCATGGAGCACACGCTCTACGTGAGCGAGGATGCGCACGTCTGGAAGAACTGGCGTCTGTACCTGAATACCTTCGCCCGCCTGCTCTTCAAGTAAGCAGTAAAAACCCTGCCGCGCTGCGGCATTTGATACCAAAGAGGATGACCCATGGGCCATCCTCTTTTTCTTGTGCTTGGTTGATGCCTCTATTTGAAGGATTCTCCGGCTTTCTTGAGGGCCTTGGGCAGGCAGATCTGCCAGAAGGTCCAGTCGTGGCCGCCGCCGCGGGTTTCGAAAGCGACGGAAATCCCCGCGCCCTTGACCAGGTCGACGAAACTCTCCACGGAGGACAACGATACGGTCATGTCACCCGTCCCGGTTTCGATGGTGATTTTCGGCAACTTGTCCTTGTCGCAGGTTGAAACGAGTTCGGCCAGTGTCGGCTTGGGTTCACCCCAAGTGCTGGTTGCAGGAGACATGGCATACATGATCGTAAACATGTCCGGATGTCGGAAACCATGGTACAGCGTTCCGTAGCCGCCCATGGAAAGCCCGGCGATCGCCCGTTTTCCGTTGCCGTGGAATTCCTTCTCGATGTACGGGATGAATTCCTGGATGAAAAACGTCTCGTACTGGTCTCCGCCCGGACTGTCGCGATAAAAGTCATTGGGACAGTTGGGGGTTACGACGATCATGGGTACGCCGCCGTCGCGGACATACTGTGTTGCAATGCTGCTGAGATTCCCTTTCTCCAGCCATCCGTTGTGGGCGGTAGCGACATCCCATTCGTACCCGTGCAGCAAGTACAGGACGGGATACGACTTGGACGCATCGTACGTCGGTGGCAGCCAGATGCTGAAAGGAACGCCTCTTTTCATGGCTGTACTCGGGCACGACATGTCTTTCTTGATGGTGGGCTTGGTTTTTACGTTCTCGGGTACCTCTTCTTCCTTCGGAGTATCTTTGCCACAGCCGATGGGAACCAACGGCAGAAGCAGGAGTGTCATCAACAGAAGTTTTTTCATGTCTGCAGGATTAATGGTTGAGCATCCAGCGCATCGGGCTGCCTTCGGAATAGTCGTCCAGAAGCGGGACCCAGGAGAAGTGGGCGATCATGACGGGGATGCCGTACGCGGCCATTTCCTCGTCGGAGTAAATCTTCATCTGGTCCTGGGTGGCGCCGAGCCGCTTGCGCGCTTCGAAATAGGAGTAGGTGCTGGCGACCTTGCAGGTGCGGTCGGAGGCAGCGTGGACGAAATACATCGGAAGCTTGACAAAGGCCTCGGTATCGATGTCCGCGAGAGCCATGTCGGTTCCGTTCCATTTGTAGACCTGGCCCTGGAACGCCTGGGTGATATCGTCTGCGAACTGTCCTTCATATTTTTCCTCCACCTGATGGATCGGGACGATCGGGTCCATGGCACAGCACGGGATGGCTGCAGCGAAACGGTCCGGGAACTGCATCATGAATCGCATGGTGCAGCCGCCTCCGCTCGAAGCGCCGGCGCAGTAGAGGTGGTCGCCATCCACTTTGCCCTCGGCGATCAGCGTGTCGATGAAAGCCATCTGGAGGGCGTTGTTCCGGTCGATCAGTTCAATCTTCTCCGGGAAGAGGGAAGCGCTGTAGGAATAGTTCGGATTCGCGAGGGCGAAGACAAGGGCTGCGCAGGGGATTCCTTCGGTGGCAAGGGACACCAGGCAGCGGTTGGCCGTGGCGACAGTCATCATGTCGCGGTTGTATTCGCCGCCGCCGATCTGCCAGACCATCAACGGAACGTTCGGAATGACGTTGCCTTGCTCGTCCTTGGGCAGGTAGAGCATGTATTCCCGGGTCAGGCCGGCATAGGTGAAGGTACCATGGATACAGTCGTCGAGGACGGCGATGTGGCGCTCACCCTCAAACTGGTCGCCCCGCACGTTGAGCGCAGAGTCGGCGCTGCAGCGGAGTTCCCAGGGCAGGCGGCGGAAGCGCTCACCGGACTTTCCGTTGATGTTGAAAGGCTTGGCCTCGATGCGGAGGACATTTTTCTTGCGGGTGACGGTGATGCCGTCGTCCGGATAATCATCAGGTGCGCCGCCCGTGGCCGGATCGATGAAGGTTCCGACGACGTTGTTGACCAGATCGAAGTCGGCGGCCGTCAGTCCCTTGAGAGAACGACCATCCTTGACGGTGATTTCAAGGGCATTGACCATCAAGCCGTTGTCGCCGACGATGGTGAACAGGTCGGTCTTTTCGACTTCTGCGGCCGGACGCGGACCGCAGGACAGCAGCAGGGCCGTTGC
>CADCRA010000023.1 GCA_902803715.1 uncultured Bacteroidia bacterium
GCCGCGGCCTCCGACGCCCGCATGGCCGGCTGCACCCTGCCCGCCATGAGCAACAGCGGCAGCGGCAACCAGGGCATCACCGTCAGCATGCCGGTGATCGCCTACGCCCTGAAATACGGCGTCGGGGACGTGGAACTCTCCCGCGCCCTGATCCTCAGCAACCTGGTCGCCATCCACATCAAGGGCTGGCTCGGCAAGCTGTCCGCCCTGTGCGGCTGCGTCATCGCCTCGACCGGATCTGCCTGCGGCATCGTATACCTGCAGGGCGGCAACTACGAGCAGGTCTGCGCCGCCATCAAGAACATGGTCGGCAACATCACCGGCATGGTCTGCGACGGGGCGAAGGTCGGCTGCGCAATGAAAGTCGCCTCCGGCGTCAGCAGCGCCATCCAGTCCGCCGTGCTCGCCCTCCGCGGCACCTGTGTCAGTTCCACGGACGGCATCATTGAGGACGATATCGAAAAGACGATCCGGAACCTGGGAGAAATCGGTTCCAAGGGCATGCAGACGACCGACCGCATGATCCTCGACATCATGTTGTGCAAGTAGGTCTCGACCTGCTTGCAGGATGGTGCCCATCTCCGGAAAAAAAGAACCCCGAAAGTGCCGTACTTTCGGGGTTGCTTCTTTTAGAACGTGATCTTCTGCTCAGAGCCGTCGTAGGTGACGGCCTGGCCGGCGGCCTCCGGATCGAAGGCCTTCGGATGGTCCGGATCGATGACCACGACCGTGAAGGTCCGCTGCGCCAGCATGCCCGGGAAAGAGCCCGTGCGCGCCCCGAGGGTCAGGGTGCGGGAAGCATCGTCCCAATGCATCGGGATGCAGGCGAAGGCCCCCTTCTCATAAGCGTAGGTCAGACCGTCATCCTCATACAGGTTGAAATCCGCGTCGCGGCCGGCGTAGACGTGCAGCCGGATGTTCTCCGCCGCCTTCTCGTCGGACCACTGCATCTCGGGACCGGTCGGCACGATGGAGCCGGCACGGACATACAGCGGCATCCGCTCGTACGGAGCGGCGACCGTCATGCGCACGCCGCCGTCCAGGTAGGAACCCGTATAGAAGTCATACCAGCCGGCACCTTCCGGGAAGTAGACCTCCCGGCTGCGGGCACCGTATTCGTAGACCGGGCACGGCATGAACGCCGGACCGAACATCCACTGGGTATCGAGGTCGCGGACATTCGGATCCTCCGGGAAGTCCATCGGAAGACCGCGCATCAGCGTATAGTCGTCGAAATGCAGCGCCGCCGTCAGGGAATACAGGTACGGCATCAGCCGATAACGCAACTTCATGTAATACAGGATGCTGTTGTAGGCCGGAGAGCCTTCCTCCGCGATGTTGTAGAGTTCCCGGTTGGGCGACTGGCCATGGGCGCGGAACAGCGGCACGAAGGCGCCGAACTGGTGCCAGCGCGTCTGGAGTTCCTGCCACTCGTCCCGTCCGGCAGGGCTGTAGAACTTGGACATGACCGTAAATCCGCCGATGTCCATGCCCCAGAACGGGATGCCGCTCATCGAATAGTTCAGACCGGCGGACATCTGGATCCGCATGTCCTCCCAGGACGTGCCGATGTCGCCGCTCCAGGTCGCGGTCGAATACCGCTGCAGGCCGGCGAAGCCGTTGCGCGTCAGCAGGAAGACCCGCTTGTCCGGATCGACGCCGCGCTGGCCGTTGTAGATGGCATCCGCATTGACGAGCGCATAGGCGTTGAAATACTCCGTCGAAGAACCCAGGGCATTCGGGGTCAGCAGCCACTTGAAATAATCCCACGGCAGGCAGTCCCGCAGGTTCGGCTCGCTGGCATCCATCCACCAGGCGTCGATCTTGCGGCCGTAGCGACTGTACAGGGTCTCGTCCATCTGGCGCCAGAACATCTTCCGGCCGCCCTCGGCATACGCATCATAGAAACTCTGGTAATGGTTCAGCCAGTCCTTCAGGGAATCCTGTTCCGCATGGAGGTAGACATAGCCCGCGTCCTTGAGTTCCTTGTAATGCTCCGTATTGGTGTAGAACTTCGGCCAGACGCTGATCATGAAGCGGCCGTGCATGGCATGGACGTCGTCCAGCATCTTCTCCGGATCCGGATAACGGGTCTTGTCAAACTCGTGGCTGCCCCACTGGTCGGGCTCCCAATACTGCCAGTCCTGGACGATGTTGTCGACCGGAATGCCGCGGAGGCGCAATTCCGCCAGCGCCCCGACCAGTTCGTCCTGGGTCGCATAATGCTCCCGGCTCTGCCAGAAGCCCAGGGACCATTTCGGCATGACCGGCGCCTTGCCCGTCAGGGTGCGGTAGCCATGGATCACGTCGTCATAATCCTCGCCCGCAATGAAATAGAAGTCCTCCTGCGGCTCGAATTCCGACCAGAAGGTCGTCATCTGCTCCTCCTCGGGCGTCCGGTGGTCCGCCACGCGGAGACCCAGGTAGGAGGTCCCGCCGTCCGGTTCCCACTCAATGCGGATCGGCGTCTTCTCCCCCGCTTTCAAGGTCGCCGTATACTTGTAACTGTTCGGATTCCAGGCAGCCCGCCAACGGCGGGACATCTTCTCTTCCCCGCCGATCTCCGTGCGCTGGAAACCTGCATAATACTGGGTGAAATGGTAGTCGCCGTCCACCGGCGCCTCGATGTAGCCTTCATAGACGACGGTCGCTCCCTGCAGCGGGACCCTCGGCAGGTTGCGGACCGCCCACTCGTTCTCGAAGAACAGGCTGTCTTCCCGCCGGACCAGCGGCTCGGCCGGCTGTTCGGAACGCCAGCGGTTCCGGCCCGGGGTATAGGTACCGGTCAGCGCACCTTCCACGCCGTCCTTGTCATAGAGTTTGAAGACCTCGCCCAACTGGCGGTACGGTTCCGGATTGCCCCAGCGGCTCCAGGAATAGGCATCGAAGAGCAGGCCGTAGCCGCGGGTCGAGACCACAAACGGCACGCTGACCTTGGTATTGTACTGGTAGAGTTCCTCGCTCCGGCCCTTGTGGTCGAATTCGCCCGACTGCTGCTGGCCCAGGCCGTAGAACGACTCGTCGTCGCCGCCCACCCCGTACTGGATGCACGTGGACCAGCCCTTCTTGCCTTCCACCTCAACCGGGGTGAAACGGATCTGTCCGTCGCCCTGCAGGAGCTGTCCCTGGCCGTCATAATGCCAGAGCGAACCGTCGGCCCGCACCTCGACGGCACAGGCTGCCGTCTTGACGCAGACGCCCTCCGCGGTCTCGACGACCTCGAAATCCTTGCAGGCCGCCTGCGGCACGATGACCAGGCTGCTGCGGTCATGGAATTTTCCGTCCGGGGTCGCACTGACCCGGATCAACTTGTCTCCCAGTACCTGGAGACGGACCTTGACCGCGCCATTCTCGGCGGGCTGGGCCACCTTGACGGTCACTTCATTGCCACGGACTCTGTACGCTTTCTGGCCGCACCCGGCCAGCAGCGTCAGCGACAGGACCGCCAGCAAAGCTGCGGCTTGTTTTACCTTGATTTGTAACATGTTTATATTCATTTAATTACAAATATCCTCCGCGCAATATTGCGCAATGGACTCTTACAAACTACTCTGTCTGAATGCTTTTACGAATCCGGACTTCCATGGAGCCCGATGCGGCCCGGCTACCAATTGTCCGTCCGGAAAGGGAACAGCGGCAGGCCGAGGCCGTTGCCGTAATTGCCCGGCGCGAAATTCCGATAGGCATACCGCACCGCCACCGGATGCGGGACCTCGGGCGACGACACGAAGAACTGCCCGCGGTTGTGGTCGGCGACGGCCGGATGGAAAACCCGGTCCTCGCCCGCGACCTCGAATCCCCGGATGTCCCACATCCGGTTCGTACCGCCGTCCATGTGGTCGAAGGTCATGAACACCTTGTCCCCTTCGATGCGCATGGACTTGAAGGTCGGGGATACCGCCGGGAACCAGTCCTGGCCATAGGTCCGGTTGAGCGTCAGCATCGCCAGCCGCTCGCCCACCTTGCGTTTCTGGCTCGGATGGATCTGGTTGACCTCATGGGGATAGACGCAGTCGTCGGTGCAGATCACCGCACTGTTCGGAATCGCCTCCGCCGCATGCTGCTGCTCCTCGCGGAACCGCGCGACCCAGTCGCCGTCCGGGGTCTCCCCCATCTCGCCGCCCCAGGGGCAGATCTGCACGAAATGGAACGGGATCTCGCCCAGGCCGAAGGCATCGCGCCACTGGCGCACCAGCAGGGCCAGCCGCTCGGTATACTGTCCCTGCGGATTGCCGACATTGGAACAGCCCTGGTAGAAAATGATTCCCTTGACTGTATATTTCTGGATGGGATGGAAGGTGCCGTTGCCCCAGACCAGCGGACGGTGGTAGTCCCACTGGCTGTATTTCTCCACGATCGCCTTTTCTTCCAGCGGTTCGTCCGTATGGGCGGCCAGGTTCTCCCAGCTCAGCCAGCTCTCGACGCGCGTACCGCCCTTGTTGGCCTCGATCATGCCCACCGGCACGCCCAGCTGGCGGCTCAGCATCCGGGCGAAGAAATACCCGGTCGCACTGGCCCAGCTGACGGTCTGGCGGTCGATGACCGACCAGTGGCAGTCCGCATCTTCCAGCGGCGTCATGCTCATCACGGACGGGATCTTGGCGTACCGGACTGCCGGCGGATCGACGGCGTCGGCAAGGGTCTCGAGATACCCTTCGACCGGACAGGTGTCGAAACCGCGCACGGGCATCTCCATGTTGCTCTGCCCGGCGGCGACCCAGACCTCGCCGATCAGGATGTCCCCGACCGTCACCTTCTCGCCGTCGTCGAAGGTCAGGGTCTGCGGCTCGAAAGTCGCGGCCGGCGTCGGCACCATGACCTCCCAGCGGCCGTCCCGCCCGACCTGCGTGCGGAACGCATCCTGCGTCCAGGAGGCGGTGACCCGCACGGTCTTTCCGGGATCGCCGGTGCCCCAAAGCCGGACCGTGGCCTGCTGCTGCAGGACCATATGGTCAGACACCAGATGGTGCGGTACAACTTTGGCGGACAAGGCGAACGGAAGCAACAGGCAAGCCAGCCCGAAGAGGGTCTTTAATTTCATGATTATGCGGTTTTGTCTTTCAAATATAGCGAATATGGCGGCGAATACCAACA
The DNA here is from genome assembly GCA_902803715.1 of uncultured Bacteroidia bacterium. Classification (GTDB taxonomy): domain Bacteria; phylum Bacteroidota; class Bacteroidia; order Bacteroidales; family UBA932; genus Cryptobacteroides. The sequence continues at coordinate 5,095 of CADCRA010000023.1, forward strand.
AGTTGGGATTCTTTTTACGGAAGAGATTGCGTAACTTTGTGCCAGCAGATTGCAAGGAACATGGAAACCGATCCGATTCTCCACCTGATGGAGCACCATGGCATCAAGTCGACCGCCAACCGGCTGATGATCGCCCGCGCCCTCGCGGCGGCGGGCCGTCCCCTGTCGATGTCCGAACTGGAAGGCGCCCTGGAGACCATCGACAAGTCCGTCATTTCCAGGACACTGGCCGTTTTCCGGGACCAGCACCTCGTCCATGTCATCGAGGACGGCGGCGAAAGCATCCGCTATGAACTCTGCCACAGCCACCACGACGACCGCGACGACGACACCCATGTCCATTTCCACTGCGAAGTCTGCGGCCGCACGTTCTGCCTCGAAGACGTGCCCGTCCCGCCGGTGGACGTACCCGAGGGATTCCAGCCCCGCGCCGCGACCCACCTGATCAAGGGAATCTGCCCCGACTGCAACCGGTAATTCCGGTTTTTTTCGTATCTTGGCGGCTGTTTATGAAACGGTTCCCGGTCCTCTTGTGCTGTCTCCTCTGCGGACTCCGCCTCAGCGCGGCGCCTGCACCGCCGGTTCCGCCGGCCGACTCCACCTTCCTGCAGCGGGCCACCCGTTTCGTCACCCGCCTGAGCGACCGGATCATGGCGCTTCCCCCCGTCCAGTTCTTCCAGGCCCGGGACACGAGCTATTACTCCCAGCCGGACGGCAACTGGACCGCCCGCATCCGGAGCAACCTTTCCGGCAACCGGATCCGCGCCGCCGGCAGCGACGGACAAGCCGGCTTTAAGACCGTCCTCAGCGATCCGGCCAGCCTGAGCCAGACCGTCGGCCTTTCTTACAAAGGCTTCTCCCTCAGCCACACCTTCAACCCCTGGCGGAGAGAAAGCCATGACATCAAATACGATTTCAGCGCCTACAGCAACATGCTGGGCGTCAACCTGACCTACCGGACCATCTCCTCGTACCGGGGCTACACCGAATCCGGCGGCCAGCGGATCGCGGACATCACGGGCGAAGGGGCATCCCGGCACCTGTTCGCCGTCAATGCCTTCGGCATCCTCAATTACCGCCGGTTCTCCTTCCCCGCCACCTTCAACCAGTCCTACATCCAGCACAAAAGCGCCGGAAGCCTGATCGCCGGCCTCTCCTACGGCAACGACCAGACCGAAATCCCCGCTGTCGGCGAAAGTCCGCTGATCCATGTCGACTCCCGCATCGTCTCCGCAGGCGCCGGCTACGGCTATACCTTCGTGCCGCACCGCTTCGGCTGGCAGGTCATGGTCGTCGCCCTGCCGAAGGTCATCTTCTACAACAGCCAGCGCCTCCGTTCCCGGCCCGCCCGGGGCGAAGACATCCCGGAACGGGAAAGCGACATCCGGCTCTTCCTGCGCCATCCGGAATTCGACTTCAGCGCCCAGCTCGCCGCCGTCAAATGGTTTTACGACCGGTATTTCATCGGCTTCTCCGCGACCCTGGACGGCTACAGCATCCACATCGACGGCTACCGGCTGACACAGTCCCGCTGGGAAACGGACCTCACCCTCGGCGCACGGTTCTGAAAAAAGGCTGGCCCGGTCGGGTCAGCCCTTTTACAAGAGGATGTGTCAATCCTAGTTCTGCAGCGGGGTACCACCCACCGGCTTCGCCGTGACAGGAGCCTGGACGCTGGTCACCGGCTTGACCGGAGCAGCGGCCGGACGGACACCGGCGACATTGCCGGCGAGCTTGTCGAAATCGCCGTCGGACAGCATCTTGCAATTGCCGTCGAACTTGGCGCCCAGTTCAACCACGAGGCGACGGACGTTCAGGTCGCCGTCGACAACGCAGCCTTCCTTCAGGGAAAGCGTGTCCTTCACATAGAAGCAGCCGGTCATCTTGCCCCAGAAATCCACATTCTCGCAAATGATATCTCCGCTGATGACGGCTTTCTCGCCGACCACGACGCGGCCCTTGGAAATGATCTTGCCCTCAAAAGAGCCATCGATCCTGATGTCATTCGGAGAAGTGATCTCTCCCTTGATGACGGTGCCGGTAGAGATCCTGCTGACCTCATTGACATTTACCGTAGGTTCCATTGTTTTTGCCATATTATATTTGTTTTACTTGTATCAAGTGGGGCGCGCGCTTAGACAAGACCTCTGCCGTGGCAGTTCTTGTACTTCTTGCCGCTGCCGCAAGGGCAGGGATCGTTGCGGCCGATCTTCTTGTCCGCCACCACCGGTCCGTTGCTCTTCGGATCGCCGTTGGTCGTCAGTTTGCCCCGGTTGTCCTCCAGCTGGGTCATCCGGCGCGGCTGCGGCACACGGGCCTGCTGCGGCTGTTCGGTACGGGCATACAGGTCGGCGCGGAGGAGGAAGGACAGGACGTCCTTGTTGAGTTTCTCCAGCATCGCGGCGAAGAGGTTGTAGCTCTCGAGCTTGTAGACCACCAGCGGGTCCTTCTGCTCGTAGGCAGCGTTCTGGACGCTCTGGCGGAGGTCGTCCATGTCGCGCAGA
>CADCRA010000024.1 GCA_902803715.1 uncultured Bacteroidia bacterium
CGCCGGCATCATCGGCATCATCAAGTCCTTCGGCGTCATCAAATCCGCCGCCGGACTGGCCGTCAATGAATTCAAGAAAAAACCCGGCGCCACGGCCGAAGCGGCCGTCCGTACCGAAGAAGACCTCAGCATGAAGACCATCGTCTTCGGGGTCGTCATCGCCCTGCTGGCCATCTTCGCCTTCTTCGCCTTCGGCGGCGTCGTCAACAACATCGGCCAGGCGCTGATCGCCCTGGTCATCGTCGCCCTGATCGCCTTCCTCTTCACGACCGTCGCCGCCAACGCCATCGCGATCGTCGGTTCCAACCCGGTCAGCGGCATGACCCTGATGACCCTGATCATCGCCTCGCTCATCCTCGTGGCCGTCGGCCTCAAGGGCAACACCGGCATGGCCGCCGCCCTGGTCATCGGCGGCGTGGTCTGCACCGCCCTGTCCGTCGCCGGATCCTTCATCACCGACCTGAAGATCGGTTACTGGATCGGCAGCACCCCGAAGAAACAGGAAGGCTGGAAATTCCTCGGCGTCCTGGTCTCCGCCATCACCGTCTGCGGCGTCATGCTCGTCCTCAACAAGACCTATGGCTTCACCGGCGACCAGGCCCTCGTCGCACCGCAGGCCAACGCCATGGCAGCCGTCATCCAGCCAATGATGAACGGCGGCGGCGCCCCGTGGCTGCTCTACGGCATCGGCGCGGTCATCGCCATCGTCCTCAACTTCTGCAAGGTTCCGGCCCTCCCGTTCGCCCTCGGTATGTTCATTCCGATCCAGTTGAACCTCCCGCTCCTGATCGGCGGTGCGATCTCCTGGTACGTCGGCAGCCGCAGCAGCGACAAGGCCGTCAATGAAGAGCGCCAGAACAAGGGCACCCTCATCGCCTCCGGTTTCATCGCCGGCGGCGCCCTCATGGGTGTTGTCAGCGCCATCCTCAAATTCGCCAACGTCGACCTGTTCATGGCCGACTGGAACGCCCGCTACGGCGAGGCCGTCGCGATCATCCCGTACATCGCCCTGATCGCCTACATGATCTACGCATCCCTCAAAACCGAAAAGAAATAAGCAATGGAAAAGATTTTAGACAGATTCCTGCGATATGTGGCTGTGGACACGCAGTCCAATGAAGAATCCGAGACCCAGCCTTCCGCCGCCAAGGAACTCGACCTGCTGCGGATGCTGCGCGATGAACTGGCCGCCCTCGGCGTCGAAGCGACCCTCGACGAATACGGCTATGTCATGGCCTCGATCCCGTCCAACATCGGAAAGAAGGTCCCGGCCGTCGGGTTCATCGCCCACGTCGACACCGCACCGGATGCCTCCGGCAAGGACGTCAAGCCGCAGATCATCCCGAATTATGACGGCGGTCCCATCGACCTCAAGGGCGTACCCGGTCTCCAGTTGAAGCCGGAAGAATTCCCGGAAATGCGCCACTTCATCGGCCAGACCCTCATCACCACCGACGGTACGACCCTGCTCGGTGCCGACGACAAGGCCGGCGTTGCCGAGATCATGAACGCGGTCCAGTACATTGTGGAGCATCCGGAGTTCAAGCACGGGGACATCAAGATCGGCTTTACGCCGGACGAGGAGATCGGCCGCGGCGTCGTCAAGTTCGACGTCAAGCGGTTCGGCGCCGACTTCGCCTACACGATGGACGGCGGAGAAATCGGAGAACTCGAGTATGAGAACTTCAACGCCGCCTCCGCCAAGATCCATATCCAGGGACGGAACGTGCACCCGGGCAGCGCCAAGGGCAAGATGAAGAACGCCATCCTGATCGGACAGGAATTCCAGAGCCTCCTGCCCGTCGACCAGCGTCCGGAATTTACCGAAAACTACGAAGGCTTCTTCCACCTGATCTCCTTCAAGGGCACCGTCGAGGAAGCGGACTTCGCCTACATCATCCGCGACCATGACCGCGCCAAGTTCGAAGAAAAGAAGAAAGTCATCCTCCGGTGCGCGGACTTCATCAACGCCAAATACGGCGAAGGGACGGCGGAAGCCGTGGTGAAAGACCAATATTATAATATGCGCGAGCAGGTTGAGCCGCATTACCACATCATCGAGAAAGCGGTCAAGGCGATGGAAATGGCCGGCATCAAGCCCAAGATCCAGCCGATCCGCGGCGGTACCGACGGCGCCAACCTCAGTTTCAAGGGACTTCCCTGCCCGAACATCTTCGCCGGCGGACTGAATTTCCACGGCAAGATGGAATTCGTCCCGCTCGAAAGCATCGAAAAGGCCTCCGAGGTCATCCTCAACCTCATCACCCTCTTCGCAGAATAATTCCGCCGCACGCGGAAACAAATACAGCTCCGACTCGAAGGAATCGGGGCTGTATTCCTTTCCATGAAAGCAAGAAAAACAGGCACGAACTTGCCATATAACGGATTTTTAATTATTTTTGCATAAATGAATTCCCCCTGTTCATGAAGATAACAAACCTGAAACCTTTCCTGCTGGGCAGCCTGCTGCTTCTGCCATTTGCGCTGTTCGGCCAGACCGTCGACTATTCCGTCGTCTCCGTTCCCGAAGAATCCGGCCTGGAACTCGTCAAGATCACCGCGGACAATGACCAGGTGGCCATGCCGCTGGTCCGGCGGACCCGCACCGGCATCAACTGGACGACCGGAAAGATCGTCCAGATCTCCCCGGAAGGCGACCGGCTGGCTTTCATTTCCGCCCGCAGCAATACCAGCAACGTATTCGTCAAGGACATCGACCGTCAGGGATCTTCGATCCAGCGGACCAGCCGGACGGCGGTAAACGACTTCTCCTTCTCGCCGGACGGCCAATACATCCTCTTCTCCGAGGCCATGGGACGAACCAGCCAGGTTTTCCAGACCGACGCTTCCCAGGGTTTCGTCTGCCGGCAGATCACCAGCGGCGGCCAGGATTACTCCCCCGTCTATGTGCCGGACATGTCGAAGATTTTCTTCTCCCGCCAGGAGACCCGCGGATTCAGCCTCTGGAGTTACGACGTCAAGGACAATTTCCTCTCCAGCTACTCGGCCGGTCTCAACCCCTGCATGCTTGACGGGAATACCGCCCTTTGCACGCGGATGAATGCGGAAGGGAGGGGCGAAATCTGGAAGATCGACTTCTCCACCGGCATCGAGGAATGCATCGTTTCCGACCTGAACATCTCCTTCTCCACCCCGTCCGTATCGCCGGACGGAAGGTGGCTGGTATTCACCGGCGGCAGCCATCTGGACAACGCCGGCCGGACCTACTGGAACACGGACATCTACCTCTGCCGCATGGACGGCACGGGCCTGATGCAGCTGACGTACCATGCCGCCGACGATCTCAGCCCGGCCTGGAGCAAGGACGGCCGCTACATCTATTTCATCAGTCAGCGCGGCAGCGCCGATGCCATCGCCAACATCTGGCGCATCACCTGCCCCGTACGCTAAATAAAACGGAATCTTACTTTTTCAATCAACTTCAAATTTAACAAACAAATGAAAGCTCTTCACATGATGCTCGCTGCCGCAGCGATCTTCGCCGGCACGATGACTGCTTCCGCCCAGTTCATGGGCGGTTCTTCCCGGACCACTTCCGGCGCCGACGGTTATTCCGCCATCTGGGCCGGCTACGCCCCGACTACCTTCAAGTACTCCGATGATGGATCGTCCGTTTCCGAAGAAGGTTACAACACTTTCTCCATCGGCTGGACCAAAGCGACTCCGCTCCAGTCTTCCCTTCTGGGCGAATATGGCGTATTCGCCGATCTGACCTATAAAAAGGAAAAAGACCACGGCGTTACCACAACGGAGACGCTGCTGGGTGTCAAGGTTCCGGTCAACGTCCTTTACGCCCTGCCGCTGGGTGAGGGTATCACCCTGTATCCTTATGCCGGTCTGAATGGTAAACTCTACCTCCTCGGAAGCGCTAAAGCAAAACATGAGGATGAGAGCGTATCCACCAACTTCTTCAGCAAGGATGATATGGGCGACGAGGTTTACAAACGTTTCACCATCGGCTACCAGATCGGCCTCCGCGTTGGTTTCGGCAACTACTTCGCATCCATCGGCTATACCGACGACCTCACCAAGATCGCGGATTATACGACCATCAACAAGATTGAAATCGGTGTCGGCATGCTCTTCTAGTAGCAGCCAACCGCTCAAGATAAAACCGGTTGCCTTTGCAGGAAGGCAACCGGTTTTCGTTTCAGTGAGTATCCTTTTTTACAAATTGAATTTCTTCTTGAGGCAGGCGATCATGTCGGCGGTCATTTCGTCGAGGCCGTAGGTCGGCTTCCAATCCCATTCCGCACGGGCGCAACTGTCGTCCATCTTGTCCGGCCAGGAGTCTGCAATGGCCTGGCGGACCGGATCGACTTCGTAACGCATCTTGAAGTCCGGATACGTTTCCCTGATCTTATTGTAGAGGATCTCCGGATCGAAGCTCATGGACGCAATATTGAAGGAGTTGCGGTGGATGAGCCGGGACGGGTCGGCGTTCATGATATCGACGGCGGCCTTGAGCGCATCCGGCATGTACATCATGTCCATGTAGGTACCGGCCGCGATCGGGCAGACGAACTCCTCGCCCTTGACGGCGGCATAGTAAATCTCGACGGCGTAGTCGGTCGTACCGCCGCCCGGCAGGGTCACGTTCGAAATCAGGCCCGGGAAACGGACCGAACGGGTATCGACGCCGTATTTGTGGAAATAGTAATCGCTGAGCAGTTCCGTGGCGACTTTCGTCACGCCGTACATGGAACGCGGACGCTGGATCGTATCCTGCGGGGTATTCATGTGCGGGGTCTCGGGACCGAAGGAGCCGATGGAACTCGGCGTGAAGACGGCGCAGCCTTTCTCGCGGGCGACTTCCAGGATATTGATCAGGCCGTTCATCTGGATATCCCAGGCGAGGAGCGGTTTGCGTTCGGCGACGGCGGACAGCAGGGCGGCCAGGTTGTAAATCGTATCGATCCGGTATTTGTCCACGATGGCGGCCAGTTGCTGCGCGTTGCGGACGTCGGCCAGTTCGGCGGGACCGCTTTCCAGAAGGATGCCTTTCGGTTCGGCACCCGGGATATAACCCGCAACGATGTTCCCGTCGGGATACATGCCGCGAAGTTTCATAGTCAGTTCGGATCCGATTTGTCCGGTCGAACCTATTACAAGTACATTTTTCATGTTATAGTCTTGCATTAATTATGTGTCCACAAATTTACGTTTTTTTCGGAAACAATGTAGAATTAATGATGAAATTATGGGATTTTGAACGAAAAAACATAAATTTGTAAGACAAAAGGACACTAAAAACACAAAATACCATGTACGGAAAATTCCAGAAACACCTGCAGGATGAACTGACGGCCATTCGAGAGGCCGGCCTCTACAAGAACGAACGCAACATCGCCTCTCCGCAGAGCGCGGAAATCACCCTCGAAGACGGCAGTGTCGCCCTGAACTTCTGCGCCAACAACTACCTCGGCCTCGCCGAGTCCCCGCGCCTCATCGAGGCCGCGAAGAAAGCGATGGACGAGCGTGGCTACGGCATGTCCTCCGTCCGCTTCATCTGCGGCACCCAGGATCTCCACAAGCAGTTGGAGAAAGCGATCTCCGACTTCTTCCATACCGAGGATACCATCCTCTATGCTTCCTGTTTCGACGCAAACGGCGGTGTCTTCGAGCCGCTCCTGACCGCGGAAGACGCCATCATCTCCGACTCCCTGAACCACGCCTCCATCATCGACGGCGTCCGGCTCTGCAAGGCGGTCCGCTACCGCTACGCCAACGCCGACATGGAAGACCTCGAGCGCTGCCTCAAGGAAGCCCAGGCCCAGCGTTTCCGCATCATCTGCACCGACGGTGTCTTCTCCATGGACGGCAATGTGGCCCCGATGGACAAGATCTGCGACCTCGCCGAAAAGTATGACGCCCTCGTCATGGTCGATGAGAGCCACAGCGCCGGCGTCGTCGGCAAGACCGGCCGTGGCGTTGCCGAGCAGTTCGACTGCTACGGCCGCATCGACATCTTCACCGGCACCCTCGGCAAGGCTTTCGGCGGCGCCGTCGGCGGATTCACCACCGGCCGCAAGGAGATCATCGAAATGCTCCGCCAGCGTTCCCGCCCGTATCTCTTCTCCAACTCGATCCCTCCGATGATTGCCGCCGCAGCCATCGAAATGTTCAAGATCCTCGCTGAGAGCAACGAACTGCATGACCGCCAGCAGGAGAACGTCGCCTACTTCCGCGACAAGATGATCGCCGCCGGCTTCGACATCAAGCCGACCCAGAGCGCCATCTGCGCCGTGATGCTCTACGACGCTCCGCTCAGCCAGAAATTCGCCGCCAAGATGGCCGAAGAAGGCATCTTCGTCACCGGTTTCTATTATCCGGTCGTTCCGAAGGGCCAGGCCCGCATCCGCGTCCAGCTCTCCTCCGCCCACAAGAAGGAGCACCTCGACAAGGCCATCGCCGCCTTCATCAAGGTCGGCCGCGAACTCGGCGTCATCAAATAAAAAAACCGGAATCGATTATTCCGGCTTTTCATCCTTGAGAGCCTCCGCCGCCGCGGAGGCTTCTTTCTTGCGCTTGCGCTCTTCCTCACGGGCCTTGCGGGCCTCGTACTTGCGGCGGTAGCGCTCCAGTTTCGCCTGGTCCTTGCGTTCCTGGCGCTCGGCCGCCTGCAAGGCTTTCAGTTTCTTCTGCCGGAGTTTGGCCGCGACCTTGTCCGCCTTGACTTTCGCCTTGGCGGCATCCAGGCTGTCCAGCCGTGCCCAACGGGCCTCCTTAGCGGCCTGGCGCGCGGCACGGGCGGCTTCCCGCTCTGCACGGGCAGCCTCGCGTTCCGCCTTCTTCAAGGCTGCGGCATCCAGGACGACCGGCTCGGCGACGGAATCCCGGACGGCCACGGAATCCGTAGCGACAGGGATGGCGGGCGATGCCAGCGAATCGGCAGCCGGAAGGACAGGGGTTTCCCCAGCCAGGCTGTCGACCGGCGGCAGGACGGCATCGGCGAGGGTGTCGGCGATAGAAAGCGAATCCTGCAGACGGAGGGAGTCCTCCCGGGCCTTGGCCGCTTCCTGTTCCTGCCGGCGGCGGGCCTTGGCGGCCTCCTGCTCGCGGATCTTCTTGTATACGCCGGACATATAACCCGGATAATAGATATCGGTTTCCTTGAATTCGGCCTTGGGCCGGGATTCATACGATTTCCGCTCCGAAGGACGCAGGGAAAGCGGCGTAATGTCTTCCTTGCTCTTCGGACGGCGGTCCGGCAGCCAGTTGAAACCCTTCAGCACCCGGTCATCCTGCTTCATCTGCGCCAGCGGAGAGGCGTCGTTCTGCACCTGGTCGAAATAATAGACCCGGTCGATGTCTCCGTCCCGGAACTGGGCATAGAGCATCTTCGCCTGGCTCTTGTTGACCGTGGCGAAGGTACTGTCTTCCTTCAGGTAGAAGATGGCCGAAGCCTCGCCCAGAGCATCGAAACGGCGCAGGCCGCCCTCGCCGTCGAAGTAGGCCAGCATCTCCGTACTGCGGATCTGGTCATAGCACTTGTCCGGTTCTTCTTCGATGATGATGAAGGCGTTGGACATCAGGCTGGCCTTCTCCAGCGCCCGGTTCTTGATCACGGCATACAGGCTGTCCGCGGAATACTGGCGGTTGCCGTCGTTCCAGACAACCGGGTCCCGGTACATGCGGACCAGGGAATCCAGGTCGGTATAGACCAGAGAATCGCAGGCCATCTGGATATCCGACCGGAACATCCGGACATTGCCCAGCGCCGTCAGGAATCCGATCTTCGTCGAATCCGGCGGAGCCAGCGACAGGCTGTCCGCCAAAGCGGAGGAAAGGGTATCGGTCAGGGCGCGGCCCAGGGAATCCAACGGCGCCTGCAAAGTCGAATCCGCAGGAGGCACCAGGTCCTCCTCCGGCTCCTCTTCCGGCACTTCAAATCCAGCGGGCGGCTGCTGTGCGGCGGCCGGCGGTTGGTTCTGCATCAGGTCAGGATTGTTCTGAAGGGCTTCCTGGCGGGCTTTTTCCGCCGCTTCAGCCGCTTCTTTCCGGTAGTTCGCCACGGCGTCCAGGGCCAGGTCGTCCAGCCGTTTTTTGGCGTTCCCGACGGCGACTTCAGAGACGTCGCACATCGGGACGGTGCGGTAGATCAGGGAATCCCCGCCGAAATACACCGTATCTTTCGGCGCTCCTTTTTCCTGCGTAATGCCGACAACCGCCGCGTCCCGGGTCAGGACCATGCGGGAGAGCGAGTCCACGTATTCCATGCGGCGGGCGAGCGCAAAGACGTTCCGGGTCGTATCGGTCAACTGGGAGACGCCCTGCATCTCGACATTGCGGGTATTCCGCCAGAAATACAGGGAATCCGTCCAGACTTCCTGGTCGGGGGTCATTCCATGGACCCGGTTCCGGAAGAAAAACAGTTCCCGGTTGCGGTCATACCAGCCGGCCTGGGAGGACAGCATGTCATCATCTTTCCAGGCATCGATGTTCTGATCGAACGTAGCCATGTTCCGGTCCGTGTCGTAGACCATCCGGCTGGTCCGGATGAAGACGGAGTCCGTGAACATGTTGACTTTGCCGGCGAAGGTGAAGATTTTCGACTTCGCATCATAGGTACCGGCTTCGCTCTCGATGATCTGGCCGTCCTTGTCCTTCATGGCTCCGCCGCCCAGGAAAATCGCCAGGCTGTCCTTGGTGTTGTAGTCCAGGTGACGCGTCCGGAGCATATTGTGGTCCTTGTCTTCGAGCTGCACGACGGAACCGCGGAATTCCGCCAGGTCCCGTTCGATGTAATAAGTCAGCTTGTCGCCGGAAAGGACGGTCTGCTCCTGGAGGATCCGGACATGGCCGACGGCCTCGATGATCTGCCGGTCGACCCGCCACAGGGCGGTATCGCAGAGCAGGAAGGTATTGTTGTGGAGGAAACGGGCCTCACCGGACACTTCCCGGTAGGTCTCTCCCGAACTGTCGATATCCTGGTAGAAGTTCTGGGAACTCAACAGACGGACCAGCGAGTCCTTCTGCTCCGTCTTGTTCTGGGCTGGAAGACTCACGAGGCCGGCGAGCGCCAGCAGGATGGTCAGGAGAATCCGTTTCCGCATGATCACTCAGCAGCCTGGCTGACGGCTTTCTTCCATCCCTCCCGGGAGAAGTCGCAGTCTGCGAAGATCGGATCGATGTAGACTTTCGTCGTCTTGAGTTTCTCGTCTACGAAGGCATTGATGGCGGCCATGGCCTTTTCCTGGCGGACGGAACCCTCGATCTGGCTGAAATCGTTCTCGAATGTGGCGGTATGGGCCGGAATGATCTTGTCGACCTTGATGATCTTGTAGACGGTGTTGCCGTCCCGGCCTTCGTTGTCGAGGGACTCGACCGGTTCGGAGATCTCGCCTTCCTTCAAGTCCTTGATGGCACGGTAGTCCTGGGGCTTGAGCTGGTCGATCTCGAAATAGGAAGAACCGGTATTCGGGTCGGCCATCTGGCCGCCGTTGGTACGGGTGGCAGGATCCTGGGAATAGTAACGGGCCGCCAGCGGGAAAGTCACGGCTCCGTTCAGCAGTTCGGTGCGGAGACTGTCGAGAGTCTTGAAGGCCTTGTTCATGTCATCGGCGGTATACTGCGGCTTCATGAGGATGTGGCGGGCGTTGAACATGTCGCCTTTCTTCTCGAGGACTTCGATCAGGTGGAAGCCGTCCGGGGTCTCGACGATCTGTGAGATGATGCCCGGCTTGAGGGACATGGCGGCATCGGAGAAAGCCGGCCAGAAGATGGACTTCGAGGCCATGCCGAGTTCGCCGCCGCGGCGGGCGCTGCCCGGGTCTTCGGAATAGATGCGCGCGAGGGTGGCGAATTTCTCGCCGTTCAGGATGCGCTCACGGATGTCCAGCAGTTTCTCCTTCACGGCCAGGGCCGCAGCTTCGCGGTCCGGATAGATGCAGATCTGGCTCAGCTGGTACCGGATCGGGACGACCGGCAGGTCATCCGGATCGGCGTTCTCCATGTATTCCTTGACATCATGCGGGGTCAGGTCGGGCACCTTGCTGGCGATGTCGCTCTGCATCTGCTGGGTAAGGCTGGATTCTTCCAGGGACTTGCGCCATTCCTGGCGGAGCTTGTACAACGGCTTTCCGAAATATTCTTCCACCTGCTCGTCTCCGCCGAGCTGGGAGCGGATCTGGTCGACACGGTTGTTGAGTTCGCTGTCAACCATGTCGTTGCTGACTTCCAGGGAGTCGATGCGGGCCTGCATCAGGAAGAGTTTCGCTTCCAGCAGACGCTCCAGCATCTCGCAACGCATGTTCTTGTCCGAGTAGAAACCCGCCTGCATGCGCTGCATCTGGAGTTCCTGCTCCAGCTGCGACATCGTGATCATCTCGTTGCCGATGACCGCGATCGTCTTGTTGACCAGGCCTTGCGGATATGTCTGGGCGTATGCGGCGGACGCAAGGACCGCCAGCAGGCCCGACAAAATGACTTTGAGTGCCTTCATATCAATATATCACAAAATTTTCCTGTTTCCGGGCCTTTTCTATCAACTCTCGTTCCAAACCGGACAACAGGGTTTGTTTTCTGGTGCTGAGGATCGTTTCCCGGATCTGGTCCTCGTAGTATTCGACCGGTCCGGGCTCCCCCGCCTTGATCATTTCCGAGACATAGGCGATGCCGATGTTCCCTTTCCCGTCGGGCAGTTCGACCAGGCCGTTCTTCATGGCAGACTGGAGGGAGAGGTAATCGATCTCGAACTCCCGCGCCAGGACGGCGATATCGATCCAGCGCTGGCCGTAATCGGTGTAGCGGAGCGCCGAAGCATAGGTCAGGGAGTCGGAGACGACCATGTCGTCATCTTCCTGCGCCGACAGGTTCCTGCGGACGGCCGACAGGTTCGGAGAGTCCTTGGACAGGCGGACGAAACGGGCCTTGACCACCGGCCGGACCAGCCGGAAGTTCTCGGCATGGGCCTCATAATATTGCTCGATCTGCTGGCGGGCCACCGCCGTATCCAGGCGCTGGTTGATGTACTTCTGCTCGTAACGGTACTTCAGCAGGGAACTCCGGTAGGCCTCGATCTCGCGGGAGAGATCCTTCTCCCCCTTGGTCAGTTCGCTCTCCGCCATGTCCATGAACAGGCGGTCCGAAGCCCAGTTGTTGATGTACTGGAGCGCCAGCCGGGTACTGTCTTCGGTGCTGACGCCGCCGGGGATGAACTCCTCCAGTTCGGCGGCGTAAAGCTTGTGCTTGCCCACCTTGGCCACGACTTCCCCGTCATGCATGTAGGAGGATACGCTCTTGCATGCACAGACGGACAGGGCCGTCAGGACCAGGAGGACAAGGCTGCGTCTCATCGGGAATAGTTCGGAGCTTCCTTGGTGATGGTCACGTCGTGCGGATGGCTCTCGACGAAGCCTGCATGGGTGATGCGGACGAATTTCGCATTCCGGAGCGCTTCGATGTTGCCGGCGCCGACATAGCCCATGCCGGCACGCAGGCCGCCGACCAGCTGGTAGACAACTTCCGCGACGGAACCCTTGTACGGGACCTGGGAGACGATGCCTTCCGGGACCAGTTTCTTGATGTCGGCTTCCATGTCCTGGAAATAACGGTCCTTGGAACCGTTCTCCATGGCCTCGAGGGAACCCATGCCGCGATAGGACTTGAACTTGCGGCCGTTCAGGATGATGGTCTCGCCCGGGGACTCCTCGGTTCCGGCGAACAGGGAGCCGGCCATGATGGTGCTGGCACCGGCGGCGAGGGCCTTGGTGATGTCGCCCGAATAGCGGATGCCGCCGTCGGCGATGACCGGGACACCGCTGCCCTTGAGGGCTTCGGCGGCCATCATGACGGCCGTCAGCTGCGGCATGCCCACGCCGGCGATGATGCGGGTGGTGCAGATCGAGCCGGGACCGATGCCGACCTTGACAGCGTCCACGCCGGCATCAGCCAGCGCCTTGGCGCCTTCCGCGGTCGCGACGTTACCGGCGACGATCTGGATATCCTTCTTGCTGAAAGCCTTGCAGGTCTTGGCGATCACGTCGAGCACGCCGGCGGAGTGGCCGTGGGCCGTATCGATGACAACGGCGTCGGCACCGGCGGCCTGGAGCATCTCGATGCGCTGGATGGTGTCGGACTTGACACCGACGGCCGCGGCGACCAGCAGACGGCCGCGGGAATCCTTGCTCGCGATCGGATTGTCCTTGATCTTCATCAGGTCCTTGTAGGTGATCAGGCCCACCAGGCGGTTGTTCTCGTCGACGACCGGGAGTTTCTCGACTTTGCTGCGCATCAGCATGTCCGTCGCATCGGTCAGGCTGATCCCCTTGCGGGCGGTGATCAGGTTCTCCTTCGTCATGATCTCGGAGACAGGACGGCGGTTGTCGACATGGAAACGCAGGTCGCGGTTGGTCACGATGCCGATCAGGTAGCCCTGGCCGTCGACGACGGGAATGCCGCCGATGTGGTGCTTCGCCATCATGGCAAGGGCCTCGCCGACCGTCGCGTCGGGAGCGATCGTGACGGGATCATAGATCATGCCGTTCTCCGCACGCTTGACACGGCGGACCTGCTCGCACTGGGCTTCAATGGTCATGTTCTTGTGGATCACGCCGATACCGCCGGCGCGGGCCATCGCGATAGCCAGATCCGCCTCGGTAACGGTATCCATGGCGGCGGACACGATCGGGGTATGGATGGTGATATCCCGGGTAAACCGGGTCGTGACGTCCACGTCTCTCGGAAGGACTTCCGAGCGGGCCGGGATCAACAAAACGTCGTCGAAGGTCAAGCCTTCAGGGATTTCTGAAGTTACGAAACGCTGCATGGTCATGAATATTTTATATTCTTGCAAAGATAGCACTTTTTTCCTGATTCGTGAAATAATCAACGGAATGCGCGCACACGTATCGATTTCTCGGGAAAAATGTTAAATTTGCGAATGTCTAAACGAAAGCAATTGAAATGTACCTCCTCGGATATGATGTCGGAAGCTCCTCGGTCAAGGCTTCCATCGTCGACGCCCAGACCGGAAAATGCGTCGCAACTTCCTACTATCCCAAATTAGAAGCCCCGATCCTGTCGGAACAGCCCGGCTGGGCCGAGCAGGAACCGGAAATGTGGTGGCAGAACCTCAAGTATGTCACCAAGGAGGTCCTGGCGCAGGCCGCCGGCCTGAAACCCGGCAATGTCAGCGGCACCGGCCGCCAGCCGGACACCTCGTCCGTCGCGCGGGACATCGCGGCGATCGGCATCTCCTACCAGATGCACGGCCTGGTCTGCGTCGACCGGGACATGCAGCCGCTCCGCCCGTCGATCATCTGGTGCGACTCGCGCGCCGTCCCGTACGGCAACCGGGCGTTCGAGGCCCTGGGCGAGGAGCAATGCCTGAGCCACCTGCTCAACTCGCCGGGCAACTTCACGGCCGCCAAACTCGCCTGGGTCAAGGAAAACGAGCCCCGGCTTTACCAGCGCATCCACAAGATCATGCTGCCGGGCGACTACATCGCCCTGAAACTGAGCGGCACGGCCTGCACCACCGTCAGCGGCCTGTCGGAAGGCATGTTCTGGGATTTCAAGGAAGGCAAGGTCGCCGGATTCCTGATGGACTGGTTCGGTTTCCCGCAGGACATCCTGCCGGACATCGTCCCGACCTTCGCCGAGCAGGGCCGCGTCAGCCGCTCCGCCGCCGAGGAACTCGGACTCCGGGAAGGAATCCCGATTACCTACCGGGCCGGTGACCAGCCGAACAATGCCCTGTCCCTCAACGTTTTCGAACCGGGAGAAATCGCTTCGACCGCCGGCACCTCCGGCGTCGTCTACGGCGTCTCGGGCCATGTCAACTATGACCCGCTGTCCCGGGTCAACACCTTCGCCCACGTCAACCACAGCGCGGAACAGGACCGTCTCGGCATCCTGCTCTGCATCAACGGCACCGGCCGCCTCAACTCCTGGGTACGCCAGAACGTCTGCAACGAAGACTTCCACTATACCCAGATGAACCAGATCGCCGCGGCCGTCCCGATCGGCTGCGAAGGGGTCGGCATCCTGCCTTTCGGCAACGGGGCGGAACGCATGCTGGGCAACCGTGAGACCCGCTGCCGGATCTTCGGCCTGGACTTCAACATCCACAGCCGCAGCCACATCATCCGCGCCGTCCAGGAAGGCATCGTCTTCTCCTTCAAATACGGTATGGACATCATGGCCGGCATGGGCATGGACATCCGGAAGATCCACGCCGGCAAGGCCAACATGTTCCTGAGCCCGGTGTTCCGCGAAGCCCTGGCCGGCGTCACCGGAGCGACGATCGAACTGTTCGACACCGACGGCAGCGTCGGCGCAGCGAAGGGTGCGGGCATCGGCGCCGGCATCTACAAGGACCACCACGAGGCCTTCTCCACCCTGGAACGGCTGGAGGTCATCGAACCGGTCTGCCAGGAAGAATACGCCGAGGCATACGCCGCCTGGAAGACGGAACTGGAAAAAGATCTGCAATAACAAAAACAATAACACAGAACGAATTATGAAAGAGTACTTCCCGCAGGTCGGAAAGATCCCGTTCGAGGGTCCCGACAGCAAAAACCCGATGGCTTTCCACTACTATGAACCGGATCGCGTCATCCTCGGCAAGAAGATGAAAGACTGGCTGAAATTTGCCATGGCCTGGTGGCACACCCTGGGTGCCGCCTCCGGCGACCAGTTCGGCGGACAGACCCGCACCTACGCATGGGACGAGGGTGCCTGCCCGATGTGCCGCGCCAAGAACAAGGTGGACGCCGGTTTCGAGATCATGGAAAAACTCGGCATCGAATATTTCTGCTTCCACGACGTCGACCTCGTCGAGGAAGGCGACACCATCGAAGAGTATGAGGCCCGCATGAAGGAGATCACCGACTATGTCAAGGCCAAGATGGAAGGCACCCCGATCAAGCTCCTCTGGGGTACGGCCAACGTCTTCGGACACAAGCGCTACATGAACGGCGCCGCCACGAACCCGGACTTCGACGTCGTAGCCCGCGCGGCCGTCCAGATCAAGAACGCCATCGACGCGACGATCAAACTCGGCGGTTCGAACTATGTCTTCTGGGGCGGCCGTGAAGGCTACTCCAGCCTCCTCAACACGATGATGCAGCGCGAAAAGGACCACCTCGCCGGCATGCTGAAAGCCGCCCGCGACTATGCCCGCGCCAATGGATTCACCGGCACCTTCCTGATCGAGCCGAAACCGATGGAGCCGACCAAGCACCAGTACGACGTCGACACGGAGACCGTCATCGGCTTCCTCCGCGCCAACGGACTC
>CADCRA010000025.1 GCA_902803715.1 uncultured Bacteroidia bacterium
AAAGAGGCAAACCGTCTCAACATCCCGGTTATCGCTATGGTTGATACTTGTTGCGATCCTACTCCGATTGATTATGTGATTCCGGCTAACGACGACGCCGCAAAGAGCATCGAACTGATCGTCGATGTCCTCTGCGCCGCCATCCAGGAGGGATTGAACGAAAGAAAGCTTGAAAAGGAGAAAGAAGCTGAGGCCGCTCCCGCCCAGGAGCAGCCGGCAGGAAAGAAGCTCCGTGCACGCAGGGGTACCAAGGTCGACGTAGAGGCTGAGGCTCCTGCAGAAGAGGCAAAGGCTGAATAATCTTGCTCTGCCAAAGAATACAAGCCTGTGCGGACTTTTGCTGAGTTGCAGTAAAGGGCCACACGGGCTTTCATTGTTGAATCATTAAAATTAACAGAAATACATTATGGAAATTACTGCTAAGGACGTAATGAAACTGCGTCAGATGACCAGCGCCGGTATGATGGACTGCAAGAAGGCCCTCATCGAGGCCGAAGGTGACTTCAAGAAGGCTGTTGACATCATCCGCGAGAAAGGCAAGCTCGTTGCTGCCAAGCGCGCTGACCGTGAGACCACCGAAGGTGCTGTCCTCGCCCGCATCGAAGGCGGCAAGGCTGTCCTCGTCTGCCTCGGCTGCGAGACCGACTTCGTCTCCGCTACCCCTGATTTCAAGGCGCTCGCCGGCGAAATCGCCGACGCTGCCATCAAGGCTTTCCCGGCTGACGCCGAAGGCCTGAAGGCTGCTGCCTGCTCCAACGGCCACACGGTCGAAGAGGAAATCTCCGCCCAGACCGGCAAGACCGGTGAGAAGCACGTCCTCGCATGCTACGAGACCCTCGAGGCCCCGTTCATCGCCCAGTACATCCACTTCAACGGCAAGCTCGGCGCCATCGTCGCCTTCAACAAGGAAGTCCCTGCAGAGGTCGGCAAGAACGTCGCCCAGCAGGTTGCCGCCATGAACCCGGTTTCCGTCGGCAAGGCTGACTGCCCTGCGGAGCTCGTAGAGAAGGAACTCGCCATGTACAAGCAGCAGATGGCTGAGGATCCGAAGATGGCCGGCAAGCCGGAGGCTATGCTTGAGAACATTGCCAAGGGCAAACTCGGCAAGTTCTTCAAGGAGCAGACCCTTGAGGAGCAGGATTTCGTTTGGGACAACAAGATCTCCGTCGCCAACTACATCGCATCTGCGGACAAAGAGGCGAAGGTCGTTGCCTTCAAGCGTTTCTCCCTCAGTGACTAATTGCACCTTCCCTAAAGTTTTACGGATATGAAGAAAATGTTTGTTTGCATCCTCGCTGTTGCAGGATTGTTCTTCGGAACGAATGCGCTGGCCCAGACCAGCGTCAGCCTCGGCATCGCAGGCCGCGGCTATGTCAACCGTGTCGATGAGAAGGAAACGGGCAAAGACGGCGCTGCCGGTTACGTCCTTTCCGTCGAGCGCGTCGCCCGCCTCGGCAAGATCTTCGGCGTATCCGCCGGTATCGATGCCTCCCTGTTCACCAAGAAGGATTGGATGGACATCTCCGGAAATTCCTTCCGTGACGTTTATGTAGACATTCCGCTGCGTGCGAAGCTTTATCTTCCGCTCGGTGACGTCCTGGACCTCTCCGTTTTCGCCGGACCGGTTCCTTCCTACAATGTCTCCGCCGCGCTGAAGTCCGGTGATGCTGATTATGAGAGCATCTATGACAACCAGAAGGACCTCCGTCGTTTCAACGTCATGTTCGGCGGCGGTGTCGGCCTGGATATCCTCCAGCATGTCAAGCTGGCCGCCAGCTTCGACATGGGTCTTGTCAATACGATCAAGACCGAAGGAATGGACCGTTACACCGGTGTCCTGAAACTCTCGGTCGGCTACATTTTCTAGCAAACAGTTTTTAAGAGAAAGGGTGACCATCGTTTTGGCCACCCTTTTTTGCATATTGTTGTTTGCGACTCTGCAGCAACGATAGTTCTTAAATAAATCGCCTCGGAGATGCGACCGACACCTGGTTTCCGTCTGACTCTCGCTTTTTGAGTACGGGATTCTCTTGGTTATTGCAGCTTTGATTGGATAAAGTTGAACGCCTCCCGATTCCCATCGGAAGGCGTTCGCAATTCTAACCTAAAACTTAACCTATGAAAAAACTATTCATTTATTTTTATTGCAAGGTCTGTGCCATTGCGAAACGAAAATGAAAGAAAAAGCGATAAAAAGGTTGAATTTTTCGGTTTTATTCGTTTTTATTCGGCCGGAGTCGTCGGAGCGACAGGTCTGGAGACCGGATCGAGCTTGATTTCGATGATCTGGACCGGGTTGATCGGGAGGTCACGGTTGTTGGTCTCGACCTTGGCGATCTTGTCGATGACGTCCAGGCCTTCGATGGTTTCGCCATAAACGGTGTAGTCGCCGTTGAGGGAACTGCAAGCCGCTTCGTCCTGCACCAGGTAGAACTGGGAACCGGAGGATTCTTTCATCGGATTGGCAGCGTCACCCCTGCGGGCAGCGGCGAGGGCGCCTTTCTTGTGGGTGTACTCCGGGATGAACTCGGCCGGAATCGTGTAGTCCGGGCCGCCCTGGCCGTACTTGTCGGCGAGGGAGGCGTCGCGGGTATACGGGTCGCCGCCCTGGATCATGAACCCGTCGATGACGCGGTGGAAGAGCAGTCCGTTGTAATAGCCGGTAAGGGCGAGTTTTTCGAAGTTGTCACGGTGTTTGGGGGTCTTGCTGTAGAGCTTGACCTTCATGGTACCGAGATTGGTAACGATGTCGAAGACCGGCTCCTCCGGGAGCAGGGTCATCATGGCTTCTGCGTCTCTCATTTTCTTTTGGAATTCAACTTGCTGGAGGGAATCGAGGCGGGCCTGTTCCTTGGCGGCCGCTTCGGCCTCCTTGGCCTTCTTGTTGCCGCAGCCCACGATCATCGCTGCCATGCCCAGGCAGCAGAGGGTTTTGAGATAAAGTTTCATATCATTATAATTTGTATGTCCGGGTACTTCTGCAAATGTACTGATTTTTGTTTATTTTTGTAGAAGAACCCTTTTAAAAACCAAGGATATGAAACGCTTCGTCCTTTCCCTGATCCCGGTGCTGGCCATTGCCCTTGGCTGTTCCGCGCCGCAGACGCCCGGCATCCATGTCATTCCGCAGCCTCTTGAAGTCATGACCGGGAGCGGAACGTACTCTTTTGCCGGCGCTCCTGTCAGTTATGAAGGCGTCGATGCCCGAACGGCCGGACAATTGCAGAACTTTGCCACCCGGCTGACTGTCCGGACCGGAAAGGCCAGCCCTGTCTCCGAAACCCTCCTGGAAAAAGGCTTCTCCTTCTCCGTCGATCCTTCGGTCCCCGCGGAAGGCTATACGCTGACCGTGACCGGGAAAGCGGCGAAGGTGACCGCGTCCGACTTCAAGGGCTTCTACAACGCTCTCCAGACGATCTGGCAGCTATTCCCGGCCGAATGGTTCGGCGAAGGGCCGGCAAAGGGCGTGAAATGGGTCCTGCCGTGCGTGGAGATCCGCGACGAACCGCGGTTTGCCTACCGGGGCATGCACATGGACCCCAGCCGCCATTTCTGGACGGTCGAGGAAACGAAGAAATATATCGACGTGATGGCCCTGTATAAACTCAACCGCCTCCATTGGCATCTTTCCGACGATCAGGGCTGGCGGGTCGAGATCAAGAAGTACCCGCGCCTGACCGAGGTCGGCTCGGTTCGCAAGGAGACCATGGTCAAGAAGAATTTCGATCCGTACGTGGGCGACGGCCAGCCGTACGGCGGATTCTATACGCAGGATGAAATCCGCGAAGTCGTGGCCTACGCCGCCGACCGTGGCATTACCGTGATCCCGGAAATCGACCTGCCCGGGCACATGCAGGCAGCTTTGGCTGCCTATCCGGAACTGGGCTGTACCGGCGGGCCGTATGATGTCTGGACAACGTGGGGCGTCTCGGAGGAGGTGCTCTGCGCGGGCCAGGAGAAAACCTATGAATTCCTGGAAGGCGTCCTGTCCGAGATCATGGACCTTTTCCCTTCGGAATACATCCACATCGGCGGCGACGAGTGCCCGAAGATCCGCTGGGAGCAATGTCCCCGTTGCCAGGCCCGCATCCGCGCCCTGGGCCTGAAGGACGGCGCCGGCCATACCAAGGAACAGCGTCTGCAGAATTACGTCACCTCCCGCATGCAGGAGTTCCTGGGCCGTCACGGCCGCAAGATCATCGGCTGGGATGAAATCCTGGAAGGAGAGCTGACACCGGGTGCGACGGTCATGTCATGGCGGGGTGCCGCCGGCGGCATCGAGGCGGCGGGCCGCGGGTTCGACGTCGTCATGACCCCGAACGATTATTTCTATTTCGACTATTACCAGAGCGAGGAGCAGGATCGCGAACCCTTCGGCATCGGCGGGTATGTGCCGGTCGAGAAAGTCTATTCGTTCGACCCGTATGAGCGGTTGACCGATGCGGCCAAGCCGCACATCCTCGGCGTACAGGCCAACCTGTGGACCGAGTACATCGCGACGCCCGAGCACCTCGAATACATGCTCCTGCCGCGCATGTGCGCTCTTTCCGAAGTGCAGTGGTGCGCGGAGGAGAACCGGGATTTCGAGCGGTTCAAGTCATCCCTGGAGCATACGGGGGATATCCTCGACCAGGCAGGCTACACCTGGTGCCAGTATGTTTTCGGGAAGGTCGGACTTCAGTAAAGGAGCAGGCCGGCGACGCCGCCGGCGATGATGATGTAGATGGGATTGACCTTGAATTTCAAGGATGCGACCATCGCGGCTCCGAACAGCGCCCAGCTTTTCCAGTCCATGAAATTTTCCTCGACGACGGACAGGTGCGGAACCAGGCCCGTCCAGGAGGTGTCGACCATGAGGATGATCGCCGCCGCGCCGATCAGGCCGACGACGGCCGGGCGGAGCCAGCCCATGACGCCTTCGAAGAGGCTGTTCCCCATGAATTTCTCATAAAACTTCACCATGGTCAGGACGATGAAGAAAGAAGGGAGAATGAGGGCGAAGGTCGCCGTCGCGGAGCCGAGGATGGCCAGGGAATGGCCGGCGCCGCTGTTGAGCAGGACCTCGTAGCCGGTATACGTCGCGCAGTTGACGCCGATCGGGCCCGGGGTCATCTGGGAGATGGCCACGATGTTGGTAAAGGTGCTTTCGCTGATCCAGTGGTGGGCCGTCACGACCTGGGTCTGGATGAGGGAGAGCATCGCATAGCCGCCGCCGAAGGTGAAGACGCCGATGATGAAGAAGGTGACGAACAAGTCGCCGAAGAGCAGGAGCAGGTCCATGTTACCGGTTGCGGCCCTCCTTCTGCCGTTGTTCCTGCCACCAGGTGAAGGCCAGGGCCAGGACGATGATGACGAGGAGGATGTAGATCGGGGATACTTTGAGGAAGGCGACCAGGACGAGGGCGGCGAGGGTGATGGCCCAGGCCCACCAGGTCTTGTTGCTTTTCCGGGCCATGTTGATCATCGGCACGGCGATCAGCGAGACGACGACCGGCCGGATGCCGTTGAAGATGCGGATGATGATGGGATTGTCCTGGAAATTGGTCATGAACATGGCGATGGCCAGGATGATCAGGAAAGAGGGGAGGACGGTCCCGAAAGTGGCGGCGATGCTGCCCTTGATGCCGCGGAGCTTGTATCCGGCGAAGATGGAAACATTGACGGCGAGGACGCCCGGGGCGCTCTGGGCGAGCGCGATGATGTCGGGAAGTTCTTCGGTCTTGATCCAGCCTCTCCGGTCCATTTCGTTTTCAATGAGCGGGATCATCGCGTAGCCGCCGCCGATGGTGAAGGCGCCGATTTTTGCGAAAACCCGCATAATCTTGAAAAGAGATACCATTCTAGAGTCATTCATTCGTCTGCAAAGTTACGCTTACAGGCTCTAAATCGGAAATTTTTCAAAAAAATTCCTGAAAAAATTTGTTCAAAAAGAAAAAGTGCGTATCTTTGCAGCCCGTTTGAAACAAAACGGTAGTTCATTGAAAATATTGAAAGGTTAAGTACAAGAAGCAAGTACCGAACTTAAAGATCGAGAGCGTCAATTCTATAGAATATAGAACGTCAGGGATACAAGCTTAGAATTAT
>CADCRA010000026.1 GCA_902803715.1 uncultured Bacteroidia bacterium
AATCGAACTCCTATTGCGAGATTGAGAATCTCGAGTACTAACCGTTATACGAACCCAGCATGTATCGGGATTGCAAAGGTACGACAATTTTCCGAACTTCCAAATTTTTCCCTGAAAAATGTACCCGGCTTATTTCAGGAATACGAAGAAAACCGCCAGGATGAGGCAGGCGAAGGCTGCGAGGTGGTTCCACTGCAAGGGCTGTCCCTTGAACAGGAACATGGCGATGATGGAAAAGACCGTCAGGGAGATGACTTCCTGGATGACCTTGAGCTGCATGAGGTTGAACGGGCCTCCGTTCTCGATGAAACCGATCCGGTTGGCGGGTACCTGGGCGCAATACTCGAAAAACGCGATGCCCCAGGAGAAGAGGATGACGCCGAGCAGCGGCCAGCTCTCGGAGATTTTCATTTCCTGCAGTTTGAGGTGGCCGTACCAGGCCAGGGTCATGAAACAGTTGCTGAGGATGAGCAGCAGGATGGTCCAGATTCCTTTCATATTTCTTTGCGGTCAATTATCCTTTTTGCGGGCGCAAATGTACGATATTTTTGGGAATCGCGGCGTAAAATCTTACATTTGTAGATTCAGAAAGATAGTTAAAGCAATTCATATGACCCTGATCAAATCCATTTCCGGTATCCGCGGCACCATCGGTGGCGCTCCCGGCGAGGCCCTGACCCCGATCGATATTGTCAAGTTTACCTATGCGTATTGCGAGAAATTGCGCGAGCGCCTTCCGAAAGCGGAAGGGGAGCGTTACAAGGTCGTTGTCGGCAAGGATGCCCGCATGTCGGGCGAAATGGTCGAAAACCTGGTTGTCGGTACGCTCATCGCCTGCGGCGTCGACGTCGTGAAGGCCGGCTACGCTTCGACCCCGACGACGGAACTGGCAGTGGTGTTCTCCAAGGCGGACGGCGGCATCATCCTGACCGCCTCCCACAACCCGCGCCAGTGGAACGCCCTGAAACTGCTCAACGAGCGGGGCGAATTCCTGAATGCGGAGCAGGGACAGGCGATCCTGGACTGCGCCGCGGCCGAGGCCTTCGATTTCAGCGACGTGGACCAGCTGGGCCATGTGACGGATCACGATTTCACGGACGAACACGTCCAGGCGGTCATTGACCTGAAGGCTGTCGACGAGGAGGCTGTCCGCAATGCCCATTTCAAGGTCGTCCTCGACCCGATCAACTCGGTCGGCGCGATTGTCATGACCCGGCTGCTCGAGCGGATGGGCGTGGAGTGCGTCCTGATCAACGGAACGCCCGACGGGAATTTCGCCCACAATCCGGAGCCGCTTCCGAAGAATCTCGTGAAACTGAGCGAGACGGTGGTGCTCGAACATGCCGACCTGGGCATCTCCGTCGATCCGGATGTCGACCGGCTGGCCTTCATTTGCGAGAACGGTGAGCCGTTCGTCGAAGAATATACCCTTGTCAGCGTGGCCGATTATCTCTTCGCCAAGGCGGCGAAACTGGCTCAGATCGAGGGCATCAGCCTGGAAGAGGCGACGGCCCCGTACAAACCGGTCGCCGTTTCGAACCTCTCTTCTTCCCGCGCCCTGCGCGATGTCGCCGAGAAGTACGGCGGACGCTATGAGGCGGCGGCGGTCGGCGAGGTCAATGTCACCACGAAGATGCGCCAGGAGAATGCGCTGATCGGCGGCGAGGGCAACGGCGGGGTCATCTATCCGGCCAGCCACTATGGCCGCGATGCCATGGTCGGTGTCGGCCTTTTCCTGAGCAACCTGGCTTACAAGCAGATGAAGGTGTCCGAACTGAAAAAGACCTATCCGCCGTATTTCATTGCCAAGAACAAGATCGAACTCTCCGACAAGGCCTTGATTGACAAGATCCTCGGCAAACTGCAGGAACTGTATGCCCACGAGAATGTCAACACGGTCGACGGCGTCAAGATCAGTTTCGAGGCGACCCGGCAGTGGGTCCACCTGCGCAAGTCCAATACGGAGCCGATCATCCGCATTTATGCCGAGGCGCCGACCCAGGAGGCCGCGGAGGCGCTGGCCAGCCAGATCATCGAGGTCGCCCGCTCCATCATCGGATAGTCCGCTTTCCATCAAGAACGAAAACCTTCCCCATCGTATGTTCTCATTCCGCACCACCCCGCTGGAAGACCAGCTGGACAAGGCGCTGCTCAGCGGCAAAGTCGGCTGTTTCTGTACCCAGAACTGCTGGGATACCGCCCATGACCGTTACATGTACCAGTTGTTCCAGGAACGGGGCAACCTGGAGATTATCTTCAATCCGCGCGACGCCGAGCTGACGCCGGGCACGAACCATATTTCGTTCGACCTGGAGTCCGTCCGCTCGCTCAATGCCGTGGTGGTCGAGATCCAGGACGTAGGATCCCGGTACTTCAACTATACCAAGGACGTATTCCGCCTGATGCAGATGCTCCGGGACCTGGGCGATGAAGCGCCGGCCCTGTACATTGTCGACCACATGAATCCTGCGGGACGGTCCGTGGAAGGTTCCATCCCGTCCGGCGAACAGGAGGAATTCGTCCCGAAAGTGGCGCACCGGCACGGCCTGACCCTCGGGGAACTCTGCAACCTGTACTATGCCGAGATCGGGGCCCGGTTCCCGCTGCATGTGATCTCCGCCCTGGCGACGGAGGCCAACATCCAGTTGCTGCCCTGGACCATTGCACCGGCTTCGGACATTCCGGGCATGTTCACCTGCTACATGTACAGCGGGGGAGCGCTCTGGAACAATACCACGATCACGCCGGCCATCGGTACGGCCCGGCCGTACGAGTATTTCGGCGCCCCTTTCATCAAGCCGCAGATGGAGGCGCTGCCGGTTCCGGAAGGTGTCCTGATGCGTACCTGTACCTTCACGCCGGCGGCCGGCCAGTATGCCGGGGAGCGTTGCTACGGCTATCAGATCATGCTCCTGCCGGGATATGAGTACCATTCCCTCCTGCATACCCTCCAGCTGATGAAGTTTTTCCTCGGACGATATTCCCAGTTCGAACTGAGCGACGGCTTTTTCCGTAAACTGGCGGATCCCGTGCTGGCAGATTACCTGCGCGGGGACCTGAGTTTCCAGGATGCGAAGGAACATGTCAAACTGGAGGAACAGAAATGGATCCGCAAGGCGAAACGCTTCAGTTTGTATGACAATCAGCCGGTTCGGATGAAATAATCCGGAAATTCTTTGGGTTTGCCGAAAAATGTGGCTATATTTGCAGGCTTTTTGGCAAGAAACTATATAGTAAACCTTAAATATATTTAAGAAATGAAGAAAGGAATTCATCCCGAAACCTACCGTCTTGTAGCTTTCAAGGATATGTCCAACGACACCGTCTTCGTGACCCGCTCCTGCGCCACCACGAAGGAGACCCTGATGGTCGATGGCGTCGAGTACCCGGTTGTCAAGCTTGAAATCTCCAACACCTCCCATCCGTTCTACACGGGTAAGGTCAAGCTCGTCGATACCGCCGGTCGTGTTGACAAATTCTACCAGCGTTACAAGAACCGTCAGAAGTAATTGCTTCTTACAGATAGGAAAACGGGGTCCTGCACAAGCGTGCGGGACCTCTTTTTATATAGGGTGACAGGATAAAAATAGAACCGGCGTTGCGGCCGGTTCTATTTTCATCGGAATCTCTGTCTTAGACCATGAGGGCGCCGACGAGGCCGAGGATGGCGTAGAACTCAGGAAGAGCGGCGTAGATCAGGGTGTTGGTGAAAACATTGTGACCCTGGCTGATGCCGACGACACCGTTGGCGCAGACCTGACCCTGACGGATCGCGGAGATGAGGCAGACGAGGCCGACGCAGGCGCCGATCGCGAAGACGATCATGCCGTTGCCCTGCGGATCGGAGGTCATCTTTCTCAGCATGAGGAAGAAGGCGACGAAGCCGTAGATACCCTGCGTTGCCGGGAGGGCGGAGAGGACGAGGTAGTTACCGGAACCTTCCGGTCTTACTTTCAGGGCGCCTTCTGCAGCGTTGCCGACAGTTGTCGTGCCGATGGCACTTCCGATACCACCCAGGATCAGTACGAGACCCAGGCCGAGATAACCAAGTAATGTACTAAGCATAATGTTGTGTTTTTATTGATTATTGTTTGATTTCTGTAAAGGGATATAGTTGCGCGAGCTGGTTTCATAGCCGGAATTCTTGAAGAACTCCAGGAAGTTCAGACGCAGCGGATGGACGAAGGCGCCCAGGGCGCACATCGCCAGGTTGAGGGTATGGCCGATGATGACGATCAGGATGAATCCGACCCAGCCGACGATGCTGGAGCCGTCTCCCAGGGCCATCTGACCGATGGAGTTGAAGGCGAAACCGAGCATGGCACCCGCCAGGCCGAGGGCATACAGACGCAGGTAGCTCAGCACGTCGCCCAGCAGGCCGGTGACCGTGTTGTAGGTCTCCCAGAGGCCGGAGCCGATGTTGAGCAGGGGATTGCGGTGGATGTCGTTGAGCAGGAAGATGCCTGCGCCGGAAAGGACGCCGAGCACGATGATGATCCATTTCGTGACTGCCTTGTCGAGGACGCCGGTCAGGGCGATGCCGCCCACGATGACGCCGCCGACGATCAGCAGGGTCCAGCCCCAGGTTCCGAGGGAATTGACGAAACCGTTGTTCTTCGTCGTGTTGATGGCCTTGACGACCATGGCGAGGCACAGGTGGATGATACCGACCACCAGCGCCAGGACCATCGTGCCGTCATACCCGGCGATCTTCGACGGGAGCATGATCTTCTTCAGTCCGTCCGGGATGCACTGCCATTCGAGCAGGTCCATGGAGAAGAACGTATGGAAGAAAAAGCCGATGACTGTCGTGCCGATACCGAGGGTGACCACGAGCGGAGCCATGTCTGCGAAGCTCTTGACCTTCTTCAGCAGGAAGCCGATGATGATCAGCAGCAGGCCGTAGCCGGCGTCGCCCATGCAGAAGGAGAAGAACAGCAGGAAGAAGACGGCGATATACGGCGTCGGGTCGAAGCCGTTGTACTGCGGTCTTCCGTACATGTCCGTCAGCACGGTGAACATCCGGGTAAACCAGTTGCCCTTCAGTTCGATCGGCGGGTTGTCCTCCGTCTTGGCCTTGGCCTTGAACCAGAGCATGTCCATGCCGTCGAAGGCTTTCGTCAGCCGGTCTTCTTCTTCGACGGGCGCGAAACCTTCCAGCAGGGTGATATAGCCGTCGACGGCGGCTTCGCCGCTCTTTCCGGCCAGGTAGACATCCAGGTCGGCGAGGGTCGCGGCGCAGCGGCGTTCCATGTCAGGCAGCTGCTCCTTGAGGCCCATCAGGTGGCCCTGGATTTCCATTTCTTCGCGTTCGAGATCGTGGATTTCGGCTTCGGGCTTGTGGTAGTCATTCTCGGGAGCCGGCAGTTCCGGCAGCGGGAAGGCGTATTCCGGATCGTCGGAAACCGTTACGAACCAGACGGTCGAGCCGTCGTCCTGGATGACCTGCAGCGGAACATCGGATGCCCACGCTTCGGAGAATTTCTTTTTCGCGACGCGGTACCAGCGGACCTTGTATCCCTGCCGGGCGAGATCGTCCAGGGCCTTCTTGTCGAAGGTGCCCCACGGCTTGCGCTCTTCCACCTGCTTGCGGGCTTCGGCCAGCTGTTCGGATACTTCCGCCAGACGGGTCTCGAGGTTGAAGGTTTCCTGTGCCAGGTTTTCAGCCTTGACCGGCAACGGTGCAACCATCGGGAAGTCCTGCTTCTCCAGGAAGGTAATGGCCTCCCGGAGGCTTTCCGCATCCAGCAAGAGGTTGGTGGAACGTTCATCCACCGGCTTGCGGGACCGCGTGATGTCGACAACGCCGAGCTCCCTGAGATCCGCGAGGAACTGTGCTTCTTCTCCTCCGAGGAGAATGAAGTTGTATCGGGTCATTTTCTCTATCATACCTGTTCCTCCTCTTCTTCAGCGGCATGCCTGCCCTTGACGATCTTGGAAGAAGCCTTGGAGAGGTTCTCCTCGTCTTCCATGTATCGTTTGATCTTTCGGATGGCTTCCTTGTAGCCCGGAATCTGGACCTTTTCGTAGAGGTTGACCTTCTGCGTGGTCTTCTTCCGCTGGAATTCGAGAATCCGGCTCTTCTCCTGGTATACCTCGGACATGATGCCCAGGCGGGTGAGTTCCTTGAGGATCGCGACGCCGTCGGCGAACCAGGCCGGTTTGACGAAGGCGTTGAACGGTCGGATCTCGTAGTGGATGTCCTTCAGGTCGGGCGTCTTGACGCCGGCGACCTTGACCGTGACCAGGGCGACGTCGGTGACGGCGATCAGGCTCGGATCGAACTCGTTCCAGAGGGCGGCCAGATAATCGTAACGCTGCAAGGCGGCTTCCAGATCAGCAACAAGCTTGTCGGATTGTTCCTTGGCTTTCCGCACCTCAAGGCGGAGGGCGCTCTCCTTGTTCTGCAACGTCGGGAGGGCGTTCTGCCGCATCTTGAGCTGCTTGCCCAAGTTGTTCAGCGATGTCTTGTTATACTGAAACTTGATTGCCATAGTTTATGCTTTCCAATATTTGTCGGTGAGCGCCTGCTTGATGCCGGTCTCGGCCTTGGAGAAGTATTTGCCGAAGAGTTCCCAGGCGGTGTCGAGCATCTCGTCGATCTTGATGTTGACGTCGATGGACAGGAGCCGGGTGGCATATTCCTTCGCGTAGTCGAGGCAGCGGTGGTCATAGTCGGACAGGTCGAAACCGTTCTCCAGCTTGGTCTTCGCGTTTTGTGCGTCCGCGTACAGACGGACGCCGGCGTTCATGACCTGGCTGTGGTCTTCGCGGGTCTGCTTGCCCTGAACGAGCTGCTTGAGTCGGGACAGGGAGCGGAACGGGTCGATAATGACCTTGCCGGAGTCGTTGTCGGCGCGGAGGAAGAGCTGGCCTTCGGTGATGTAACCGGTGTTGTCCGGGATGGCGTGGGTGATGTCACCGTCATTCAGCGTGGTGACGGCGATGATCGTGATGGAACCGCCGGACGGGAGCTGCACGGCCTTCTCGTAGATCTTGGCGAGATCGGAGTACAGGGAACCCGGCATGGAGTCCTTGGACGGGATCTGGTCCATACGG
>CADCRA010000027.1 GCA_902803715.1 uncultured Bacteroidia bacterium
CCGTGGTAGCGCAGGCCGCCGGCATGGATGGAAGCCGGCTTGAAGGTGTGGCCGAGGGTGTACATCGGCAGGAGCGGGGTCATGCCGGCCTCGTCGCCGAAGTCATACTCGAACTTGCCGCGGGTCAGTTTCGGGCAGGAGTAAGGCTCCGCTGCGATGAAGCGGGTCTTCTTGCCGTCAAGGATGTTGTGGCGCATGAACGGATAGGCGATGCCGGAGAAGTTGGAACCGCCGCCGAAGCAGGCGATGACGATGTCCGGATACTCGCCGGCGAGGGCCATCTGCTTCTCGGCCTCCAGGCCGATGATGCTCTGGTGCAGACAGACGTGGTTGAGGACGGAACCGAGGGCGTACTTGCAGTTCGGGGTGGAAACCGCCAGTTCGATGGCCTCGGAGATGGCGCAGCCCAGGGAACCCCGGTCGTTCGGGTTCCGGGTGATGATGTCCTTGCCGGCACGGGTGGACATGGACGGGGACGGGGTGATGGCAGCGCCGAACGTCTGCATGATGCTGCGGCGGTACGGCTTCTGCTCATAGCTGACCTTGACCATGTAGACGGCGCAGTCGATGCCGAATTTCTTGGTCGCGTAGGAGAGGGCGCCGCCCCACTGGCCGGCACCGGTTTCGGTGGTCAGGTTCGTTACGCCCTGTTCCTTGGCGTAGTAGGCCTGGGCGATGGCGGAGTTGAGCTTGTGCGAGCCGGCAGGGGACACGCTCTCGTTCTTGAAATAGATGTGCGCCGGGGTGCCGAGGGCTTCCTCGAGTTCATAGGCGCGCACGAGCGGGGTGCAGCGGTAGGATGCATACTGCTCGCGGACGGCTTCCGGGATGGGGATCCATACGTCCGTCTGGTTCAGTTCCTGGTCGGCGCAGGCTTTGCAGAAGATGGGATAGAGGTCTTCCGCCTTGAGCGGCTGCTTGGTGGCAGGGTTGAGGAACGGCTGCGGCTTGTTGGGCATGACCGCCTGGATGTTGAAGAAATGAGTCGGAATCTCGGACTCCGGAAGCATGAATTTTTTCTGTCTCATTTGTTAAGTGTATTAAGGGTTTGTAAATAGCGTTTATAAGAAAGGCCGGTCTCTTGTTTTCGAGGCCGGCCTTGGAAATCTATCCGTATCTTTCTTTAGATCAGTCCGTTTGCTTGCAGGAATGCGTTGATTGCGACTGCAACGAACAGGAGCAAAATCAAAGTTGCTACGATAACTCCGATGACTTTCAGCCTCTTCATCCAAATCTGGTTGTTCCAACCGATGGTCTGGAACATGCTCCAGAATCCGTGGCACAGGTGGAACCAGACGGCCACGAACCAGATGAGGTAGATCACCAGCATCCACCATCGACCAAAGGTCACGGTGAGAAGGTCATACGGATTGCTTGCGATGCCGCCGGTAAATTCCTGCAGCTGCATCTTGGCCCAGAAATGGGTCAGGTGGAAGAACAGCAGACCGAGGATCACGATGCCGAGGACGAACATGTTGTTGGCGGACCAGGAGTCGGTCTTGGCCTTGCTCGCCACTTCGTAACGCTTGTAACCGCCGCGGGCCTTGACATTGTACCAGGTCAGGTAGCAGCCGTAGCCGATATGCACGAGGAAACCGAGCGCCAGCACCGGAACCATGATGTCGACGATCGGAAGGGCCATGAAGTCACAGCCTTTCTGGAAGAGACCGTCGATCGCACCGAATTTGCCGGTAAAAGTGTCAATGACGGAGAAGAAGTTGATCGTGCCGTGGAGGAGCAGGAAAATGAAAAGGAATGCTCCGCTCACCGCCTGGATGAACTTCCTTCCGATGGAATAATGGAATGCGTTTGCCATATAGTTCAAAAGGTTCAGTACGCAAATATAACGCGTTTCTTGAAAGTTTCATAGTATCCGGACAACTTTTTAACAAAACTTCCGTACATTTGTAACAGAATATTCACGAAAAAACCATTTTTATGTATAAAAGAGTTTTGCTCAAGCTCAGCGGCGAAAGCCTGGGCGGCCCTGCCGGCAAGGGGTTTGATACGGAAAGTCTTTCCCGGATGGCACGGGAAGTGGCGCAGGCGGTCAAGGCCGGCCTGCAGGTGGCGATCGTCAACGGCGGCGGCAACCTGTTCCGCGGCATCCAGGGCGTCGGCAAGGGATTCGACCGTGTCGACGGTGACAAGATGGGCATGCTGGCGACGGTCATGAACTCCCTCGCCCTGTCCATGTTCATCAAGGACGAAGGCGTCGAGGCGAAGGTCTTTACCGCCACTCCGATGGAACCGGTCGCCGAGTATTACATGCGGGACAAGGCCGTCGAGGTCCTCGAGCGCGGCGGCGTCGCCCTGATTGCGGGCGGAACCGGCAACCCGTTCTTCACCACCGACTCCGGAGCCGCTCTCCGCGCCCTGGAGATCCGTGCGGATGCCCTGCTGAAAGGTACGCGCGTGGACGGGGTCTATACGGCTGATCCGGAAAAAGATCCGACGGCGGTCAAGTATGACGAACTGACGTTCGACGAGGCTTTGGAAAAGAAGCTCAAGGTCATGGACCAGACCGCTTATTCGCTCTGCCGCGAAGGGAACATGCCGATCATCGTTTTCGACATGAACGGTCCCGGCAACCTCAAGCGTCTGCTGGACGGTGAGAAGATCGGAACGCTGGTCCATGTATAAATATGGATATTTTTCCTTATATTTGCCCCAATCGACTATAACGTAAAACAGTAAGCATATGTTGACAGAGAGTGCAAAGGCCATCGTGGCCAAGGCTGACGAGAAGATGCAGGATGCGATCAACTTCCTCGAGGAAGACCTCAAGACCTACCGGGTCGGCAAGGCCAACCCGTCCATCTTCAACAATGTGACCGTTGATTATTATGGTACCCCGACCCCGATTCCGCAGGTCGCTTCCGTGACGACCCCGGATGCGAAGACCCTCGCCATCCAGCCGTGGGAGCGCTCCATGATCGGCAAGATCGCGAAGGCCATCCTGGATGCCAACCTGGGTTTCACCCCGTCCAACAACGGTGAGATCATCCGCTGCGTGGTCCCGGCCCTGACCGAGGAGCGCCGCCGCGAACTCATCAAGAAGGCCAAGGCGACCGGAGAGAACACCAAGGTGATCATCCGCAACGCCCGCCGCGACGCCGTCGACCAGCTCAAGAAGGCCCAGAAGGCCTCCGAGATTACCGAGGACGTCCAGAAGGAAGGCGAAGACGAGGTACAGAAAGTGACGGACAAGAATGTAAAGGCTGTCGATACGATTATCGCCGCCAAGGAAAAGGACATTCTTACCGTTTAATATAAAGGAAGGCGGAAGGCCATCCCCCGAAGGACCTTCCGCTTCCTTTCCTTCGGGAAACATACGGACTTGACAAAGATGAAACGGGTAGCGATCCAGGGCTTCTCGGGCTGTTTCCATGAAGAGGCGGCCCGGCAATTTTACAAGACCCAATACGATATCGTTCCGCAGATCGTGGAATGCGCGACATTCGAAGGGCTGTTCAAGTCCCTCGGAGAGGACCGCGCCGATGCGGCCGTGATGGCCATCGAGAACACGATCTCCGGCGGACTCCTGCCGAACTTCGACTTGCTGCGCCGCCATGCGCAGCGGATCAAGGGGGAAGTGTATCTTCCCATCCACCAGAACCTGATGGCCCTGCCCGGCCAGCGGATCGAGGACATCCGGGAAGTCCATACGCATTACATGGCCATCAACCAGACCCGTGCCTTTTTCGAGCGGGAAGCTCCCTGGATCCGGATGGTTGAGTCGGAAGACACGGCGAAGAGTGCCGCCGACGTCGCCCGCAGCGGCCAGAAAGGGATCGGCGCGGTCGCTTCGGCCCTGGCCGCGGAAATGTTCGGCCTGGAAATTCTGGCTCCGAACATCGAGACCTACCGTCAGAATTTCACCCGTTTCCTGATCCTGGACGATGCGGTGACCGTCCCGGAGGAATGCATCGACAAGGCGTCCCTGTGTTTCACCCTGCCCCACAAACCGGGATCCCTGGCCCATATCCTGACGATCCTTTCGTTCTATGACATGAACCTGACCCGCATCCAGTCGCTGCCGATTCCCGGCAAGGAATGGCAGTATTTCTTCTATGCGGACATCAAGTTCGAGACGTATGAACGCTACCTCCAGGCGCTGTCCGCCGTCCGTCCCCTGATCGACGACCTGGACATCCTCGGAGAGTATCCCTCGGCAATATAAAATGAATTTACAGATATGAACATCCGACCGGCAAACCGGACGCTCAGCGTCCAAGAGTATTATTTCTCCCGCAAGAACCGGGAAATCGACGCCCTTTCCCAGGCCCGTCTGGCCCGCGGGGAAGACCGCATCATCAATCTGGGCATCGGCTCCCCGGACGGGACGCCGCCTGCTTCCGCCCTCTCCATCCTCGCCGAGACGGCCGTCAAGCCCGGCTGCCACGGTTACCAGAACTACAAAGGCCTTCCGGTCCTGCGCGAAGCGTTTGCGAAGTGGTATGGCCGCTATTACGGCGTCGAACTCGATCCGGACAAGGAAATCCAGCCGCTGACCGGCTCCAAGGAAGGCATCCTGCTGATTTCCATGGCGTATGTCAATCCGGGCGATAAGGTGCTGGTCCCGGATCCGGGTTATCCGACCTATACTTCCGCTTCCCGGATGGTCGACGCCCAGATCATCAAGTACGACCTGCTTCCGGAAAACGGCTGGAAGCCGGATTTCGACGCGCTCGAGGCCATGGACCTGACCGGCGTGAAGCTCATGTGGACGAATTATCCGGGCATGCCGACGGGCGCCAAGGCGACTCCGGAACTTTATGCCCGCCTGGTGGAATTCGGCCGTAAGCACAACATCCTGATCGTCAACGACAACCCGTACAGTTTCATCCTGAACGACCAGCCGCTGTCGATCCTCGCCGTTCCCGGCGCCAAGGAGACCTGCCTGGAGATGAATTCCCTCAGCAAGGCCCACAACATGGCCGGCTGGCGCATCGGCATGGTGGCCGGTGACGCGGATGCCATTTCCCAGATCCTCAAGGTGAAGAGCCAGATGGACTCCGGTATGTTCAAGCCTCTGCAGCTGGCGGCCGTCGAGGCCCTTGGCCAGGGACCGGAATGGTTCACGGAACTGAACAAGGAATACAAGGCCCGCCGGGCGGTCGCGTCCCGCATCATGGATCTGGTCGGCGCGAAGCATGACCGCGACTCCGCCGGCCTCTTCGTCTGGGGCGACATCTCCGCCTCTCCGGTGATGGAGGGCATCTCCGTGCCGGAAGGCATGACCCCGGCCGAGGCCCTGTCGGAGAAGATCCTCCACGAAGCGGGCGTGTTCATCACCCCGGGCTTCATTTTCGGACGCAACGGTACGAACTTCGTCCGGATCTCCCTTTGCGCACCGGTGCCGGTGCTGGAAGACGCGGAGCGCAAGATCCGCGCAGTATTAAACAAATAAGGAATGACAATAGGAATTGTGGGTCTGGGCCTCATCGGAGGCTCCATGGCCATTGACTTGAAACGCCGCGGTTTCGCGGAACAGATCCTGGGCGTCGAGGCCGAACCGCTCCATGCATCGGCCGCCCTGAAGATCGGCCTGGCCGATGAGATCGTCCCGTTGGAGGAATGCATCGACCGTTCGGATATCATCGTGGTGTCCGTCCCCGTCGGGACCGCCGTTCGGATCGTGTGCCAGGTGCTGGACCGTTTCCAGGCGACGGAGGCGAAGGACAAGATCGTCATCGATACCTGTTCCACGAAAGAGCAGATTACCCAGTCGACGTTCTACCATCCCTGCCGGCAGCAGTTCGTCTCGACGCATCCGATGGCCGGAACCGAGTATTCGGGTCCCTGGGCGGCGATGCCGAACCTTTTCGACGGACGCGCCTGCATCTTCGCCAATTCGGAGGAGAGCGCCCCGAAAGCGCTGAAGATCATCGAGGACATGTACGACGTCCTGAACATGCGTCCGCTGTTCATGAGCGCGTCCCAGCACGATGTCCATAC
Source organism: uncultured Bacteroidia bacterium (assembly GCA_902803715.1). Classification (GTDB taxonomy): domain Bacteria; phylum Bacteroidota; class Bacteroidia; order Bacteroidales; family UBA932; genus Cryptobacteroides. The sequence goes on from CADCRA010000027.1 coordinate 5,962, forward strand.
GGCCTATGTCTCCCACATTTCCCATGTCACCTCCTTCGCCCTGGCCCTGACGGTCCTCGACAAGGAAAAGGACGAGAAGCATATCTTCGACCTGGCTTCCGGCGGTTTCTCCTCCACGGTCCGTCTGGCGAAGTCCAGTGCCGACATGTGGGTTCCGATCCTGACCCAGAACCGGGACAACGTCCTCCACGTCATGGATACCTATATTGAAAAGATGCAGGAATTCCGCCGGGCCATCGCCGAATTTGACGAGGAAGGCATCCGGGGCCTCATCGAAGATGCCAACCGCATCAAGAAAATCATCCGTTAGCATGAGTCATTCTCTCGATATCATTCCGGGAACCCAATGGGGGTTCTTTACGCTTCCGCGGCCGATGTGCATCGCGGGACCTTGCAGCGCCGAATCCGAGGAGCAGGTCATGGAGACCGCCCGCGGCCTGGCCGCTTTCGGCATCCATGTTTTCCGGGCAGGCATCTGGAAACCCCGGACCCATCCGGGCAGTTTCGAAGGTGTCGGAACGCCGGGCCTGAAGTGGATGAAACGGGTCAAGGAAGAACTCGGGATGAAGATTTGTACGGAGGTCGCGACGGAAAAGCATGTCCTGGAGTGCATCAAGTACGGGGTGGACATGGTTTGGGTCGGAGCCCGAACCTCCGCCAATCCGTTCCTGATGCAGGAGATCGCCGATGCCCTGAGCGGTACGGACATGCCGGTGCTGGTCAAGAATCCGGTCAACCCGGACCTGGACCTGTGGATCGGTGCGCTGGAACGCCTCAACCGGGCCGGTATCCGCAAGCTCGGCGTCATCCACCGCGGTTTTTCCACGTCTGCGCCGATCGCCTACCGCAATGATCCGGGATGGCGCATCGCCATCGAACTCCGCACTCGCTATCCGGAACTGGCGTTTTTCGCTGATCCAAGCCATATGGCCGGTGACCGGAAGTATCTGCAGGAGTTGTCCCAGCGGGCGATGGACCTCGGGCTGGACGGCCTGATGGTCGAGTCCCACTGCGATCCTTCGGTCGCGCTCAGCGATGCGAAGCAGCAGTTGACCCCGGCCGCCCTGCAGACGATGCTGGAAAGCCTGACGATTCGGGACAATTCCTCGGACAGCCAGGCCTACAAGGAAGGAATCGAACAACTGCGCGCCCAGATCGACGTGATCGACGAGAACCTCCTCTGGCTCCTGCGTTCCCGCATGGATATCAGCCGCAAGATCGGCGCCTACAAGAAGACGCACAACGTCGCGATCCTCCAGACGGGCCGCTGGGAGTCCCTGCTGGCAGCCATGGTGCAGAAAGGAGCGGCTTACGGTCTTTCCGATGCTTCGATCCGGGCCATCATGACCGCCATCCACGACGAATCCGTCCGCGTCCAGAACGAAATCCTCGAGCAATAAGCCCCCGTATTATTTCACGAAGGCGTTGGCCTTGAGCCAACTGTAGAAGTCTTCCATCCAGAAACCTTCGGGTGTGGGTTTCTGGTCGGATACCTGGCTGCGGCCGCCGGCAAAGAAGCCGCCGGTGTTGGTGCCGTAGACATGGATCTCGCTGTCGATGCCGGCTTTTTTCCATTCCATGAACAGGGCCATGCAGCCGGCCGCGACGTTCGGATGGTCTGCGTGGACGGCGATGAACAGTTGCGGGGCGTCCTTCGGGACGGTGATGTCGACCAGGGAAGGTCCGTAGACGGAGCAGAGGAAGGCCGGCATCCGGCGCTTGTCCGCTTTCATCAGGGCGGCCAGTTCGACGCCGCCGCCAGCAGAGAATCCCATCCAGCCGATGCGCGCCGGGTCGATATGCCACTGTGCGGCATGTTCCTTCACGATTTCCATGGCCCGGAGGGCGTCTGCGGCGGCGTTGTCCGTAGATTTGTCATTGGGATCGGGAACGGAGGGGCTGGCGTTGGCATGACTCAATTCCGTAAAGTCGAAGATTTTTCCCTGACCGGCGAGGAACTTGTTGACCGGCTGCCCAGGCTGAGGCTCCGGGCGCGGTCCCTTGGGCGGGAAACTGGTGCGGAGGCGGTATTTGACGCCGATCGCAGCGATGCCGCGGGCGTTGAGCCAGTCGGCGATCTGCTTGAATTCGCTGTCCCAGGAAAGGGAGACGAGGGCGCCGCCCGGGAAGATGAGCACGGCGGAACCGTCGGCCTTGTCGGGATCGGGCAGGCGGACCGTCAGCGTCGGATCATTGACTTTCCGATAATTCGACACCTCGCCGAAGTCGTTGTAGGATACTTCTTCCGCATTCTGTACGGGCTCGCTGTAGAGCCGCAGGGTCTGTTCTTGTGCGAAATTCCGCGAAGTCAGGGTCCAGTCGGACAGGTAGGCCGGCAGTTTGCCGTACCGGAAGATCAGGGCGTTGTCCTCCTGGCCCTTGAGCTGCCAGTCCAGCCAGAGCAGGGCCATGTCGGCGAAGGTGCCGCCATGTTCTTCCCGGTAGGTGCCGCCGTGGCCGACTTCCAGGTTGGCAATGGCCACGGGGACATGGGAGATGCGCTTGAAGTCATCGGTCGCGTTGGGGTAGGCAATGTCCGCCTTGCCGCCGATCAGGTAGCAGACAGGATGCTGCAGTTTTGCCAGGTCATCTTTGGAGATCATGCCGGACAGGCCGTCGCCGGGCGAGGTTACGCCGCTGTTGAGGGGGACGGTCGTTTTAATGCGCGGATCGCCGGAGGTGCCGAGGATGAGTGCCTGGAGTCCGCCGCAGGACTGGCCCATGGCCGCCGTCCGGGAGACATCGACGTTCCGGTAGTATTCTGATTTTTTCTTTCCGGCCTGGGCTTCCAGCCAGTCCAGGGCGCGCAGGTAATCCCTTGCATCGGCGGCGTTGCCGGCTTCGACTTTCTTGAACTGGGCCATCATCGCCTCCCGGTCGAAGGCGCCCTGCTGCGCCGGCTGCGGCGGACGTTGCGGCTGGGCGGAGGCCCATTTTCCGTTCGTGATGACAACATATCCATGGGAAGCCAGATGGGTCAGGAAATTCTGGAAACCCCAGAATTCCCGGGCACAGCCGCCGTTTCCGAACAGGATGACCGGCAGCGGACCTTCGACGGCTGCCGCAGAGGCGAGGTCGGCCGGACGGGCGATGGAATAACCGGGGAGGTCCTTGTCTTCGACGATCTCAGCCTTGAAGGGGCCTTGGCCTCCGTTTTCGAATGTGACGCGGTGGATGGTCTTCGCGTGTCCTGCGGTTGTGACGAGGAGCGCGAGGAGCAGGGGAAAGATTTTTTTCATAGCAGGTGTTTGTTTTGCCCAAATTTACGGGATAATCCTGAAAGAAAGAAACGTTCGGGGCGGTCTTTGACGGAAAAACCGTATCTTTACACGAACAATCCCAGTTGCCATGAAACTGAAAAACTTCCTTCACCTGGCCGGCCTGCTTCTTGCGGCCGCCTGTTCCCGCGGCACCGTCGACCCGACCGTCGCCGTGTTCACGCCGCTCGACTATGAAGGCCAGCCCTCCGTGTCGTATGATCCTGCAACCCAATACCGCAATCCGATCCTTCCGGGCTTTTATCCGGATCCGAGCATCTGCCGGGTGGGGGAGGATTATTATATGGTCAATTCGACGTTCGGATATTATCCGGGCATCCCGGTCTGGCATTCCACAGACCTGGTCCATTGGGAACAGCTGGGCAATGCCTTGACCCGCAACAGCCAGATGCCGATCCGGAATACTTCGATCGTCATGGGCGTGTTCGCCCCGCAGATCAGTTACAATCCGCATAACAAGCTTTTCTATATCATCAATACGATCGTCGGCGGGTACATGAATTATTTCGTGACGACGGACGATCCGGCTTCCGGCCGCTGGAGCGAGCCGACGCTGCTGCCGGATGTGACCGGCATCGATCCGAGCATCCTGTTCGAAGAAGACGGTTCAGCCTGGATCGTCAGTACGGCGACGCCTGAGGATTTTGGTGAGAAGCGACTGTACCAGGCGGACAACTACATTGCATTGCTGGCATTCGACTGGCGGTCCGGGAAAACGACGGGGGAACGGATCGCCATCGCACGGCATGGCGTCGATCCTTCGGCGGAACCGGCCAGCCTGGAGGGGCCGCACCTGTACCATATCGGAGACAAGTATTTCCTGATGTGTGCGGAAGGCGGAACGGAGCAGGGCCATTCGGAGGTCCTTTTCGAGGCATCGGCCGTGACCGGCCCTTACCAGCCTTGCGCCATCAACCCGATCCTGACGCAGCGGGACCTGCCTGTCGGGCGAACGCCTTTCGTGAATTGCACGGGCCATGCCGATCTCGTCCAGACGGCCGGCGGCAACTGGTGGGCCGTGTTCCTGGGTGTCGAGCCGTATGAGGGGGATTATTATTTCAATGTCGGCCGGCAGACTTTCCTGTTGCCGGTGACATGGATCGGCGGCCAGCCGGTCATCCTGCCGAAGGGCGAGCCCGTTCCGACGGTCGTAGACATGGATGAAGAGATGCGAGCGCTGTCGGCTGCCAACCGGATCGCCGGTTTCGACGGTTTCCGTCCCGGTCCGCTCTGGGATGCGGACGGAATCAGGGATTTCGTGCAATTCATCCGCCGGCCGATGAAGAGCTCGGCGGTGAACGGCCCGGTTGAGGAAGAACCGTTCGATTTCATGTCGAGCCGCAAGGAAGGTCCATGGTGGTCGGTGGATGCGGACGGACGCCTGCGCCTGCGACTCAAGCCGGTGGACATCCGGACGGCCGGCAATCCGGCCTTCGTGGGCGAGCGGATTACGGCGAAGACCTTCCGGGCGGAGACCCGCATGACCTTCATGCCGATCCAGGCGGACAGCGTCGCGACCTGCGCCGGACTGGCCCTTTACCAGAGCGACACCCAATTGATGACCTTCGTCAAGACCTTGTCCGGTTCGGGCCGGCCGGTCCTCCGGCTGGAACAGGTGCGCGGTGGCGCCGTGGAGCAGTCCTTTGAGGAACCGCTGGCGTCGGACAAGCCGCTGACGCTCCGTGTCGAGGCCGTGACCCCGACGGAGTATGTGTTCAGTTATTCTTTTGACGGCAAGAAGTTCACGCCGGTCGGTGGTCCGCTGGACGGCCGTGTGCTCAGCACGCAGGAGGCCGGCGGGTTCCAGGGCGCCATGGTCGGGGTGTACGGTTGGAGGCCGTAACTCAGACCGTTTCGGTACGAGGCAGGCGGAGGGCGGAGAGCATCCGGTCTTCGAAGACTTCCTGCTCGTGCGGGGTCAGGAAGGCGACCTGGATCGGGACCTGGAAGAGTCGCTCCTGCAAAGACTGCGGCACCTTCTTGTTGTCCATGACACGCATCGCGTCCTTCTCCGTCGTGACGACGACGGCGGTCGGGTCGGACTTGGAAGCGGCGGAAATGTTCCGGATATCGATGCTGGAGTACCGGTGGTGGTCGGCGAAGGCGAACCGCCGGACGATCTTGTACCGGTCGGAGAGGTACCGCCGGAGCGGCGTATCCTTGGCGATGCCGGAGAACAGGATGGCCATTTTCGAGTAGATGTACCGGGTATTGCCCCATTCCGGGTAGACCGGCTCCAGGGGGCAGTAGTTGATCGAGGTGAACAGCACCGTGATCTTCTTGCCCTTTTTGGTCTCTCCTTCGCAGGTCTCCGGATTGAAATTCTTGATGCCGAGCGGCTTGAGCCAGTCTGCCCGCTCCCAGTCTTCCAGATAGACCGGGCATTTCGTGACGATGACGACATCCGCCTTGAACAGCCGTTCCGGCAGGTCGCGCAGCCGTCCGAACGGAAGCAGTTTGTCCTTGTAGATCGGGCGGTTCCAGTCGACCAGCACGATGTTGAACGAAGCCTTCAGTGCCCGGAACTGGAAAGCGTCGTCCAGCACGATGACATCGGCCGGACGCATGTCCTTGTTCTCGCACCGGCGCGCCTTCTTGGAGGTCTGCAACTCTTCCGGATGCGTAAGGAACCGGCAGCCTTCGATGCGGTCCTTGTCCACGGCGACGGTGACGCCTGGAAACTTCTTCTTGATCTGCAGCGGCTCATCCCCGCAGAAATCCGCCGTGCCCCGGCGGTCCACCTGCTGGAACCCCTTGCTGCGCCGCTTGTAGCCACGGGAAAGGACGGCGATCTCCCGCATGCCCCAGTCGTCACTCCGGAGCAGGGATCGGAGGATCATCTCGGTGTGCGGGGTCTTGCCGGTGCCGCCGGCGGTGATGTTGCCGACACACACGGTCGGGACATCGGGCGTATGAACTTTCCGGATGCCCTTGTCGTAGAGGGCATGCCTGATCTTCAGTGTCAGGTAATAGGGGGCGAGGGGTATTTTCTCAAGCATAACTTGCAAAGATAACAAAAAACCGCTTTCCCCGCGGCCTCCCTATAAGAATAATATGTCAATTTATCTCCCGGGCGCGACGCTTTCCATGGAAAATGTGTATTTTTGCAAAGATGGACTTGAAGATCGGCAATGTCAACCTGGGAGAGCATCCCGTCCTTCTGGCTCCGATGGAGGATGTGACGGATGCGTCGTTTCGCATTATCTGCAAGGAGTGCGGGGCGGACATGGTGTATACGGAGTTCGTCTCGTCGGACGGACTGATCCGGGATGCCAGGAAGGCCATTGCCAAGATGCATACGTCCGAGGAGGAAGCGCCGGTGGCGATCCAGATTTACGGGAGTTTCCCCAATGCGATGGTCGAGGCGGCGCGGATGGCCGACCGGGCGGCGGAGATCGCCGGGGGCCACGGGTGCGATGTCATCGACATCAATTTCGGCTGTCCGGTCAGCAAGATTGCCGGCAGGGGTGCCGGCAGCGGCATGATGAAGGAGCCGGACAAGATGGTCGCGATCACCAAGGCCATCGTCGAGGCGGTCGGCAAGCCGGTGACGGTCAAGACCCGGCTCGGCTGGGACGACCAGTCCAAGATCATCGTAGAGTTGGCGGAGCGGCTGCAGGATGTCGGGATCCAGGCGTTGACGATCCATGGCAGGACCCGCTGCCAGATGTACAAGGGGGAGGCGGACTGGACCCTCATCGGGGCGGTCAAGGCCAATCCCCGCATGCACATCCCGATCATCGGCAACGGGGACATCAATTCGGCCGTCAAGGCGAAGGAAGCGTTCGACCGTTACGGCGTCGACGGGATCATGGTCGGGCGCGCCTCGTTCGGGCATCCCTGGATTTTCAGCGAGATCAAGCATTACCTGCAGACCGGTGAGGAATTGCCGCCGATGGGCGTCCTGGACCGGGTCGCACTGGCCAAGCGCCATTTCCGCCTGTCCCTGGACCTGAAGGGACCGGTCACGGGCGTCTTCGAGATGCGCCGGCACCTGAGCTGCTATTTCAAGGGGCTGCCGGATTTCAAGGATACCCGCATCAAGCTGGTGACGGAGAACGACCCGGACAAGGTGTTCGCCCTGCTGGATTATGTGGCGGACCGCTGGGGCGGCACGCCGCTGACCGAAACCGCTTCGGTCTACGGGCTGTAGGTGGTCAGGTGGCCCCGGGCCGGCACAGGGGGCCGGAGACGAGACAGACAAACGACAAAAACAAACACGATATGAGAGAAATCAAGAAAGTAGCGGTTCTGACTTCCGGCGGCGACGCCCCCGGCATGAACGCCTGCATCCGTGCCGTCACCCGTGCGGCCATCTTCAACGGGATGAAAGTCGTCGGCGTCTACCGCGGCTACGAAGGCCTCATCAATGAGGAATTCAAGGAATTTACCTCTTCCTCCGTGTCCAATACCATCCAGCGCGGCGGCACCATCCTGAAGACCGCGCGTTGCAAGGCGTTCATGGAACCGGAGGGTCGCAAGCGCGCGTATGAGAATATGGTCAAGAATGAGATTGATGCCCTGATCGTCATCGGCGGCAACGGCTCCCTGACTGGCGCCCAGCAGTTCGCCCGTGAATACGACATCCCGATCATCGGCCTGCCGGGCACGATCGACAACGACCTCTACGGCACCGACCATACCATCGGCTACGACACGGCGCTCAACACGATCGTCGAATGCGTCGACAAGATCCGGGACACCGCCAACTCCCATGACCGCATCTTCTTCGTCGAGGTCATGGGCCGGGACGCCGGTTTCCTCGCCCAGAACAGCGCCATCGCCTCCGGAGCCGAAGCCGCCATCATCCCGGAGGACCAGACCGACGTCGACCAGCTGGCCGAGTTCATCGGCCGCGGCATGCGAAAGAGCAAGAACAGTTCGATCGTCCTGGTTTCCGAATCCAAGAAAGACGGACATGGCGGGGCCATGTACTACGCCGACCGTGTCCGCAAGGAGTATCCCCAGTTCAACGTGCAGGTGACCATCCTGGGACATCTGCAGCGGGGCGGTACCCCGAGCGCTTATGACCGGATCCTCGCATCCCGCCTGGGCTATGCCAGCATCGAGGCCCTCATGGAAGGACAGCGCAACATCATGGTCGGCATCTCCAACGACGAAATCGTCTATGTTCCGATCCAGCGCGCCATCAAGATGGACAAGCCGATCAACAAGGAACTGATCGATGTGCTGTCCGTCCTTTCGATGTAAAACCGCATCGGAAAGGCTTGTACGACCGCCCACCGGCGGCAGAAATTTGTATAAAACCGAAATTCTTCTTATCTTTGCGGTCCCTATAAAGTGTAGGGATCGCAATTTTTAGTATAAACCATTAAAGATCAAGACAGTGGACACACTTAGCTACAAGACAGTCTCGCTTAACAAAGCGACTGTGAAGAAAGAATGGGTGGTCATTGATGCTACAGATCTGGCACTCGGTCGTCTTGCATCCCGTATCGCGCTTGTCCTCCGTGGCAAGACCAAGCCGGGATTCACCCCGAACGTTGATTGCGGTGACAACGTCATCGTCGTCAATTGCGAGAAGGTGGCCCTCAAAGGCAACAAGATGACCAACCGCGTCTACACGCGCTACACCGGTTATCCGGGTGGCCAGCGCTTCACGACGCCTGCCGAGATCCTCGCAAAGAGACCGGCCGAACTGGTCCGGAGAGCTGTTAAGGGTATGCTCCCGAAGACCCGTCTTGGTGACAAGCTGATCGGTAACCTGTACATCTATGCAGGTCCTGAGCATCCGCACCAGGCACAGAACCCTAAAACCATCAAGTTGAACGAAATCTAAACAGAGCAAATGGAAAAAACAGTAAACGCCCTTGGAAGACGTAAATCAGCTGTGGCTCGTGTTTATGTGGCAGCCGGCACCGGCAAGATGACGATCAACGGCCGTGACCTGAGCGAATATTTCGCCGAGGACACCCTGAAATACATCGTCAACCAGCCGTTCGAGGTGACGGGTACCGCAGGTCAGTTTGACGTAAAGGCTACCATCGACGGTGGTGGAGTCAAAGGCCAGGCAGAAGCCCTGAGGCTCGGTATCGCCCGCGCACTTTGCGAGGTCGACAAAGAGGCTTACCGCTCTGCACTGAAGGCCGCCGGCTTCCTCACCCGCGACGCCCGCGAGGTCGAAAGAAAGAAGCCTGGTCAGCCTGGTGCACGCCGCCGCTTCCAGTTCAGCAAGCGTTAATCGCAGCCTGACACTGATTTGCGCACCACAGTCCGGTCCGTTTAAATCCGAAGGACCTTCAGGCGGATGGGAATCCGCGGAAGCTGCCTGAGATTGCCGGAACTGCGAAAAATTTCGGAGACCATCCAGCGGATGCTGCTCCGGAGTTGATGAAAAAATTCCCGCTGGCACAAGGCAAAAGCCTGCCGGGACAGTTTTTAAAACAGAAAAACAACAGAAAACAATGCCAAGAACAAATTTCCAGGAATTACTCGATGCAGGTGCTCACTTCGGACACCTTGCCCGCAAGTGGAATCCTAAGATGGCTCCTTATATCTTCGACCAGAAGAACGGAATCCACATCATCGACCTGCACAAGAGTATCGTAAAGATTGATGAGGCTGCCGAAATGATGAAGGAACTGGCCCGCAGCGGCCGCAAGATCCTCTTCGTGGCAACCAAGAAGCAGGCTAAGGACATCGTCTCCGAGAAGGCGACCGCTGTCAATATGCCTAGCGTCACCGAACGTTGGCCGGGCGGTATGCTCACCAACTTCCCCACCATCCGCAAAGCCGTCAAGAAGATGAACACCATCGACAAGATGAAAGAGGATGGTACCTTCGAGAAGCTTGCAAAGCGTGAGCGTCTCCAGGTTGACCGCCAGCGTGCCAAACTTGAGAAGAACCTCGGTTCCATCAAGGACATGAGCCGTCTCCCTTCA
>CADCRA010000028.1 GCA_902803715.1 uncultured Bacteroidia bacterium
ATGATGCGCTTTGCGGGGCTTGCCGCGGCGGTATTTCTGGGGGGATGTACCGCCGAGGGCCCCGATTTGCCTCCTGTTTTCGAGGCGCGTTTTGAAGAGCCGACGACAAGGACGTTTCTGGACAGCGAGAACGGCGTGGTCCATATGCATTGGACGCACGGCGATGCCGTGAGCCTCTTCGAGAGCACGAGCAACGGGAAGTATGTTTTCGGCGGCGCGACCGGGGCCAATCACGGGCCCTTCAGCCTGGAAAAGAATGAAGGGTTCTATGCCGGCTTCGCCCTGGACCGCAACTATGCCTTTTATCCGTACGCGGCAGAGACATCCATTACGGAAGACGGCCGGATCTCCTATCGGATTCCGGCGACCCAGGCCTATGCCAACAACAGTTTCGGGCCCGGGGCAGCCATGATGGTCGCCGCGACCGGCAACGTACAAGATAAGCAGTTGGTATTTAAAAGCGTTGTCGGTTATCTGGTCCTGAAACTGTATGGCAGCGCCCGGGTCCGTTCTCTGTCGCTCAAAGGCAATGCCGGCGAGCCGCTTTCCGGCTGGGCCGTCATTACCGCCGGCCCGGATACGGATCCAACCCTCGCTTTCCGCCGCGGAGAGGAGGCCCGGACACCCGGTACCGAGTTGACGCTGGAATGCGGCGACCTGGCACTCGGGGCGACCGCCGGGGAGGCGACGCAGTGCTGGCTGGCCGTCGTTCCGACCGAATTCTCCCAAGGGATTACCGTAACGGTGACCGATACGGAGGGGAACGTGACGGTCCAGTCGACGCAGAAGCCGGTCCGGATCGTCCGCAATGTATTCCAGCCGATGGCGGCTTTCCCGGTCGAAGCCCAGCCTGCGGAGCCGCAGCTGCCCGACCTTCCGGCCGTAGACAGTAACCTGCCAGTTTTGTATGTCAATACGCCGTCCGCGGCGCCCGTAACCGACAAGACCACCTGGATCTCGGATTCGCATGCCTACCTGAAGGAGGCTGACGGCACGATAAAGGACCTGGGAACCGCTTCGATCCGCGGACGCGGAAACACGACGTGGAACTATGCCAAGAAACCTTACGCGTTCAAGTTGGACAAGAAGGCCGGTCTGTTGGGCATGCCGAAGGACAAGCGCTGGGATTTGCTGGCCAATTACCTGGACCGCACCCGCTTGCGCAACGATGTCGCCTTTGAGTTGGGGCGCCGCCTGGGCGGCCTTGCATGGACGCCGAAAGGGGCATATGTCGAACTGGTCCTGAACGGAGAGCATCTGGGGAATTATTATCTGGTCGAACACATCAAGATTGCGGAGAACCGGGTCGCTATCCAGGAGATGACGGCTGCGGATGTCGCCGAGCCGGCTATTTCCGGCGGATACCTGCTGGAAATGGGAATCGAGATGGATGAGAAAAACCGGTTCTATACCAACCCGTTCCCGGATCTGTATCCTTATCGGCAGAACCTGCACGGCGGCTCCGGCGGGACCTACAAACTTCCGGTCATGGTGAAGGATCCGGATGAAGACGTCATGGTCCCGACCCAGCTGGACTGGATCCGGAATTACCTGAATACCGTACAGTCCTGGATCGTAAACCGGAACGCTGCCTGGCACAGTTGTGTCGACATGGACAGTTTCATCGACTGGATGTTCGTCCAGGAGGTTGTCGGCAACTATGAACCCTTCCATCCGAAGAGTTGTTACATGTACAAGGACCGGAGCGGGAAGTTGACGATGGGACCGCTGTGGGACTTCGACTACGGGACGTTCAAGACCGACTACAGGATGACGCCGGTCTACCATTATGCAATCTGGTACGGTTACATGCTGAAAGATGCCACGTTCGTGGCGCGGGTCAAGGAACGCTGGCCGGCTGCACGGGCGGCTTTCAAGCAGGTGCTGGACTACATCGATCGGCAGGCTGCATTGAACAAGGCTTCCGCCGAAAAAGACTGGGTCCGCTGGGCCTCGGGCCTGACGGTCAACGGGGATGAATCCCTGTCGTATGACCAGGCGGTAAAAACCCTTCGCAACAACCTCGAAGCCCGGATCAACCAGATGGGGACGGAGGTTGCCAACATGGGACTATGAGATGGCTTCTCAGCAATTACTTTTTCATAAATCCGCCGGGTGCCTCGATGCGGATATTGCGGTACCCGGCTTTTCAACGAAATCTCGCGCCGGTTTAATAGGGGGATACCGGCGAGGGTACGGAACAGGCCCGCGGAGCGCACTGAATGTCTCCTGCCTGATTGGATGTCTATCCCCGGGCCGTTCCGTTTCCCTATATCGCTTTACGGAGTCTTGTTCCGTAATTCAAAACATATATCAAGTACGGATGCGCCGCGGCTGTGAAGTCCCGGCGTTTTCTTTTTATGCTTCCGGAGCCTTCTCTTCTTGCAGCAGCGGGATCTTGTAGCCGATTGCCGCGATGAAAATGCTCATCAGTGGGCTGATCCAGTTGAAGAAACAGAACGGGGCGTAGACGAGCGTCGGGACGCTGAGGATGGTGGCCTGGGTCATGCCGCAACTGCTCCAGGGGAAGAGGGGAGAGGTGACGGTCGCTGAATCTTCCACGGACCGGCTGAGCAGTTCGGGCGCGAATCCTTTCTTGGCGTACAGGCTCTTGTAGATGTTGCCGGTCAAGATGATCGACAGGTACTGGTCCGAGACGATGCCGTTGAGGACGGTTCCCGTGGCGACGGTGCTGGCGACCAGGCCGGTCCGCCTGCGTGTTAGCGGAATCAGCAGGGAAGCGAGGTAGTGGAGCATGCCGCTGGCGTGCATGCAGCCGCCGAAGCAGAGGGCGCAGATAATCAGGTAGACGGTGTTGAGCATGCCGATCATACCGCGGGAAGACACCAGCGTATCCACTTCCGGAACACCCGTTTCCAGCGAGACGGTATTGTAGATGGTCTCGATGATACCGGTGAAGAGCAGTTTGGCGGGACTGCCCTGGGTGACCTTGGCGCCGATTTCCGTGATGATGTGCGGCTGGGCGATCAGTGCGGTGATGGCGGCGACCAGGGTTGAAAGGCCCAGGACGACGAGCGCCGGATACCGTTTGGCGATCAGGAATCCCGTGATGACGGGGACGGCCAGCAGCCACATGGAGATATGGAACCGGTTTCCGAGGACTTCCGAGTACATGGAGATCTGTGCGGCGTCGGAAGGCTTGTGCAGCAGTCCCAGTACCAGGAAAATGACCAGTGTGATGCAGATGGACGGGACGGTTGTGATCATCAGGTTCCGGATATGCCGGAAAAGCGGGACGCCGTTCATCGACGAGGCCATGACCGTCGTATCAGAAAGGGGAGAGATCTTGTCCCCGAAATAAGCCCCGGAGATAATGGCGCCGGCAATCAGGCCTTCGCTGAATCCCTGGGCCTTTCCGATGCCAAGCAGCGCGATGCCGATGGTAGCGATCGTGGTCCAGGAACTGCCGATCATGACGGATACGACGGCGCAGATGATACAGGCGGTGACCAGGAAGAATTTCGGCGAGATGATCTGGACACCGTAATAGATCAGGGTCGGGATGACGCCGCTCATGGTCCAGGTGCCGGAGATGGCACCGATGAGGAACAGGATGACAATGGCGGTCGTCACATCGCCGATGTTGCTTTTGATGGCGTCTTCAAAAGCCACCCACGGCGTCTTGAAGATCCACATGGACAGCCAGATACAGATGCCTGCGGAGAAGAGCAGGGCGACCTGGCTGGCTCCGAGGATGGAGTCGCTGCCGAAGATGCTGACGTTGAGGGCGAGAAGGGCTATGAGCACCAGGATGGGGATGATCGAGATGCAGACCCGGAGCCGTGTGGTTTTTTTCATGACCAGTTCGTTTTATTTTGCAAATATATACATAATTATTGAGTATTATTGCATATATTTGCAATGAACCAACCTGAAAATACATGGACAGACGATCCTTTCTCCGTCATTCCGCCCTGATTGCGGCCGGTACCGGCCTGATCGGTGTGCCCGGCTGCTCTTCCGCCGCTCCCAAACCGTACAAGGTCGGGGGCAAGGCGCGGATGCAATTATCCTGGGAACCTTACGAATTGCAACTCCGCCATACCTTCACGGTCGCGACGTATTCCCGGACGACAACGCCGGACGTCCAGGTCCGGATTGATTACGACGGGTTTACAGGCTACGGGGAGGCTTCGATGCCCCCGTACCTCGGCCAGACGGTGGAAAGTGTCTGCTCGTTCCTGGAAAAGGTCGATTTGGGCCGGTTCTCCGATCCGTTCCAACTGGAGGACATTCTGGCGTATGTCGACAGCCTTTCTCCGGGGGATACGGCTGCCAAGGCTGCGGTGGACATTGCTTTGCACGACCTGGTCGGCAAACTGATCGGCCAGCCGTGGTTCCGGCTCTGGGGGCTCGATCCGGCCAAGGCGCCCGATACGACTTTCACCATCGGCATCGATACGCCGGACGTTGTCCGGGAAAAGACCCGGGAGTGCGCCGACCGTTTCAATATCCTGAAAGTCAAGGTCGGTCTCGAGAATGACGAGGAGATGATCCGGACCATCCGCGAAATTACCGACCTGCCGCTGGCCGTCGATGCAAACCAGGGCTGGACAGACCGGGAAAAAGCGCTGGACGAGATCCATTGGCTGGCAGAGCAGGGGGTGGTCATGGTCGAGCAGCCCATGCCCAAGGAGCGAATGGACGACAATGCCTGGATCACGGAGCGGAGTCCGCTTCCGATTTTTGCGGATGAGTCCATCCAGCGGCTGGCGGACATCCCCGCCATCAAAGGCGCCTATTCCGGCATCAATATCAAACTGATGAAATGTACCGGCATGCGGGAGGCCTGGAAGATGCTGACCTATGCACGGGCGGAGGGCATGCGGGTCATGGTCGGTTGCATGACCGAGACCTCGTGCGCCGTTTCCGCTGCTGCGCAATTGTCACCGGCTGTCGACTTCGCCGACCTGGACGGAAATCTGCTGATTTCTAACGACCTTTTCACCGGAATGATTGTCGAAAAGGGCAGAATTACCCTTCCGGACCGCCCCGGCATTGGTATTCAACGACTTGCTTAATTAAATTCATTAAAATTGATGGCCTTGGGAGATGTTTTCTTCCAAGGCCATTCTTATTTTTCGAAGATTAAGAAGTCTATTCGTTTTCTTTCTTCGCTTCCGTTACGTCTCCTTGCAGGTACAGGCGGGTGATTTTGCGGTCCGAGTTCGAAATGACCGTCAGCATCTGAGAGAATTTCCCGGGCGTATGTGCTTCGTATCGGGCAGTGATAGTCGTGGAATCGCCCGGCATCAGCGGTTCCCGTGAGAAATCAACGCTGACACAGGCACAGGTCGCTGCAACGCGCGTGATGACGAGTGCAGAGTCGCCGACATTCTTGTAGTGGAAGACATATTCCTTGGTATGGTCGGACAGCGGAAACGCTCCGGCATTAATGACCGTCTTCCGATATTGGATCCTGGGGGGATTCTGTGCAAGCAAACTTCCGGCAGTAATCAGGGAGCCAGCCAGAAGCAGATATTTCTTTATATTCATTGTTCTCATCAATCTTTCCGCTATCCTTCAAAATAAGTGCCATCCTCGTTGTCCGTTCACAAAGAAAAGGGGCAGTCCCGATTGGAACTGCCCCCATTCTATAATCTAGTAGAAATTAGTCTTTCTTCTCGATGGTAGCCTTGACAGGAACCTTGATACCTTCCTTGGTGATCTTGCCCCAACCGTACTCAACATCAACGTTGAGGAAGAAGTTGAAGTCATCAACACCAGTACCGTTGTTCTTGTAGGTCAGGAAACCGTACTCAGTCTCAGGGAGTTTGACATCCTTACCGACGAGGGTCTGCATTTCTTCAGCGGTCTTGACTTCGAGGACGATGGTCTCAGGAACCTTCGGAGCCATACCCTTCAGGTCGCAAGTGACAGTCGTCAGGTCAACGGTCACCTTGAACGGACCGTAGAAGCCCCAGTAGTTCTCGTAGTCAGCGAAGAAACGACCACGCCAATCGTAAGGAGCGATGAGGTCTTCGATACGGATGTAGGAGCCTTCCTCGCCGTAGTCGACAGCATCGATGAAGTTGTCAGCAGCCTTGTCAGCGATGTGGATCGGGCGGACGTAGTCAGCCACGAAGTGATCCTGACCCTGGAAGGTGATCTTAACTTCCTTACCGTTGTCACCGCAGATCTTACCCTTCGCACCGATAGCGACAGAGAGTTTCTCGGTGTTGAGGAGGATCTTAGCGATGTTGCTCTCCTTGTTGAGGGTGATGGTGTTGACCGGGTCAACAGCGTCTTCGCCCGTACCAGGATTGACATTGTCACCGGCTTCTGCACCGTTCTTGATGGTAGCGATAAGTTCGGTAGCCTTGACCTTCTTGCCAGTCGTAGCATCGAGCGTTTCCATCGTAGCCCACAGTTCGAGACCGTCAGCCTTGATTTCGTACTTAACAGCATCCTCACCGACCTTCGCAGGGGTAGCGACAGTGTGCTGCTTGTTAGCGCAGAAGAAGTACTCGATAGCAGTCACGCTCGGGTCGAGCTTGAGGACGCCCGGGGTACCGCCTTCTTCGTCAGCCGTCCAGGTA
>CADCRA010000029.1 GCA_902803715.1 uncultured Bacteroidia bacterium
AGAAGCACCTGACCCTCGAAGAGATCGGCCGCCGTATCGCCATCGGCAACTTCAAGGAACTCAACATCATCGTCAAGGGTGACGTCGACGGTTCCGTCGAGGCCCTCTCCGATTCCCTCATCAAGCTTTCCACCGAGGAAGTCCACGTCAATGTCAGCCACAAGGCGGTCGGTGCGATCTCCGAGTCCGATATCATGCTGGCGACGGCTTCCGATGCCATCATCATCGGTTTCCAGGTCCGCCCGTCTTCGGATGCCCGCAACATGGCTGAGAAGGAAGGGATCGAAATCCGTCTGTACTCCGTCATCTATGACGCGATCAACGAGGTGAAGGACGGTATCGAGGGTATGCTGGAACCGGAGAAGAAGGAAGAGGTGGTCGCCACCGCCCTGGTCAAGCAGCCGTTCAAGATCCCGAAGATCGGTACGATCGCCGGTTCCCTCGTCAAGGAGGGCAAGATGACCCAGACCGCCCAGGTCCGCCTGATCCGCGACGGCATTGTCATCTACACCGGCAACGTCGCATCGCTCCGCCGTGGCAAGGACGACGCCAAGGAGGTGCCGGCCGGTATGGAATGCGGTATCGGCATTGAGAACTACAATGACATCAAGGAGGGCGACGTGATCGAAGCCTTCCAGATTACCGAGATCAAGAGAACGCTTTAGTTCACTTTTCGCAGGAAAAAGAAAAATCCCGCGACCGGGCCTGGCCCAGTCGCGGGATTTACGTTTGTGCGATTTCTTACAGGAAGAAGAGGACGGCGAAAGAGTAGAGGAAGAAGCCCCAGAACGTCTGGCGGCCCTTCGTACTGGCGCTGAGTTCCACTTCCGTGGCATTGTTGCGCACGAGCCGTCCGAGTTTCTTCTCGGAAGGCAGCGCACGGCGGGCCCATTTCTCGATGAGACTGCCGTTGTGGAAATAGGTGGCTCCGCCGTTGGAGCGGTTCAGGGACAGCAGCGTCTTGTAATCCG
Organism: uncultured Bacteroidia bacterium; assembly: GCA_902803715.1. Lineage (GTDB taxonomy): Bacteria > Bacteroidota > Bacteroidia > Bacteroidales > UBA932 > Cryptobacteroides. Next base: position 972 of record CADCRA010000029.1, read on the forward strand.
AGTAATAGGTACAGGCATCCAGGACGCCGCGGGCCTCCGGCGCAACCGCCTCCGGAATCCGGAGCGTCTGCGGCGTGGCAGCCGTCAGCAGGAGCGGACGGAAACCGGCCTCGCCGGCCTGGGAAAGGAAGGTCGCGAGTTGTGTCCAGCGGTCCGCGTCCAGACGATCGGGATACGGCACGGAAACGGCCATGACGAATTTCCCGACGGCCAGGGAATCCTGGAGGTCACCGGCGGCATCCGTGATGGTCAGGATCGGGTAATTGTCTTCCTTGAGGTTATTCTCTTTTTCCAGGGTCTCCGCACGGACGAAGGTCCAGGTCGAATCCGGCAGGTTGTTCAGGGTAAAGGTCCCCTCCTGTCCGTTCTTCTCGTAGACGAAGACGGAGACGATTTCCGGTTCGAGTTCCTCCTCGTCCTTGACGGACTCATACAGCCGGCTGGAAAGGTCGAACGGCGTGAAATCCACGGGCGGGATGTACATCCAGGTATAAACTGTCAGGCCGACCAGGGAGGCGGCGATGAGCCAGAAGGAAGCGACCCGGTATTTGCGGTGCCGCCCCAGGCGCCGCAGCGGGATGAACGCAACGCACTCCAGCAGCAACAGGACGACATTCTTGGCAAAGGTCTGGAAATGGGTCAGATGGATGGCCTCGCCGAAACAGCCGCAGTCCATCGCCGGATTGGCCAGCCAGAGGATCAGGGTGACGACCGTGAATACCGCCGTCAGGATCCATGTGATCCAGGCGGTCAGTTTCCGGTAGGACCCCGTGATCAGGGCGGCGCCGAGCAAGGATTCCAGCAGGGCGAGGCCCACGGCGACGGGTTTGGCCGCGAAGGCCAGGAATCCGGTGTGGAAGAATTTGAAATATTCGTCAACGACCAGGCCGGCGCCGACCGGGTCCATCAGTTTCAGGACACCGGCAACGAAGAAGACGATGCCGACCAGGGTGGCGCAACCGCGGCGCAGGTGGTAATGGGAGCGTTTCATGGCTTACGGAAGAAGGGGGTCTACGGCTTTCCGGATTTTCTCAAAAATCGCATCGGGCGGGAGCATGGACCCGTCTTCCGCTGCACAGTCTATCCGCAGGAAACGCGGATCGACTTCGCACTGGCGGAGATAGACCTCCCGCACCCGCTTCTGGAATTCGATGTTGGCCTCATGGATGTCGCTTCCACCGCCCAGATACTGGCGGTCGCTCCCCTTCCGCTGGGCGGAAAGTTTCTCTTCCACGAAACCGATCGGAACATCCAGGAAGAGGTTAAGGTCCGGACGCGGCAGGTCGAACTGGCCGTACTCGGTATTGTTGATCCATTCCCGGAGTTCCTCACGGGCATCCGGGTGGCTGATTTTGGCGCATTGGTAAGCAATGTTAGAATAGACATACCGGTCCAGCAGGACCGGCGTGCCGGCCGCCAGGCTGGCGCGCATCTGCGGGGCGGCGCCATGCCGGTCTTCCGCATACAGCAGGGCGACCAGCTGGGGATGGACCGCATCGATGGCACCGAATCCGCCCCGGAGGAACTTTCCGATCAGTTCTCCGTAGACAGGAGCATCATAACGCGGGAAATGGATGTATTCCAGATTCCCGCAGCGGTTCTCCAGGTATTCCCTCAGTTTCCGGACCTGGGTGGATTTACCGGCCCCATCCAGTCCTTCAATCACAAAAAGCATGGCACTTATCCGTTTGGGTACAAAGTTAATAAAAAAAGCGCTTCCCTATCCGATCCCGGCCAGGAAGGTTTCCGCGGCGGCCAGGGACGCAGGCTTGCCGACATCCAGCATGCGGAAGTCCGGCGGGACGACGCCGTAAATGGGGTAGCGGGCACAGGCGGCCAGATAGAAGTCCGTGATTGAGAACTTTCCGGCAAAGCCCAGGGCGCGCATCGCATCGAAAATGCCTTCCGACATCAGGTGGATGCCGGCGAACGCCAGCGGGCGGCAGGAGGCGACGTCCAGGTCTGCAAAAGGCGTACGGACCTCGCCGGTGGCGATGTTGGTCCACCCGACCAGGCGGAGCCGCGGCGGAAGATCCGAAGGGCCGGCCTCTTCCCGGAACAGAAAGTAACGGCGGGTGTCCCGCTCGCTGACGACAAGGGTGGAGAGGGCCTCTGCCGGAGCCTGGCCGGCGAACCGGCGGATATCCAGGTTGGAAAGGATGTCCACGTTGTGCACCAGGAAACGCCCCGGCGCACAGGCGTCCGGGTCCCGCAGCAGCGCCTCGGCATGGAGGATGCCGCCGCCGGTGTCCAACAGGCAGTCCCTCTCGTCGGAGATGCGGACAGGCAGGCCCCAGTCCCGGTCGGAGAGATAGCGGATGATCTGGTCGCCGAAATGGTGGACATTGACGACGATATCCGCGCATCCGGCTTCCCGCAGGCGGCCGAGGACATGGCCGACCAGCGGAGTCCCCGCTACGGGAACCATGGCCTTCGGCATCGTATCCGTCAGGGGTTTGAGCCGGGTGCCCAGCCCCGCGGCAAAGATCATGGCTTTCATGGTCAGACGACTCTTTCGATGTCGAGCTCGCGGTGGGTCACCGTAATGCGGATGTCAAACTCCCGGCGCAGATGTTTCGCCAGGTGCTCGGCGCAGTAGACCGAACGGTGCTGCCCGCCCGTACAGCCGAAACAGACCTGCAGATGGGTGAATTTCCGCTCCATGAAACGCCGGACATGCGGATCCACCAGGGCATAGACATGCTCCAGGAATCCGAAGACTTCGCCGTCGTCCTCCAGGAACTTGATGACCTCCGCGTCCATGCCGTTGAACTGGCGGTAATACTCGAACTTGCCGGGATTGTTGATGGACCGGCAGTCGAAGACATACCCGCCGCCGTTGCCGCTCTTGTCGACCGGAACGCCTTTCTTGAAGGCGAAACTCCAGATGCTGACCTCCAGCCGGCGGTCTTCGGCCGTCTCGTAGAACTGCGACATGGTCGTCAGTTTCGTCAGGATCCCGTTCAGGTACGGATAGGCTTCGAAAGGGGTGCGGACCAGGGCCCGGAGATTGTCCATGGCATACGGTACGCTGGCAAGGAAATGCGGTTTCTTCTCGAAATAGCCCCGGAATCCGTAGGTTCCCAGCACCTGCAGGGTCCGGAAAAGGACGAAGAGGCGGAGCCGGTCGCGGAAGGCGGCTTCGTCGACGTCGGGGACATAGGCTTTCAGGGCGTCCAGGTAGGCGGCGATCATTTCTTCCCGCAGGGATTCGGGATAGCGGGCGCGGGCCTGCCAGACAAAAGAGGCGACATCGTAGTAGAACGGTCCGCGGCGTCCGCCCTGGAAATCAATGAAATAGAGTTCATCGTCCCGGACCATGACGTTGCGCGCCTGGAAATCCCGGTACATGAACGTATCGCCGGTGTCCTCCAGCAAGTCGGCGCACAGGCGGTCGAAGTCGTCCTGCAGCCGGACCTCGTTGAATTCCAGGCCGGTCGCTTTCAGGAAACAGTATTTGAAATAATTCAGGTCGAAGCGGATCATCCGTTCCCCGAACGCCGGTTCCGGATAGCAGACGTTCCAGTCCAGCCCGGCACCGCCTTCGAATTGGATCTTCGGGAGGGCCGCCAGGGTCCGGCAAAGCAAGGCGCGTTCCTGCGGATCATAGGCGCCGCTCTCGCGGCCATGGGCCAGCAGGTCGTACAGCAGGGTCGTCCCCAGGTCTTCCTGCAGGTAGCACATGCCGTCGTCGCTGACGGCCAGGATTTCGGGAACATGGATTCCCCGGGCGGCGAAATGCCGGTCAAGGGTCAGGAACGCCCGGTTTTCTTCCACGTCGGTGCCGACGACGCCGACGGCGGAACGATCCCCGGCGGTCAGGCGGAAATATTGGCGGTGGCTGCCGGAACCGGTCATGGGTTCCGCGCCTTCAGGGTCGCAGCCGAACCGGGTCCGGAACAAAGGATACAATCGTTTTTCCATCTTGTCAGATTAATGTTCAAAGGTAGCAAAAAAGTCTGAAATAATATGTACATTTGTCGGCATGCCCGCATAGGCGGGACCTCACCACAGTAAACACAACAATCATGGCAATGTTCAACCCCGCTTATTGCAGCGACAAATACCAGTACACGATGGGCAAGTCCTTCTTCGAAACCGGACGCGCCCAGGAAACCGCGGTCTTCAACATGTTCTACCGGAAAGCTCCCGAGAACAACAACTGGGCCGTCGTCAGCGGTACCGCCGAAGTCATCGAAATGGTCGACAGCATCGGCAAGATGCCCGCAGACTTCTATGAGAAGTTCCTCCCCGGCGAAGACTACGCGGAATTCCGCACCTTCCTCAGCACGATGAAATTCACCGGCAACGTCTACGCCATGCGGGAAGGAGAGATTGTCTTCCCGAACCAGCCGGTCATCACGGTCGAAGCCCCGCTCATCGAGGCGCAGGTCCTCGAGACCCCGATCCTCTGCATCATGAACCACCAGATGGCCGTCGCCACCAAGGCGTCCCGCGTCTGCCGCGCCACCAACCGGCCGGTCAGCGAGTTCGGCTCCCGCCGCGCCCATGGTCCCTGGGCCGCCCAGTTCGGAGCGAAGGCCGCCATCATCGCCGGCTGCGCCAGCACGTCCAACATCCTGACCGGCGTCGCGAACGGAGTCCCCTCCACCGGCACCATGGCCCACAGTTACGTCACTTCCTACGGCAGCAGCGTCGAAGGCGAGCACCAGGCCTTCTGCGACTATATCAAGACCCACCGGGGCGAGAACCTCATCCTGCTGATCGACACGTACGACACCCTCAAGTGCGGCGTGCTCAACGCCATCCGCGCTTTCCGCGAGAACGGCATCGACGACGACTACCCTTACGGCTACGGCATCCGGCTGGACAGCGGTGACCTTGCCTACCTGTCCATCAAGGTCCGCAAGATCCTTGACGAGCACGGCATGACCGGCTGCAAGATCTTCGCCACCAACTCCCTCGACGAATACCTGATCACCGACCTGGAGCGCCAGGGCGCC
>CADCRA010000030.1 GCA_902803715.1 uncultured Bacteroidia bacterium
ATGGCACATGTCCTTGCCGCTGGACCAGCCGAGCGGGACGCGGACGAGGGCGGAGCGGTTGCAGTCGCCCCAGCAGACGTTGGTCGGAGCTTCCTGGTGCGGAACGAGGCGGAAGTAAGACGTCGGATTCTTGTTGCCGAAGGCGGTGATGGCCGGGGCCATGCACATCAGGCCGGCGATGGCGCGACGGGCTTCGGCGGACAGTTTTCCGTCCGGGCCGAGGGTGACGTTGCGGCCGTCCCGCATCAGGCGCATGTGGATGTGCATGCCGGAGCCGGCCTTGCCGACCGTGATCTTCGGGGCGAAGGAGACGTCGAGTCCGTATTCATAAGCGAGGTTGCGGATGACCCATTTGGCGAGCAGGAGCTGGTCGGCGGCCGTTTCGACCGGGTTCGGCAGGAATTCGATCTCGTTCTGTTCATAGACCTTGCCGTCGAGGGTGAAGTTGCCGACTTCGCTGTGGCCGTATTTAATCTGGCCGCCGGTCTTGGCGACATAGTCCATGCAGTGGCGGCGGAATTCGTTCAGTTTGGCGAACGGACCGGATTCATGGTAGCCGCGCTGATCGGTGGCCGGGAACATGCCGTCCGCTTCGGTGATGACATAGTATTCGAGTTCGCCCATGGCCTCGAAAGTCAGGCCGGTGGACTGGTTGAAGGCCTCTTCCGCGCGCAGGAGGGTCTGGTACGGGGCGCAGGCGAAGGGGCTGCCGTCCTTGTCGAAGAAACTGCAGAGGAAGCAGAGGGTCGGGATCTCCGCGAAGGGGTTGACGAAAGCGGTGCGGTAGCGCGGGATGACGTACAGGTCGCTGTTGCCGGCTTCGACGAAGGCCGGGAAGAGGCTGGAACCGTCGACGCGTTCTCCTTCGGAGAGGATGGTCTCGGCGTAGGCGAGCGAATTCAGTACGAAGGTGAGCGTCTTGACCCGGCCGTCCTGGGCGGGGTACATGAAGTCCACCATGCGGATATCATTGTCCTGGATGAATTTGAGAAGGTCCGCCCTGGTAAACTCCTGCGGATGTTTCTTGAGGTACGCCACGACGGCGTTCGGGTTCATTTCTAGGAACTTGTCCATAGTTTGCAGATCGGTTTTTAGTGTTCAGTGTTCGTCCCTTTCTGAAAAGGGGGCCTAAAGTTACGGATAAATATTCATTCTGCAAGTGTTCCGGTCAAAAAACTTGAAACGTTTTATCTTTGTCCGGGTTTCTGCGATAAATTGGGTCTTCCGGGGAATGTTTCCTATATTTGTATCCGGATAATGAAGGTACCATGATCGGATTGTTTGACTCGGGCACCGGCGGCCTGTCCGTCCTGCGGGAAATCGTCAAGTTGCTCCCGGACGAGAAATATGTCTTCTATGCGGACAATGCCCATTGCCCGTACGGCGAGAAGTCCCCGGAGTTTATCCGGGAGCGGTGCCGTGTCATTACCCGGACCTTGCTGGCGGAAGGAGCCGACATCATCGTCGCCGCCTGCAATACCGCGACTGCCGCGGCGATCCGGACGTTGCGCGAGGAGTTCCCCGTCCGTTTCATCGGGATGGAGCCGGCGGTCAAGCCGGCTGCGCTCGGCACCCGCACCGGCGTCATCGGCGTCCTGGCGACAGCCGGGACCCTCAAAGGCTCCAAATATCTGGCGACCAAAGGAAATTTCGAAGACAACTGCACCATCGTCGAGCATGTTGGACGGGGGTTTGTCGAACTGGTGGAGCGGGGTGCCCTGACCGGTCCCGAAGCGGAAGCGACCGTCCGGGAAAGCCTGGAACCCTTGCTGGAGGCGGGGGCCGATACCGTCGTCCTGGGCTGCACCCATTATCCGTTCCTGCTGGAGACCTTGCAGAAAGTGGCCGGCCCGGGCATCCGTTTCATCGATCCCGCCCCGGCCGTCGCCCGGCACCTGATCTATGTGATGGTGCAGGAGCGGCTTCTGTCCGAAGGGGAGGCGACCCGGGCGCTGGCCAAGGTCATCGAACTGGCCGAGGCCGAGGCGATGGGAAAGCAGCGCACGGCACCGGCGCGGGTGCCGGATGTCCGGCTGATTTCTTCCGGCGATCCGCTTCCGCTGCAGCGCATGTTCCGCCTCTTGTATCCTGCCGTGCAGAAAACTGAAAATAAATGACTATATTTGTGGACCGGCCGGAAGACCGGTCCACATTGTACTGAACCATGATCCATACCGACCAGATCCACGAACTCCGCCAGCGCCTGGAAACCTTGCACGAGTGCCTGGGCATCGATGCCAAGCGCCGCCAGGTCGCCGACCTCCAGAAGAAGACCGAAGCGCCTGATTTCTGGGGAGACCCGAAGGCGGCGGAAATCTTCCTGAAGAACATGAACGGCATCAAGTCCTGGGTGACGGACTACGACGGAGCTGCCTCCGCCGTGGACGACCTGGACGTCCTGTACGAGTTCGCGCGGGAGAGCACCGGCGGTGACGATACGGCCGAGACCGAGGAAAGCCGCGAGTTGGATGCTGCTTTCAAGACGGCCCTGGACAAGATCGAGTCGCTGGAACTCCGCAACATGCTGGGCGGGGAAGGAGACAATCTCGGAGCCATCCTGACGATCAATTCCGGCGCCGGCGGCACCGAGGCCAACGACTGGTCCGCCATGCTCATGCGCATGTACCTGCGCTGGGCGGAACGCAACGGTTACAAGACCGAAGTGACCGGTCTTGTGGACGGCGACGAAGCCGGCATCAAGTCCGCGACGGTGGAGATCGAGGGCGACTATGCCTACGGCTATCTGAAGGCGGAGAACGGCGTGCACCGGCTCGTCCGCATTTCTCCGTTCAATGCCCAGGGCAAGCGCCAGACGACGTTTTCTTCCGTGTTCGTCTACCCGCTGGTTGACGATACGATCAACATCGAGATCAAGGACGCCGACCTGGAATGGGACACGTTCCGCAGCGGCGGCCACGGCGGGCAAAATGTCAACAAGGTCGAGACCGGTGTCCGGGTCCGTCACGTCCCGACGGGCATCGTGGTGGAAAATACCGAAGGCCGTACGCAGATTGGCAACAAGGAGAATGCCCTCCGCATCCTCAAGTCCCGCCTGTATGACCTCGAACTGAAAAAGCGCCAGGAGAAACAGGCCGAACTGGAAGGACAGAAAAAACGCATCGAATGGGGCTCCCAGATCCGTTCCTATGTCCTCCATCCGTACAAGATGGTCAAGGACCTGCGGACCGGCTATTCCACGGCGGATACCCAGGGCGTGCTGGACGGCGACCTCAACGAGTTCATGCGCACCTACCTGATGCAGCAGGGCTCCGGCGGCGCGGAACCCGTCATCGACGATATCGACTGATCCGAATCATTGATTAACAATAATTCATAACAATATGGCTGAATTCAAATATGCACCGATGTTCCAGCTGGGCAAGGACCAGACTGAGTACTACAAGATCCCCGGCTCGGAGAAGCTGGTCTGTACAGGAGAATTTGAAGGACATACCATCCTGAAAGTCAGTCCTGAGGCGCTGACGCTGGTCGCCAGGCAGTCTTTCCACGACTGCCAGTTCATGCTGCGCCGCGCCCACAACGCCCAGGTGGCCGCGATCCTCGACGATCCCGAGGCCAGCGACAATGACAAGTACGTTGCCCTGCAGTTCCTGCGCAATGCGGAGACTTCCGTGAAGGGTGTCCTGCCTTTCTGCCAGGATACCGGCACCGCCATCATCCACGGCGAGAAAGGCCAGCAGGTCTGGACGGGTTTCGAAGACGAAGAAGCGCTCAGCCGCGGCGTTTTCGAAACGTACACGCAGGAGAACCTGCGCTACAGCCAGAACGCTCCGCTGAACATGTACGACGAGGTGAATACCCGCTGCAACCTGCCTGCACAGATCGACCTGGAGGCCGTTGAAGGGGAGGAATACCGTTTCGTCATGGTGGCGAAAGGCGGCGGCAGCGCCAACAAGACCTATTTCTATCCCATGACCAAGGCCACCATCCAGAACGAGGGAACCCTCCTTCCGTTCCTGGTGGAGAAGATGAAGAGCCTGGGCACGGCTGCATGCCCGCCGTACCACATCGCCTTCGTCATCGGCGGTACCAGTGCAGAGAAGAACCTGCTCACCGTCAAACTCGCCAGCATCAAATACTATGACGGCCTCCCTACGACCGGCGATGAGACCGGCCGCGCCTTCCGCGACATCGACCTCGAGCAGAAACTTCTCAAGGAGGCCCAGAAGATCGGCCTCGGAGCCCAGTTCGGCGGGAAGTATCTGGCCCATGACATCCGTGTCGTACGTCTTCCCAGGCACGGTGCCAGCTGCCCCATCGGCATGGGCGTGAGCTGCAGCGCAGACCGCAACATCAAGAGCAAGATCAATGCGGACGGTGTGTGGATCGAGAAGATGGACACGAATCCGTCCGAGCTTATCCCCGAGCAGTACCGCAAGCCCGGAGAAGGGACCAAGGGCATCGAGATTGACCTCGACAAGGGCATTGATTCGGTGCGCGCCGAACTGACCAAATACGAGGTCGGCACCCGGGTCAACCTGAAAGGCACCATCATCGTGGCCCGCGACATCGCACACGCCAAACTGAAGGCCCGTCTGGATGCCGGCGAAGGCATGCCTGCCTATTTCAAGGATCATCCGATCCTTTATGCCGGCCCTGCGAAGACCCCGGAAGGATATCCCTGCGGCAGCATGGGCCCGACCACGGCCAACCGAATGGATCCCTATGTCGATGAGTTCCAGGACCATGGCGCTTCGCTGGTGATGATCGCCAAGGGCAACCGTACCCAGCAGGTGACCGATGCCTGCCGCAAGCACGGCGGCTTCTATCTCGGAACGATCGGCGGTGTGGCCGCGGTCCTGTCCCAAAGCAGTATCCGCAGCATCGAGTGCGTCGAGTATCCGGAACTCGGCATGGAGGCGATCTGGAAGATCCGCGTCGAGGACTTCCCGGCCTTCATTCTGGTCGACGACAAGGGCAACGACTTCTTCAAGAAGCTCGGCCTGTAGTTTGCACCCGGACCTGTATTGTACGGGCCGGAGGGGGATTCCCTCCGGCCCGTTTCCGTAGTTGTCAGATTCAGAAAATGTTTGTACCTTTGCGGTCCTTCCGGACTCAGAGCGTGACAGCTTCCCAAGGTTGCGTTCGGTGACGGGCACATGTTACTGCCTTCCGGAAGTTTTGCGGGTGTGTTGGAATTGGTAGACAAGCAAGACTTAGGATCTTGTGCCACGGCGTGTGGGTTCGAGTCCCACCACCCGTACGTAGGGGATGACCCCAAAATCGGAAATAATGGAACAGGTCGAACGGATTCAAGTCATGGAGGCGCTGCTGGACCAGGCGGCTGCGGCTGTAACCGGTTTGGAAACGGCGCTGGATGCCTATGAGGCCGCCCAGGTGGCGCTCCGCAGCCTGGGCGAATACCTGGCGAGCGAAGAGTGGATCGCGGATTACGAGGCCGATGAAGCCGGACAGTTGCCTGCAGACCTCAAGCGCGGTGTCCTTTCGCAGGATACCGTCTACGACCTCCTTTCCGAGGATCAGGAACAGGCCGCCCGCATGCTCGAGGTCATCGCCGGCCGTCTCCGCCAGGGCTGAGCCGTCAGGGCTTTTCGAAGCGGAGGCAGGCCCAGGTATCGCGGGTACGCTGCGAATGGAAGCGGAGGCCGTGGGCCTGCGCTTCGGCGCGGATGGCGGAGATGTCCGCCTCATAGAAGCCGCTGCAGAGCAGGGTGCCGCCGGGTCGCAGGGAGCGGACATAGGTCCGCAAGTCCATCACGATGATGTTCCGGTGGATGTTGGCCAGCAGGACATCATATTTTCCCATCTGAAGCAGGGAGGCATCTCCGTAATACGTCTCGAAATGCTTGGAGACGCGGTTGCCGTGGGCGTTGTCGAAGGCGGATTGCGCGGCGACGGCGTCGATGTCGATGCCGTAGACGTGGGCAGCATGCAGTTTGGCGGCAAGGATGCCGAGCACGCCGGTCCCGCAGCCCATGTCCATGACGACATGGCCCCGGATCCGGTCTTCCATCTCCATCATTGATTCCATCATCATATACGTCGTCTGGTGGTGGCCTGTTCCGAAGGCCATCTGCGGGTCAATCTTGATCGTGAACCGGGTCTTGCCGAGGGGTTTGCCCATGGCGGCGTAGGCCAGGACGAGGTCCTCGCGGGTGTGGTGCCAGGCCTTGACGGTGACGTCCCGTCCGACGATGATCGGTTCGAACTCGTTTTCCCACTGCCGGTTCCAGTTCTGGAAAGGAACCAGGTTGGCGGAGAAAGACGTCCGGAAAGGCAGGCCGGAGAGGATGACTTTCAGCGCCCGGGCGTCATAGTCCTCTTTCTGGATATAGGCCTTGAGGACCGGATCTTCGATGACGAAAGAATCATAGGGAAGGTCGCAGAGCTCGGCTTCGACGATTTCAGCCGCTTCTTCCGTGAAGGGCTCGATGCGGATGGTGACTTCGATGTATTCGGAACTGTTCATGGCATTATTCATCTTCCTCCCGGAGGAGGGCTTCTTGTTTCAGACGGATTTCTTCTCGCTTGCGCGGACAGAAAAAGGCGCGGATCCGATCGATGCAGGAGATCCGGGGCGCGGCATCCTGTTCGGTCACGGCCTGTTTGAGAGAGTCGATCCGGACGTCCAGCAGGGAATCCACCGGATGGTCGAACCGGTATTGGAGCGAATCCAAAATGACTTGTTCTTCAGTGGATAGGCCGTCCATCGAAGTGTCGCTTCCGAAATAGGAACCTTCCAGCGAGAGGGCGGTCTGGGCCGCTTCATTCTGGCGGACTGCCGTCTCGACGCCCCGGGAGAAAATATCGTGGATCGACTGGACCAGGTTGTACTGCAGGGTGTCGATCCGGGCGGTGTAGACCGGAACGTGGGTCGTCCTGTACCGGGCCTTCCCGATGCGGTAGCGCCAGTTGTCAAAGTTGCCGAAAATGTCGATGCCGAACCGGAAGGGGAGCGGGGAGCGGAGGACGGATACATGGTAGTCGAAGTCCTCGTCGAAACTCTGCAGCCCGCTCAGGGCCAGTTGGTAACGGTCGACACCCAGGATGAAAGGGAAGATCTCCAGGAAGTTGTCGCCGATAATCCCTTCGACGGACATGTCGTCGATCCGGCTGGTTTCCCGGTCCTTGAACATCAGCACTCTCGCAATCTTCCGGATGGCGTCGTTGTCTTCCAGGGAGAGCCCGGTTCCCTTGATTTTCATGACCCCGCTGATGGTCGGCGGCAGGATGTTCATGGACGTGTCCAGCCGGGCGGTCGCCGCCATCTCGCAGTCCAGCATTCCCTTGAAGGACTTGAGCAGCGGGATGATGCTGTCGACGGCCGGGACGAGGGTGATGACCTTGTCGGCGGTGATGTCGACCATGTTGATGTCGAAGCCGGCGGTCAGGTCCCGTTTCGTCCGGCTCGAATAGAATCCTTCGAAATAGATGTCGCCCATGTTGGAGGTCGCGACGGTATTCGTGACCTGCAGGCAGCGGTCCTTGACCAGGATGTCGGACGCGAACCAGTCGATCATCAGGTCGGAGTAGCGGATTTCATTTCCTTCCAGCTTTACGGTTGCGTTCAGGTTGCCGGGCAGGATGATCATCGATCCCTCCGGAACGGTTCCGGAAAGGGTGTCCGTCGCGACGCGCGCGAGGTATTCCGCATCCGAGATCCGCTCGTCGAGGGCGATGTCCCGGCGGACCGGCCGGAACTGGGTGCCGGCGTCGTAGGCGCCCAGCAATTCATTGGCGTTGAGCCGTCCGGAGGTGACGCTGAGGTCCACGTTGACGGTACCGTCCCGGAGCAGGGCATTCCGGAGGCCGCTGATCTGTCCGCGGGCGCTGACGTCGGACTGGCCGGAGGTGACGGTCAGGCTGCTGAGCCGGACCTGGTCGTTCGTAAAGGTCCCGCGCAGGTCGGAGAAGGCGTTGCGGAGCGGAAAGTACGGGGAAATGACCAGCCCGTCTCCGACATCCAGGCTGCCGGAGGCATCCCAGTCCCGCACGTAGCGCGCCAGAGATTCGTCGAGCCGGAGGTGAAGGTCCCGGCTGCGGAATTCATCCAGCACCCCGGTTTCCGCGGATCCGGTCAGCGTATCGGCCGCGGGCAGCGCCTCCCGGCGGATGGCGTTGGCGGAAACGGCGGCATCGCGTACCTGGATGCGGTTGACCCCCTGCCGAAGCTGGATCTCCTCGTTGCGACTGGTCAGCACGAGGAGGGGAACCGTCCCGGAATCAAGGGTCTTGTTGCTGTATTTGAAGCGATTACGTGATTCCTTCACGGCAACGAACAGAGAATCTTCGCCGGTCATCGCCACACTCCCTGCGGTCAGGGTTCCGACGATGGGATGGACCTCCCTGCCATATTCTTCGCTCAGGGTCTCCGCCGCGTTCTGGGCGGTCATGCCGAAGGCGGTGCCCCGGATGAAGGTCGTCTTTCCATATTGGGCGTGCAGGCTGTCGACCAGGGCGCGCAGGCCCAGGACCCCGGAACCGAGCGACATGTCTTCGCTCTCGCTTCTGGCCAACCGGATTTCGGTCCGGTCCAGGAACAGGCTCAGGGAATCCGGCTCATCGGTAAAACGGAGTCCCGGACTGATCAGGCTGCCTTCCAGGTCAGCTCGCGAGAAGTTGTACAGATCCAGGTCGGAGCGCATGACCATGCCGGCGAGAGCGGCTTCCACGGCACCGCCGGCCGACATCCCTTCCGGCAGGAAACCGTTGATGACATCGAGGTCCGCCCGGGCTTCCAGGTCGATGCCGATGAGGGGATCGTCGCAGAGGACGTCCTCGCTGAATCCCGATCCTGTCAGCGTCACCCCGGCCATGTCCAGGTCGATGCCGTCGAGGGTCAGGCTGAGATTGCCGTACCGGTCGGTCTGGGCGTTGATTTCAGCGGCGAGACGTCCGTCATAGTCGAATCCTTTCCAGGCGAGGCTGGATTTGGGGATGGATATTTCTGCAACCAGTTCGGGTAGGGAACGCCGGGCGGGGATCCACCAGCCGTCGCACAGGGCCGTCAGGGAGATGACCGCATCGGTCTTCAGTTTCAGCAGGTCCGGGAACAGGGACTTTCCGAGGAAGGCCGTGACATCTGCGACGGCGCAGTCGTCGATGGCGGCTTCGGCGCGGAGATAGGTGCTGTCCGGCTGCAGGCGGATATCGGCTTGCCCGGTCAGGGCAAGCGTCGCCGCTTCCAGTTGCAAGTCGCGTACGGAAACCGCCTTGAATCCGGGTTCCGGGAATGTGATGCCGGCTCTCAGGGCAAGGGGCAGTTCCATGCGGCCGAGGCCGGAAAGGCCGAGCCGGAGCCGGGCGGCGGCATCGATGTCAAACCGCTCCCCGTCATGCTGCAAGGCGAAACGGTCCAGGTCAACGGCGGCGGAATCCGCGGGAAGCCGGCCGGCCAGGTGGAGGCTGTCGACCAGCAGGCCGATCCGGCTCCGTTCGGGCTGGCGGAGCGCCAGCCGTCCGTCGAAGCGCAGGTCGCGGCTGTCGATGGCGGCGAACAACGTATCGGAAGGGGCGGTGAAGACGATATGGGGCCGGCCGGTCAGGGATACATGGTTGACGGTCACATCCGGCAGGGGAGCGGAGGCAGTGTCCGCCGGATCCGCGGCCAGGAAGGTCAGGACGTCCCAGTTGGCCGTCGCCGTATCGTACCGGTGCGCGAAGATGCGGGCACCGTCCAGGACGGCTTTCCGGACATGGATCCGGCCCCGGAGAGCGGCCATGTAATCGACGGAAGCGGACAGCCGGCGGAAAGACAGGAGGGTGTCTGTCTCCGCATCCCGGCCGGCTTCCCGGAGGGGATGGCGGTAGCCCGTCGTGTCATAGGCGGCGAAGCGTCCGTGCGGATAGACGAGGAAACCGTCGTCGATGTCGATTTCGAGGTTCGGGAAACTCCGGAAGGCCGAAGCGCGGATCCGACCGAACCGGACTTCGCCGTCGATGTAGCCGGCTGCGAGGCGGTTGGCGGTCCGGGTCAGGAAAGAATCGGTCATGAGGAGCTGGAGGACGAGCAGTACCGTCACCCACAGCCCCAGGAAGATGCCCGCGGCGATCTTGAGCCCTTTGAAGCGTTTCTTTCCCATAGAATACAAAGATAGCAAATCCCGCTCAGGAATGCATAAAAAAAGGATGCCGCTTTTGCGACATCCCTATAATGGGTGCGGACAGACGATTACTGCTCGTCCATCAGCTGCATGTGCTGCACATAGATGGCTTTCTGCATCTTGACGCGCTTCTTCTCGCTCGGCTTCTCGAAGTTCTTGCGGGAGCGGAGTTCGCGGATGGCACCGGTCTTCTCGAATTTTCTCTTGAATCTTTTCAGAGCCCTTTCGATGTTCTCGCCTTCTTTAACAGGTACTATAATCATTTCTTTACCACCTCCTTTTTCTATAGCGGGTGCAAAGGTAGCACAAAATCGGCGTTTTGCAAACTTTTTTTGAGAAGATTTCTTATCTTTGCATTCCGTGAATATCCCCAATTTCATTCACGGACCCATGAACACGAAATATATTTTCATTACCGGTGGCGTCGCGTCATCGCTGGGAAAGGGCATTATCGCATCCTCCCTGGCCAAGCTGCTGCAGACCAGAGGCCTGCGTGTAACCATCCAGAAATTCGATCCCTATATCAACATTGACCCCGGAACGCTCAACCCTTATGAGCACGGGGAGTGCTATGTCACGGAAGATGGTGCGGAAACGGACTTGGACCTGGGACATTACGAACGGTTCCTGGGGGTCTATACCTCGAAAGCCAACAACGTGACGACCGGCAAGATCTATCATACCGTCATTACCAAAGAAAGGGAAGGCGCTTATCTGGGCAAGACCGTCCAGATCGTCCCGCACATCACCGATGAAATCAAGCGGCGCATGCTCCTGCTCGGCCAGACGGGCGCGTACGACGTCATCCTCACCGAGATCGGCGGTACGGTCGGCGACATGGAGTCCCAGCCCTTCATCGAGGCGGTCCGCCAGCTCCAGTGGGAACTGCCGGAAGAGGATTGCATGTCCATCCACCTCACCCTCATCCCTTATCTGAGCGCGGCGAAGGAACTGAAGACCAAACCGACCCAGCACTCGGTCCAGATGCTGCAGCAGAGCGGCGTCAAGCCGGATGTGATCGTCTGCCGCACGGAGCATCCCCTGACGCCCGAACTCCGCCGGAAAATTGCCTTGTTCTGCAATGTCCGTCCGGGCCATGTCATCCAGAGCATCGATGCCTGGAGCATCTATCAGGTGCCCCTCAACATGCACGAAGAGCACCTCGACGAACTGGCCGTGCGAAAACTCCAGATCGACAATTACGCCCAGCCGGACCTGTCCCGGTGGAAAGTGTTCCTGGACCGCCTCGCCCATCCTTCGCGGGAAGTGGAGATCGCCCTGGTCGGCAAGTATGTCGAACTCCAGGATGCCTACAAATCCATCCGGGAGGCGTTTGTCCATGCCGGGGCCGCCAATGACTGCAAGGTGTCCGTCCGTCTGGTCCACAGCGAGAAAGTCACGCCGGAGAGCGTGGAGACGCTGCTGGCCGGTGTGGACGGCATCCTGGTCGCTCCCGGTTTCGGGGAACGGGGACTGGAAGGGAAGATCTGTGCGGTCCGGCATGCCCGGGAGAAAGGCATTCCGTTCCTGGGCATCTGCCTGGGGATGCAGATGTGCGTGGTGGAGTTCGCCCGGAACGTCCTGGGCTGGGCGGATGCGGCCTCGGCCGAGGTTCGTCCGGACTCGCCCCATCCGGTCATCTGCATGATGGAAGAACAGAAGAAAACCACGGTCAAGGGCGGTACGATGCGCCTGGGAGCCTTTGCGTGCGAATTGTCGCCGGAATCCCTGGCCGCGAACCTGTATGGCCGGACGCGGATTTCCGAGCGGCACCGCCATCGGTACGAATTCAACTCCGAGTATCTCGGGACGTTCGAAGAAGCCGGCATGAAGGCAACCGGACACAATCCGGACACCGGCCTGGTGGAGGTCGTGGAACTCCCGGACCATCCATTCTTCATCGGTGTCCAGTTCCATCCCGAATACAAGAGTACGCCTGAGAATCCCCATCCTTTATTCGTCGGCCTGGTCAGGGCGGCGTTGAACCGGTAACATGGACAACGGAAAGAAACGGAATCGCCGGCTGTTGCCGGATGTGCTGCACGAGGAATGCGGCGTCGTCGGCATCTTCGGGGTTCCGGATGCTTCCCGACTGGCCTGTACGGCCCTGCAGTTCCTCCAGCACCGGGGGCAGCAAGGCTGCGGCATCTCCAGCGTCGGAGCGGACGGCCGGTTCCATATCTGGAAACAGGCCGGTCTGGTCAAGGACGTGTTCGGCGAAAGGGAACTCGGGGAACTGCCGGGGACGGCCTGCATCGGCCATGTCCGCTATCCTACGTCCGACCTGGGCGGGCTGGAAAACCTCCAGCCGTTCATGATGGCCGGGCAGGCAGGCACATTCGCCGTGGCCCATAACGGCAACATCGTCAACGCCGAACGGGTCCGTGCGCGGATGGAAGGGCAGGGAGGCCTGCTGTACTCGACCTCCGACAGCGAACTATTCGCCCAGCTGATCGGTTCCGGGAACCGGGGTTGGGAACAGGATATCACGACGGCGGCCAACCGGCTGGACGGCGCTTTTTCCACGGTCATCTTGACGGAGGATGCCCTGTATGCCTGTCGGGACCGGTACGGATTCCGGCCCCTGTCGCTCGGTCGGCTCGGCGACGGCTGGGTCGTCGCCAGCGAGACTTGCGCCCTGGATGCCTTGGGCGCCGTCTTCGTCCGGGATCTCGAACCGGGAGAACTCGCCGTCATCGACCGGAACGGCGTCCGGAGCAGCCGGCACTCCCATCCTGCGGGCCGCTGCATGTGCGCCATGGAATACATCTATTTTGCCCGGCCCGACAGCGTCATCGAAGGCTGCGGCGTCCATGCTTTCCGCAGGAAGTCGGGGGCGCTGCTGTATGCGGAGCAGCCAGTCGACGCGGACCTGGTCATCTGCGTGCCGGATTCCGGGATGAGCGCCGCCATCGGGTATGCCGAGGCGTCCGGACTGCCGCTGGAGTTGGGACTGCTCAAGAATGCCTATGTGGCCCGGACCTTCATCCAGCCGACCCAGTCGATGCGCGATATCGGCGTGCGGATGAAACTCTCGCCGGTCGGCAGCATCGTGCGCGGCAAGCGGCTGGTGGTCATCGACGATTCTATCGTCCGGGGGACGACCTCCCGGAAGATCGTCCGCATGCTGCGGGACGCGGGCGCGACGCAGGTGCACATGCGCATCGCCAGCCCGAAATACGCCTGGCCTTGTTTCTATGGCATCGATACCGGCACCCGCGACCAGTTGATCGGCGCCCGGTGCACGGAAAAAGAAATCTGCACCTACATCGGCGCAGATTCCCTTCATTTCCTTTCCGAAGCGGCCTTGCTGGAAGCCTCCGGCCGGGACGAACTCTGTACGGCCTGTTTCAGCGGCCGGTATCCCACGGACCTGTACGGCCGCGAGACGGATTAGCCTTCCTCCAGGATCCGGCGGAAAGTCTCCATGCCCTTGGTGGCCGGTTCCTGGATGTGGGTCAGACGGCTGTCCCGGACGATCAGTTCGCCCGGATCGATGACATAGACCGGGGTGTGCCAGTCGGCATACCGGTAGAGTCCTGCGGCGGGATAGACCTGCAGGGACGTGCCCACGATGAGCAGGATTTCTGCGTCCTGGACGACTTCGATGGCCTTTTCGATGTTCGGGACGCTCTCGCCGAACCAGACGATGTGCGGCCGCAACTGGCTGCCGTTCGGCGCCTTGTCCCCGAGGTGGATCTCCGAATAGCCGATGTCGAAGACTTCTTTCTCCGAGAAAGACCGGTCGTATTCCCCGTATTCCGGACGGACCTTGGTCAGTTCGCCGTGCAGGTGGATGATCCGCGTGCTGCCGGCCCGTTCGTGGAGGTTGTCGATGTTCTGGGTGATGACGGTGACGTCGTAGTCTTTCTCCAGGGCGGCGATGGCGAGGTGGGCTGCATTGGGCTTCGCGTCCTTCAGCTGGAGGCGCTGCATGTTGTAGAAGTCCAGCAGAAGTTTCCGGTCGGCCCGCCATCCATCGATGGACGCGACGACCTGCGGATCATATTTGTCCCAGAGTCCTCCGTTGTCGCGGAAGGTGCTGATGCCGCTCTCGGCGCTGACGCCCGCGCCGGTCAGGACGGCGATTTTCCTTTTCCCTTTCATATCTTTTGTTCGAAATAGAATTTCCGTACCCAGTATTCGAAGAGCGGGTCGATGATGACCGGTTCGTCTTTCTCGTTGAACGTGACGATTTCCTTTTTCATCAGGGCATCCTTGAGCCGTTTGACGTTGGCGGAGGAGTTGAGGCCATAGGTCCGGATGATTTCGGATGCGCTGAATTTCGTGTGGCCGTCCAGGATGGCCTTGAGCAGGTTGACCTGGAAGGTTGTCAGGCCGTTCATGGTCGCCAGGAACCGGGGTTCATGGACCGACAGGACGATCCGGAGCGCTTCGGTCAGGGTCGCTTCGACGATGTAGCCGCGCGAGAGGGAGTCGCAGATCGCCGTCAGGTGGTTGATGTAGCAGACCTGGTTCCGGAAGAGGCGGCAGACCCCGTGGAGCAGGGCCCGGTCGATCTCCTTGCCGCTGTTCATGAATCCTTTGTGGACGTAGTCGATGATCTCTTTCTCGTCGATGGTCCGCAGCGGCAGATGCTCCACGAGACGGTAGAAATGGCGCCGGACGTCGAAGATGTCCTTCATCGCATTGACCATCGAGCCGCTGAAAATATAGGTGCAGCCCGGTTTCGGCTCGCCGCGCATTTCGCCGAGGACCTTTTCGAAGAGTTTGCAGACCTTGTCCCCGTCCTCGGTCTGGTCCAGGCACTGGAACTCGTCCAGGATGAGGATCAGCGCGATGCCGCGGTCGCGGGCGATCCGCTGCGGGAATCGCAGCATGGCCAGGATGTCGTTGTCGTCGATGTCCCAGTTCAGGGACACGATCTGGTCCGTCTCGGAGTAGTTCCGCTGGTCGAAGACGAAGTGGGTCCCGTCGAGGTACCGGCCCATCAGGTCGGCGTATTCGGCCGGCGTCGTCGCGACGGTCCGCAGGGCGGTGGTGCCCAGGCGGGTCAGGAAGGAAGCGATGGTCCGGATGTTCATCAGGTTGAACTGGCCGACGGCGAACTGGCGTCCGGTCACCCGGATGTTGAGCAGGGTCTGCTGGATGACGGAGGTCTTGCCGGCTTTCGGCGGTTCGTACAGGACGACATGCTCTCCCTGCATCAGCAGGTTGCCCAGGATGGTGCAGTCTTCGCGGCGGCCGAAGAAATTCTTCCCGGTGACGTAACGGTAATAAATGAACGGGCTGTCCATGATATGGAAACAATCTTGTTACGCGAAGATAGCAATAATCTGCTTTCCTGCGTCAAAAAAACTGCAGAAGATTCTAATTCTGAAAATAATTTTGTGGTTTGCAGGAATTTTGCTACTTTTGCAGTCCCGAAAATGTGAAATGGCCGCTGAGCCCGACAAGACCTGCCCAAGGGAGCAGGCGCTTACGGCTGGAAACTTTATGAGTTTATAAAACAATGTACGCAATCGTAGACATTGCCGGCCAGCAGTTCAAAGTAGAAGCTGGTTCCAAGATCTTCGTCAACCGTCTCGCCGCGAAGGCGGACGAGTCTGTCGAATTCAACAAGGTGCTCCTCATCGACAACGAGGGTGCAGTCAAAGTCGGCGCTCCCTATGTTGAGGGTGCTGTAGTCAAAGCCACCGTCCTCCGTGACGATGTCAAGGCCAAGAAGGTCCTCGTTTTCAAGAAGATCCGTCGCAAGGGCTTCCAGAAGCTCAATGGTCACCGTCAGAAACTGACCCAGATCCGCATCGACGCCATCGCTTAACTTTAATCATTTAGGAGAACAGAATTATGGCACATAAAAAAGGTCAATCCAGTTCCAAGAACGGTCGTGAATCCCATAGCAAACGACTTGGTCTGAAGAAGTTCGGCGGTCAGGTAGTCAAGGCCGGCAACATCATCGTCCGTCAGCGCGGCACGGTCCACAACCCGGACCTCAATGTCGGCATGGGCAAGGACCACACCCTGTACGCCCTCGTAGACGGTACCGTCGTCTTCAAGAAGAAGAGAAACGACAAGTCCTACGTCTCCGTCGTTCCGTTTGAGAACTAAGACTCGGAGAAAGGATTGAGATAGAGAGGATTGCGCTTCGAGTTCGCAGTCCTCTTTTTTCAATAAGACAACAACAGCGAGATCATGCTTACACTCAAGTTGCTCCGCGAGAACCCGGAGCTCGTCATCAAAAAACTGGCCGTCAAGAATTTTGACGGACGCGAAATCGTGAGCCGCGTCATCGCGCTCGATGACAACCGCAAAGCCCTGCAGACCGAGAGCGATGCGCTCCTGAGCCAGCAGAAGCAGAAGGCCGCCCAGATCGGCGGGCTGATGAAGCAGGGCAAACGCGAAGAGGCTGAGGAGGCCAAGAAGGAAGTCGCCGCCCTCAAGGCCCGTTCTTCCGAGCTGCTTGCCCAGGCCGACGCGAACAACAAGGAACTCCAGGACCAGCTCGTCCTCCTGCCGAACCTCCCGTGCGACATCGTTCCGGAAGGCAAGGGCGCCGAGGACAATGTCGTCGTCAAGATGGGCGGCGAGGATCCGAAGCTTCCGGAGAACGCGCTTCCGCATTGGGAACTTGCGAAGAAGTATGACATCATCGACTTCGATCTCGGCGTCAAGCTGACCGGTGCCGGTTTCCCTGTCTACAAGGGAAAGGGCGCCCGCCTGCAGCGTGCCCTGATCAACTACTTCCTGGACCGCAACACGGCCGCCGGTTATCTGGAGGTCGAGCCGCCGGTGCTCGTCAACGCCGACTCCGGTTTCGGTACCGGCCAGCTTCCGGACAAGGAAGGCCAGATGTACTATGTCGGAGAGGACAAGTTCTACCTGGTCCCGACCGCTGAGGTCCCCGTGACCAACATTTTCCGGGATGTGATCCTCCAGAACGACCAGTTCCCGCAGAAGATGACGGCCTACACGCCGTGCTTCCGCCGGGAGGCCGGTTCTTACGGCAAGGATGTCCGCGGCCTGAACCGGCTCCACCAGTTCGACAAGGTCGAGATCGTCCGCGTCGAGAAGCCGGAGAACAGCTACGCCGCCCTGGACGAGATGATCGCCCATGTCGAGGGCCTGGTCAATGAACTCGGCCTGCGCTACCGCATCCTCCGCCTCTGCGGCGGGGACATGAGCTTCACCTCTGCCATCACCTACGACTTCGAACTCTGGTCCGCCGCCCAGGGCCGCTGGCTCGAGATCTCTTCCGTCTCCAACTTCGAGAGCTACCA
>CADCRA010000031.1 GCA_902803715.1 uncultured Bacteroidia bacterium
GTACTTGTTTCTGTACCTGGCACTCCGCAGCCTAAGGGTTTCAGTATGCAGGCATCTGAGGAACCGCTGATGAAGATTGACGGGGACACCTGGACTTATCATTATCCCACCTTTTTTAATAATTCTGTTGCTGATCCTCGAGGAAACCCAAAACAACCGGATGAAAAGCTTATACTCGTTAATCGCTTAAGAGACCTTCCTGGCGTGGAGTTCAACAAAAGAAGAGGCACATTGACGATCTCGGGACCGGCGGTACACAAGACCTACGTAAACGGTGCCTACGTCTTCGGGCTTAACCCGGAAGCTTCGGAATAGAAGCAATTCCTTCCGTCCGGTAACTGATAAAGCACACGATGAAGAAGGCGATAGTCCCATCCCTCCTGCTTATCGCAGGCCTCTGCCTGCCTTGGACAATCTACGGCCAATCCGCAGATTCGCTTTCGTCTATCGTCGGCCAAACGTACCATCGGGTGGATCTCCCCATCCCGGGTCAGACGGACAGGACCCAGATCCTCGATCTCCCCCTCACGGGAATCGAGGTCATCCTGATTGCCGGCCGGGACACGCTCCGGACGACAACGGACGAAAAGGGAAAGTTTACCTTCTCCCGCATCGCAACCCGGCAGGTGACCCTTTCAATGACCGGTGACGACTATGCTCCCTTCTCCGAATCGTTCGTGCTGATGCCTGGGGAGAATGTCGTCATCGTTCCCCGGCAGCAGAAGGTAGAGACCCTGGATGCCGCTTCGGTCACGGCGGAGGCGCCGGTGATGACGATGAGGGGCGACACCCTCATCTACCATGCCGCCGCCCTTCGGGTCGAAGAGGGTGATTACGCCATCGACCTGCTGAAGCAGATGCCGGGCGTGGAAGTGAACCGGGCGACTGGCGAGATCAGGATCTCCGGGAAGAATGTGGCCCGGTCGTATGTCAACGGGGCGCTGATCTTCGGGCTTACTCCTATGGACGCGATGGAGAACCTGCGGGCGGAACAGGTGGTAACGATGGAGGTGTACGACGAGACGGACCCGGAGGAGATCATCGACCGGAGGGCGAGGGAAAAGCAACGCGTGGTCAACATCAAGACCAAGGACCCTATCTTCAGCACGACGGACCTGCAGGTGCGCGCGATCGCCGGTGCGGACGAGACACGTCAGGAGAACGGAGACCGGCAATATCGCTACGCCGCCGGAACAAACGCACATTTCTTCTCCCAGCTGGACCAGCTGATGGTAGACGTGGTGACAAACAACGTCGGGATGGGCACCAGCAACATCAACGCCGTGCCCGAGCCGCAGACATTCTACCGGGCCAATACGAACCTGGAGCTGGGATTCAACCACTACTGGGAGAGTCCGCTCTTTGGCAACGGCCTCAACACCCAGTATATCTTTTCCCACGACCTGCAGAAGGGACGAAGCCGCAGGCTGCTGGAGTACTTCGAGATGCCTCAGTCTCCGGCACACACCATTGAGGAAGAGACTTCTTCTTCCCAGATGACCGAAAGTCATGGCATAGTGGCAAATTTCGCACTTAAGACCTGGGATGTCGCCGTGGTGACGTGGCGCCAGAATTTCGGCATCTCACGCAACCTTTCGAACGGGCGCACCGCCGGCTCCACTGTTTACAGCGGTATGACCCCGATGCTGCGGGAGGAGACCTCCGGCTCCGAAGGCATGGGCTGGTCGCTTGCCGAGAGCGTCAACGTGCGGTTCAAGCCCGGCAAGAGCGGCAAGCCGGCGCCCGACCTGACGCTGGCTTTCAGTCTCCGGAAAAATGACCTGGACGCCTGGAACCTCGACACGCTCGCATCCTCCTATACGAAACGTTACTTGACCAAGGATGGGAATAACCTGCATCAAAACTGGACGGCCAACCTGTCGCAGATTCTCTACGAATACCGTCAGGACCAGCGCCGCATTGAGGTGACTGGAATGTACAACATGACCTATACCTTGCTGAGCCGCGTCCAGGAGGCATATGACCTGTACGGGGTTGTAGAGCCTGTGCCGAATAAGGCTAACACCTATGATTTCACAGATTCTTACCTGACACATGTGCTCAGTTTCAGGACGCTTTTCTTAACAGGGAACACCAAATTCCCGTCGCTGAACCTTTCCGTATCTCTTCAAGCAAACCAGATCAAAGACCGGAAGGCCCTGCCTGCTTCCGTCTCCGCAGACAGGACGTATTACAGCATCCTGCCGGCGCTGAATTTCACTACCGGGCGTTTCAGCTGGAGTCTCAGCGCAAATGGACAGATACCTTCATTGGAGCAACTGCGCCGTCGGATTGACGACACCCGCCCGCTCTCCCTGGTCGCCGGCAATCCGGACCTGAGAATAAGCCAGACTTACAATCTTCGCCTTCAAAAGACTCCCCGCATGCAGGCAAAGAAATGGACGACCACCTGGAATGCGAGCGTCCAGTATCAGCGCCACCCGCTGGTCCAGAGACAGATTTTCTACCGGGAAGCGGCCATACTGGACGATTACGACGGATACCGGGTGCCGGCCGGAGCATCGGTCCTCCGTACGGAAAACGCGGACTATGGCCTGAGTGCCAACATCACCTTGAACACCTCCGCACGACTGAGCCTGCTGAAGGGTAAACTGAAGCCCACAGTCAGGATCCAGCCGAAGCTGGATTACCGGCTGATGCCGCAGTATTTCGGCGAGGTGCTGGACCGCACTGCGGAATGGACGCCGTCACTGAACGCCACGGTGTTGGCTCCGCTCTGGAAGGGTGCGGAGTTGTCCCTGAAAGGGAATGCGGCATATATCAGAGCCATCAGCCAGCAGGGGACGATGGACCGCAAGGCATTCCGCGGCCAGCTCGATGTGGACTTCTCTACCGATTTTCTGAAGCATGCATTTTTCTCGGGGAACTATTCCTGGCGTCCTATCCGCGACCTCTCCACCCCTTCGATGGGGAGGGATTACCACCAACTAAACCTTGCTTTAGGCCTCAACTTCCTGAAGAAAGACCTGAAGGTCTGCATCCGGGGCGTGGACCTGCTGCGCAGCGGCTCGGTCTATACCATCACGATGGGCCCTTCCTCGGTCACACATTCCTGGACGCCTGTCTACGGCCGTTATTTCGTGCTGGACATTTCCTACCGCTTCAACAACTCTGGCGGCCGGGCGATGCCGCGCTACCCGCTCTGAGCTCTTTCTTGAGCGGGATTTCGACGGGAACGTGGCCGCTAATCTTTGCGCAGGGTTTCCGCCAGATAGCTGGCGCCGCCGGCAAGGAGTTGGGTGATGGCCTGGGATTCGTGGCTGAGGGTGGCCCAGATAAGGCCCTGCTCGGCGGGAATGCCGTAGAGGGTGCTGAGGGCCAGGGAAATCAGATAATGGTACGCCCCGAATCCGCCGGGAACAGGGACCACGGAACTGAGCGATCCGACCATCATCAGGAACAGAGCGTCGGTCATGGTCAAGGCCTCGAAACCGGGCAGCCGGCCCTGGACGGCCCAGAGGACCGATGAGCTTGTCAGCCAGTAACAGCCCCATATCAGGAGGGTGTAGAGAATGAACTTCCACCAGGCTTTCATCCGCAGACAACTGCTGATGCCTTCGAGGATGCCGGCGATGAAATGCCAGACTTTGCCGAAGAAAGCGTTGCGATCCCGCAGGAACCAGACCAGGGCGAGCGCGGCGAGACCCGCTGCAAGCAGGCCGGCCAGCAGCCAGGGCACGCTGAAGTTGAATTGCAGCGTGGTGCCGCCGAACAGCCGGCCGAAGCGGCTGCCCATCGGAATGAAGAGGACGAGCAGGAGCAGACCGAGGGTCAGGGTATCCCAGACCCGGTCGACGACGACGGTTCCGAAAACTTTGTCAAAGGAGGCTTTGCGATGTCCGTCCGCGCCGACGGCGGAGCGGTTCGTAATATATCCGCAGCGGACCAGTTCCCCGACGCGGGGCAGGACCATGTTCGCCACATAGCTGATATTCACGGCGTTGAAACAGGTCCGGCGACGGGTGGAATCATCGATCGGAAGCAGGAGTTCCCGCCAGCGAAGACCGCGCAGCCAATAGGAAAGAATGCCGAACGCCATCGCCAGGACAATGAACTCCCACCGGCAGGAACGCAGGCCCTGCCAGAAATCCGCCCATCCGATTCCCCGGAAGGACAGCCAGAGCAAAACCACGGCGACCGCCGCGGAAATCCCGTACTTCAAGATATTCTGGACCTTCTTCTCCATAATTCGGTTCCGCAAATGTACGGAAAATCAATAATAATGCCTAAATTTGTAGACTGCAAATTATGGAATCATGAAGTCTATCCTCGGAATCGGCAATGCGTTGACGGATATTCTGGCGGTCCTGCCGGATGACACCCTGCTCGCGAAGTACCATCTGCCCCTGGGCAGCATGCAGCACGTGGACATGGAGACCGGCGACCGCATCTGGGAAGCCCTGAAGGAGTTCGGTGTCAAGTATGTTCCCGGCGGCTCCGCCGCCAACACCATCACCTGCACCTCAATCTTCGGCATGCCCTCCGGCTACATCGGCAAGATCGGCAACGACGAACTGGGCAACCTCTTCAAGAGCACCATGGAACAGTTCGGCGTCAAGACCACGATGCTGTACGGCACCAAGTCCTCCGGCCGCTGCATGGTCTTCATCACCGGCGCCAACGCCGAACGGACTTTCGCCGACTACATGGGCGCGACCCTGGAACTCGGCCCGGAAGACCTCCGGCCGGAATATTTCGAAGGTTATGACTATTTCCATATCGAGGGCTACCTCGTGCAGAACCAGGAACTGATCTCCACGGCCGCCCGCATGGCAAAGGCCGCCGGATGCTTGATTTCGATCGACATGGCCTCTTACAATGTCGTCGAGTCCAACGACGCGTTCTTCCACAACCTGGTCGAGAACTATGTGGACATCGTCTTCGCGAACGAATCCGAAGCGAAGGCCTTTACCAAGAAGGAGCCACGCGAGGCCATCGACGAACTGGCGAAGTCCTGCCGGATCGCCGTCGTAAAGGTCGGCAAGGATGGCTCCATGGTCAAGAGCGGGGATGAGTTCCATTTCATTGAGCCGTGGCCGGCCACGCCGGTCGACGCGACCGGTGCCGGCGACACCTATGCGGCCGGTTTCCTCTATGCCCACTCCATGGACATGCCCCTGAAGGTCTGCGGAGAGGTCGGATCGATCATCGCCGCCAAGGTCGTTGAGGTCATCGGCACGAAGATCGACATCCCGCGCTGGCGCGATGCGAAATTGGAGATCCGTGATTTGATAGCAGCTAACAGCAGATAAGTACGCATGATCGATACAATCAAGAACATATTCCGGAAACGGTACCTCAAGAAGTTTGAAAGCAAAGTCCCGACCTGCATCACCCCGATGAGCCAGATCCGGTCCGCCGTCGCTTTCATCGACGTGGAAGACACCTCTTTCGATGCCTGCAAGATTGCCCTGCAGGCCTTTTACCGGGAATACGGCATCAAGGGTGAAGTCTTTTTCTTCGATTTCCGCAAGATCGGAAACGAGGAGCGTCTTATCACCAGCATCACCAACACCGTCCTCAAGCGGGATCTCGACTGGTGCGGAAAGCCGTCCCGGGAGAAAATCGACTTGATGCTCGGCACCGAAGCGGACTTATTCATCTCGCTGATCCGCGGGACGGATTATCCGCTGGAATTCATGGCCAAATGTTCCCAGGCGAAGTTCAAGGTCGGCCGCGTCCAGCTGCCCGGCAATACCTTCGACCTGATCGTCTCCGACCCTGCGGACCATCCGCTCAATGAAAAAGAGAGTTTCGACGCGATGCGTCCGTTCCTCGCCAAGATCAAATAGCGGATGCTGAAGAAGTACCTGATCGTTTTTCTGATTTCGATGGTCCCGCTGATCGAACTGCGCGGCGCCATCCCTTATGCTGTGGGTTTCAACCTGCCGCTCGTTCCCTCCTATATCGTCGCCGTCATCGGCAACATGCTCCCCGTTCCTTTCATCTTCTTGTTCGGCCGCAAAGTGCTCGACTGGGGAAAGGACAAGCCGCTGATCGGCGGTTTCTTCAGCTGGTGCCTGGAAAAAGGCGAGAAAGCCGGCCGGAAACTGGAAGAAAAGGCCGGAAGCGGGCTGTACATCGCCCTGCTGCTGTTCGTCGGCATTCCCATCCCCGGTACCGGTGCCTGGTCGGGAACGCTGGCCGCAAGCATCCTCAACATGGACTTCCGCAAGAGCGTCATCCATGTCCTGCTGGGCGTCTTCCTGGCCGGCGTCATCATGCTGGCCGCCTCCCTGGGCGTCTTCGGCGCCATCTCCCTGGTCAAATAAAATGAAAGCGCCCTGAAGCCCGCAATGCCGGCACAAGGGCCCAAAAGGCAAGCAAAGGACGCCAATCATTGTATTCCCGATAAAAAGTCGTATATTTGCAGTCCCTTTCGGGAGTTATCCCGCAAACGGGTATGGTTCCGTAGCTCAGCTGGATAGAGCAACAGCCTTCTAAGCTGTGGGTCTTGGGTTCGAATCCCAACGGAATCACCTGGCATTAAATGTAAAATGCCCTATATCAATAAGATATGGGGCATTTTACATTATATTGGGTGAAACATAAATGAAACAAATGGGGAAATAAGGCTAAAAATGCCTATCTAAAATCCAATCCAGTGTTTCACCTTGTTCTTTCAATGTTTGTTCTTTGTAGTATCCTTTGAAAGCGCCATTCATTCGTGCAATGATGCGTTATTCCTGCGATACGAAACAAGGAAGTGCAGTATTCCTCTGCGCCTTCTTTGTCAAAGTCTGAATAAAGCTCATCTAGAAAAGCGAGAATAAGCCCATCATGCGATAATTATTCGAATCCTTTCTTTAGGAAATCAGCAAGCGGAATATGAATAATTCCCTCCCAGTTGGAAGCATCCATGTAAGGTGTCATGGAGATAACGTATTTGGGGTAGTTGTCTTTGATCGGGAGCAGGTTTCCGAATTCCCGCTTGAAGGTCTTCTCCTCCGTAATAAGATAAGACGCCTGAACATAAACGGTTTCATCGCCTTTCTTACCGACGAAATCGATTTCAGTGCTGTAAAGCAGCCCTACATGTACCTCATAACCAAGGCGGACCATATGCTGGTAAACCAGATTCTCCACGATCTTCTCGACGTCGTCTGCCCTGCGGCCTCCAACAATGAAGTTTCGTATGCCGACATCTCCAAAATAGAACTTTTCATTCGTCTCCAAAAGTCTCTTTCCATGAATATTATACCGAGAGACGGAGGTGGACAAATAGGCCTCCGTGATGGCCTTCATATATTTGAGAACCAGGTTTTTTGAGACATCACTCTCATTGGAAGCCATATAGTTCTGGATACTGGTGGCCGACATAGGCTTGCCGATACTGTCTGCGATGAAGCGGATGAGATTTTCAAGAAAAGGCACATTGCGAACTTTTTTGCGCCTGATAATGTCCTTGACCAAAATCGTATTGTAAACTCCCTGCAGGTAATCATTGATGGTCTCAGGATTATCCAGTCCGAACGGACGCAAGCCTGGAAGACCACCATATTTGATGTACTTGTTCATAGCACCTTCTCCATCCTCCAATCCGTGGAATTCCAAGAACTCCGGATAACTCAGTCCCTGGATGAAAACCTCGATGTATCTCCCCGACAGCATAGAAGCAAGCTCGCCGGAAAGAATATCCGAATTGCTTCCCGTGATGACGACATCAACGCAGGATTCATTATAGTAGTTCCTAAGGCCACGCTCGAACTCCTCGATTTCCTGGACTTCATCAATCAGTATATAATTGTGCATGGACTTGTCCAACCGTTCATCTATATAAACAACAAGATCTTTGTAGGTCGCGATAAAGTCAAAAGCTGTCTTTTCTTTGTCAATGTAAATCACATTGGCCTCCGGCTCCTGTTGTTTACGCGCAACAAGCTCTTTCATTACATAGCTTTTCCCCACACGACGTTGACCGGTAAGCACAATAAGTACACCTTTCCCGAGCAACTTTTCTAATTTGGAGTAGTAATGGGGCCTCGAAACAATATCCATAATATCCCTTTTTATACAAAGACAAAGGTAGTTATATTTTGTTTATTATAATACACAAAATAGAATTTTTTTTAGATTTATTCACTATTCTAAAAGACCAGAACACATGCGCAGGCCAACCTTTCGACTGTACCGGGTTCCGGCATAGGGCCCTCCCCTCCAGGCGCTCCTTTTCTTCTTTGTTTTTTTTCTTGACTTTGCGGGCTTTTTGCGTCTATATTTGTGGATATGGACAGACAGCTTGAAACAGGACTCGCGTCGATCCGGCCGAAAGTGCTGGCTCTCGCCCGACGGTTCTTCCGTGCATCCGGTATGCGGGATGATTCGGAAGACCTCGTCCAGGACGTCCTGTTCAAACTTTGGAGCACCCTGCGCAGCGGCGCCGATATCCAGAACCCGGAAGCCTGGGCCGTCCGCGCAACCAAGAATGCCTGTATCTCGGCCTGGCGGAAGAAAGGGCAGGCCGCGTCCGTCCCGCTCGACGAGCGGATTCGCGCCGTGGAATCGGCCTCGGGCCGCCTCGAAGAGACGGAGACCGCAGCCCGGATTGAAAGGGCCCTCGGGGAATTGTCCGAAGGAACACGCAAACTGCTCAGGCTCAAGGCCGCGGGCATGTCCCTGGACGAAATGGCCGCCATCAGCGGCCGCCCGAAAGGGAGCATCAAAAGCACCCTCTCCCTCGCCCGGAGAGAACTGATCAAAAAAATGGAAGAAGTATGAACATGGACCGGAACCAACTGATTGAAAAATTCCTCGAAGCCGAGACCTCGCCGCAGGAGGAAAGACTTCTGGCGGAGTCCTTCGAAGCGACGCCCCCGCAGAACGCGCGCGAACGGAATGTCGCCGCCCTGCTCGGCGCCGTCAAGCCCTTGGCGGTCCGGCCGGACGACGAAGAGGCCGTCGAGGCATTCGACCGGATTCTCCGGCGCTCCCGCCGGCAAAGCATCCGACGCTGGTCTATCCCTGCCTTCGGCGTGGCAGCAGCCCTTGCCGCTTTCTTCGTGCTGCGCCGCCCGGCAGAGACGCCTATCCCGGAAAATCCACCGATATCGATATGGGAACAGCTGCGACTGTTCACGGACCTGAATCCTGCCGAAGCGGAGCATCTCGAGTTTCAGCCCGCCGGGGAAGGATTCATCATGACCGCCTCCTTCCAGGACGGAAGTACGGCGTCGTACCTCCTGACGCCGATGGAAGGCGAGTCATCCTATTGTCTGGTTTCACTAAACGAGTAACACAAACATGAGAAGAATCTTACTGGCCGCCTGCAGCCTTTTCCTTGCAGCCGCAACCCTTTCCGCCCAGCGGAACCTCTATGTCATCGACAACGTAACCGTCGACAACTTCGACGGTTCCCAACTCAAAGGGAAAATCATCCAGGACTACCAGCTGTCCACGTCCGGTTCAGGAAAGAACGCGATTACAGTCCACTCCATCACGACCCTCGGCAACGGTTCCAGATTCTCCGTTCCCCAGTTGCGGCTCCGTTCCA
>CADCRA010000032.1 GCA_902803715.1 uncultured Bacteroidia bacterium
CCGCCTTCGGCGATCGGGTTGAAGGAGTCGATGACGCGCACGCCCGTCTCCATGATCTTTTCCGGACGCGGTTTTTCGCGGTAAGCCCGGACGGCAACCTTGACCGGCCATTTCTGGGTCATGGTGACCGGGACGTCATCGCCGTCGGCGTCCGTCAGGACGGCGACTACGTGGTCGACGTTGTACTGGCCGGCCGGCTCGACGGATTTCACGGTGTATTCTCCCTTGAAGGAGAACGGGACCATGATCTTGTGGGGCAGCCAGCCTTCCTTGACTTCACCGAGCCAGTCGGCGGCGACGACTTTGTCGCCCGGCTTGGCGAGCGGGGTGAAGTCCCACAGTTTCTCGCGGTTGAGCGGATCGGTGTATTCACCTCGTTTGAGGAATACGCCTTCCATGGTGGTCAAGTCGTTCTGCAGACCGTCGTAGACGCTGGACAGAAGGCCCGGACCGAGGGTGATCTCGAGCATCTTGCCTTCGAATTCGACGGTGTCGCCGTTCTTCAGGCCGCGGGTGCTTTCGAAGACCTGTACCTGGGCATTCTTTCCGTTGACCTTGATTACCTCGGCCATGAGGCGCGTGTCGCCGAGACGGATGTAGCAGAGTTCATTTTCCGCGACCGGACCGGAGACTTGGACGGTAACCAGGTTGGACACGATGCCCGTAACAATACCTGTTGTCTTTGCCATATCTTTGTTTTGTTGTTATTCGTTGTATTCTACTCCCTTGAATGTGCCGCGCACCTCTTCCACCAGCTTGCGGAACAGCCTCCGGCCCGTCGCCTCGTCCAGGCGGAGCCAGCGGAGGATGATCTGGTAGCGGGCGATAAAGCCGAGGATGGTGTCGATGTTGAAATAATCGAAGAGGTTGATGGCGGAAATCTTTTCCCAGCGGAGGTCGTCGAGGGCACGTTCGCGGGCGAGGATGTCGGTCCTGTTCAGGGCGGCATCTGCCTTCGCCGCTTCTTCGAAGACGCCGTCGGGCACCATGAAGATATCCTGATCTTCCGGACGGTTGAGCGCCTGGTTGAGGTAGCGGACCTTGGCGTTGCGCAGGTTCAGGTCGAAGCGGAAATATTCGCGCAGGAAGCGGTCCTTGGAGGACAGGACTTCCTTGTAGAAAGCTTCGCCGAGCTGCGTCTCGTCATGGCCGCGGAGCAACTGGTCCACCAGCGCGTTGTCCCGGGCGGAAAGCTGGCTGCGGATGAAGGCCAGGATGTTGCCCAGGGATGCGTCGGACGGGCGTGCATCCGGTTGCAGGACGGGGAGGGAAGAGATGATATACTCGTAATTGTCCATATTATTCTCCGAACAGCAGTTTCTTCGTCGCCGGTCTGAGGTATTCGCCGATGAGGCTCTTGAACGTGTCGTCGGTCAGGCTGATGAAATAGCCGCCGTCTTTCGGGCCGATGTTGAAGCCGCCGTTGACTTTCTTGGAGAAGGAGGCCTGGACGCCGCCTTTCAGCAGGGAACCGAGTTCATTCTTGACAAAGGGCTCGAGTTCCTTCTTCAGGCTGTCCGGAAGAACGAGTTCCAGGTCGACGGCCTCTTCTGCGTTGAATTTTTTTGCAACCTCGGTGATGATGCCCTTGATGAATTCGGGAGCGGCCATGGCCTTGGAAACCTGGGCGTCGGCCAGTTTGCAGACGACCATGTCCTCGATGTCCTTGCGGGTGGCCTGCAGGGCCTGTCCGGTAGCCATCTTCAGATCGCTCTCGACTTTGGTTTTGTAATCGGCTGCATCCTTGCGCGCCTGTGCGAGAATCGCTTCGGCCTGCGCGCGGGCTTCATCGACGATGCCCGCAGCCTGTTTCTTCGCTTCGGCGAGGAGGGCTTCCCCTTCCTGCCTGCCCTTGGACAGACCTTCCTGATAAAGTTTGTCTGTCAGTTGCTGGAGTTTGTCCATATCTATATACGTGTTTTGTGTTTTTCCTGTGGTGGAATCCGCAGATTCCGGGTTAACGGAATATCGCATAAAGATACGAAACAAAACGGAAATGCCCAAATCTAATCTTCCTTTCGGGTTGGATTTGGACATTTGTGCAATAATCTAGAAGAATCGTACGAGTCCCGGACTCATCGCAGGGCTCGCATGGCGTTGAAAACGGCCAGGACCGTGACGCCGACATCGGCGAAGACGGCCATCCAGAGGGTGGCGGCCCCGAAAGCGGCCAGCACGAGCACGGCCAGTTTGATGCCGATGGCCAGCCACATGTTCTCCCGGGCGATGCGCAGGGTGCGGCGGGCGATCCGGATGGCCAGGGCCGTTTTCGACGGTTTGTCGTCCATGATGACGACGTCGGCCGCTTCAATGGCGGCATCCGAGCCGAGACCGCCCATGGCGATGCCCAGGTCCGCTCGGGCCAGGACGGGCGCATCGTTGATGCCGTCTCCGACGAAGGCGACCGGCGTTTCACCCAGCAGTTCTTCCACCCGGCGGACTTTCTCTTCCGGCAGCAGGCCGGCGTGGAACCCGTCCAGATGCAGCTGTGCCGCGACGGAGGCAGCGATCTCTTCCTGGTCTCCCGTCAGCATCACTGTCTTGCGGACGCCTTCTTCATGCAGGGCCTCGATGGCGGCTGCGGCGTCTTCCTTGATCCGGTCGGAGATGACGATGTGGCCGGCATATTCCCCGTCGACGGCGACGTGGATGATCGTGCCCACGTGGGTGCAGGGGCGCCAGGCGGCGCCGACTTCCTCCATCAGTTTTCCGTTGCCGACAGCGACGGCCTGTCCGTTGACGCTGGCAACAAGACCTTTGCCGGCGATTTCCTGGAAATCCCGGACGTCGCATCCGTCCTGTTCCGCCGGCCAGGCCTGGCGCAGGGCTGCGGCGATCGGGTGGGTGGAGTGCCGCTCGACATGGGCGGCCAGGTGAAGGAGCCTTTCTTCATTGAGTTTCTCGGGGTGGACGGCCGTGACGGAGAAGACGCCTTCCGTCAGGGTGCCAGTCTTGTCGAAAACGACGGTGCCGACTCGGGCGAGGGTGTCCATGAACGCGGCTCCCTTGACGAGAATGCCTTTGCGGGATGCGCCGCCGATACCGCCGAAGAAAGTCAGGGGGATGGAAATCACGAGGGCGCAAGGGCAGGAAACGACCAGGAACATCAGGGCGCGGTAGATCCAGGTTGCCCATTCTCCGGTCAGGAGCGGGGGAATGAGGGCCAGGGCTAGAGCCAGGGCGACGACGACCGGGGTGTAGATCCGGGCGAAGCGGGTGATGAAGTGCTCGCTGCGGGACTTGTTGTCTGCGGCATGTTCGACGAGTTCGAGGATCCGTGCGGCGGTGGATTCACCGGCGGCCTTGGTCGTCCGGACCCGCAGGACGCCGGACAGGTTGACGCAGCCGGACAGGATTTCGTCGTCCGGGGCGACGCTGCGCGGGACGCTTTCTCCGGTCAGGGCGACGGTATCCAGCGAGGAGTTTCCTTCGAGGACGATGCCGTCCACGGGGATTTTGTCTCCCGGGCGGATCAGGACCGTCTCTCCGGGCCGGACTTCTTCCGGGGCGACATCCACGACCGCTCCGTCGCGTTCGAGGTGGGCGACGTCCGGGCGGATGTCCATCAGATGGGCGATCGAACGGCGGGAACGGCCTTCCGCAATGCCTTCGAAGAGTTCGCCGACCTGGAAAAAGAGCATGACGAAAACGGCTTCGGGAAACTGGGTCTGCGCGCCCGGCAGGAAACCGATGGCCAGTGCGCCGAGGGTGGCGATGCCCATCAGGAAGTTCTCGTCGAGGGCTTCGCCGTGGCAGAGGGCTTCCGCCGCTTCTTTCAGCGTATCCCAGCCGACAAGCAGGTAGGGAACCAGGTATAGCAGCAGGTATTGCCAGGTCGCCCAGTCCGTCTTCTTCTCGATGATGACGGCGCCGGCCAGCAGGAGGGCCGCGGCGGCGATTTTCAGGATCCGCCCGCGCGCGCCTTCTTCTTCGTGCTCATGGTGATGATGGTGGCCGTGTCCTTCCTCGTCTTCGTGGTGATGGTGGTGGCCGTGTTCCTCTTCGTGGCAGTGCCCGCAGGCTTCGGTATGGTGGTGATGGTCGTGTGACATGGTATCTTTGTTTTACGGTACAAAGATACTCCGGCCTTCGTGCAACCCGGTTGCAAACTCAGATCCGGATCCTGCCCATCTGGCGCATCAGGGCGTCCCACCAGCGGGCGGGAAGCAGGGCATGGCTGCCGACGATCAGGCTGGCGCCTCGCCCGGGACGGTACCGGACCCGGGGACGGCGGCTTTCCACGGCCCGGAGAATGGCCCGGGTCACTACGGAAGGATGGGAAAGGAACGGGGAGGAATACGCCTTGTGGAGGTTCTCCGCCTCACAAGTTCCCGTCTGCGCGTAGACCGTTCCTTCAGAGGAAGCGGCCAGGTGGTCGCCGGCGATATGACCCCAGTCCGTGCGGATTCCGCCGGGTTCGATGAGGACGACATCGATGCCGAAGGGTTTCATTTCCATCCGCAGGGCATCGCTCAGGGCTTCCACGGAAAACTTGGAGACATGGTACCAGCCGCCGTAGTACAGGACGGCTTTTCCGGCCACGGACGAAGTGTTGATGATCCGTCCGGATCCCTGGCTGCGCATGACGGGCAGCACGAGCTGGCAGAGCCGGGCGAGACCGAAGACGTTGACTTCCAACTGCCGGCGGGCTTCCTCCAGGGGAACGTTCTCGATGGCTCCGAAAAAGCCGTATCCGGCGTTGTTGATGAGGACATCGATCCGGCCTTCCGCTTCCAGGACGGTCCGGACGCCTTCCTGCAGGGAATCCTCGTCCGTCACATCCATCCGCAGCGGCGTCACGCCGAAGGCGCGGAGCGGTTCCATGTTGGCGAGCCGCCGGGCGGCTGCATAGACGCGGTGCCCTCTGCGGGCGAGGGCCTGTGCCGCATCATATCCGATGCCGCTGCTGGCTCCTGTGATGAGAATGACTTTCATATCTTAAAGGTAACGTCCGGTTTTGCTTTCCGGGCAGGCTGCGATGTCGCGGGGCGTCCCTGTGGCGACGATTCGGCCGCCTTCGCGTCCGCCGCCCGGCCCCATGTCCACGATATAATCCGCCTCGCGGATGACGTCCAGGTCGTGCTCGATGACAATGACGGTCGCTCCGTTGCCGACCAGGTGACGGAAAACGCCCAGCAGGGTCCGGACGTCCAGCGGGTGCAGGCCGATAGTCGGTTCGTCGAAGACGAAGACCGAGTCGGACTGGCCCCGTCCCATCTCGCTGGCCAGTTTGAGCCGCTGCGCCTCGCCGCCGGACAGGCTCGGGGTCGCTTCGCCGAGGGTCAGGTAACCGAGGCCCAGGTCATGGAGCACCTGCAGCCGGCTCCGGACCAGCGGCAGGTCGTTGCAGGCGATCAGGGCTTCGTCGACCGACATGGCCATCAACTCCGGCAGCGAACAGGATTCCTTTCCTTTCTTTTTCCGGTGGATCCGGTGGGCGAGCCGGCCGTAGCGGGAACCATGGCAGTCGGGGCAGGGGATGTCGACGTCGGGCAGGAACTGCACGTCGAGGCTGATGCTGCCGGTACCGTCGCAGGTCGGGCAGCGCAGGTCGCCGGTATTGTAGGAGAAATCCCCGGCTTTCAGGCCTTTCTCCCGGGCTTCTTCCGACCGGGCGTAGACTTTCCGGAGTTCGTCGTGGACATTGCTGTAGGTAGCGACGGTCGAGCGGACGTTGATGCCGATCGGGGTCGCGTCGATCAGTTTGACCTGGCCGATGCCGTCTGCTTCCATGATTTTGACATGTTCCGGCAGCCGCCTTCCGGCGATGCGGGCTTCCAGG
Source organism: uncultured Bacteroidia bacterium (assembly GCA_902803715.1). Lineage (GTDB taxonomy): Bacteria > Bacteroidota > Bacteroidia > Bacteroidales > UBA932 > Cryptobacteroides. The sequence continues at coordinate 5,783 of CADCRA010000032.1, forward strand.
GCGGGAATCAGGCTTTCCAGGACCATGGTCGTCTTTCCGGATCCGGACACGCCGGTCACGACGGACAGGCGGCCTTTCGGAAAGCGGACTTCGAGCGGATGGACCGTGTGGATGGCTTCGGTCTCCATCCGGATGATACCCAGGCGGAACAGGTCTTCCGCCGGTTTGACGGGCAGGGGGGCGGCCGCGTCCAGGAACGGTCCGATGCGGCTGGCCGGGTTGGCTTGTATCTGCGCAACAGTACCTTGTGCAATGACGGTCCCGCCGCCGGCGCCGGCTTCCGGACCCAGTTCGATGATCCAGTCTGAGTGGGCGAGGACCTGGGTGTCGTGGTCGACCAGGATGACGGAATTGCCGTCGGCGACGAGATCGTCCATGACGCCGGTGAGGCCCTCGAGATTCGAGGGATGCAGCCCGATGGAGGGTTCGTCCAGCACATACAGTACGCCGGTCGTGCGGTTGCGGACCGACCGGGCCAGTTGGACCCGCTGCCGTTCGCCGGTGGAAAGGGTAGCCGCGGCGCGGTCGAGGGAAAGGTACGAGAGACCGAGGTCGACCAGTCTTTTGGCCGTGTCCTGGAAGGATTCACAGATGCGTTCCGCCATCGGCCGCATCGGCTCCGGCAGGGATGCGGGAACGCCGGCGACCCATTCGATCAGTTCGGAGAGGGTCATCCGGCAGGCTTGCGCGAGGGAAATGCCGCGGAGCCGGGGCGCCCGGGCGGCATCCGAGAGGCGGGTGCCGCCGCAGTCGGGACAGAGGTCTTCCTTGAGGTATTTCTCGACGCGCTTCATCCCTTTCTCATCCTTGACTTTCGCCAGGGCGTTTTCCACCGAGTAGACGGCGTTATAATAGGTGAAGTCCATCTCGGCGAAGTTGTTGGTCTTCTCGTTCCGATAAAGGATGTGCTTCTTTTCCGCCGGGCCGTGGTAGACGATCTCTTTCTCCTCCGGGGTCAGGTCCCGGAAAGGAACATCCGTGCGGACGCCCATCTCCCGGGCGATGTCTTTCATCAGGGACCACATCAGGGATCCCCAGGGAGATACGGCTCCTTCGTCGATGGTCAGGGATTCGTCCGGGACGAGGGTGGACTCGTCGACGGTACGGATCGTCCCCGTTCCGCCGCAGGTCCGGCAGGCCCCCTGGCTGTTGAAGGCGAGTTCTTCCGCGCCCGGTGCATAGAAATGCGCACCGCAGACAGGACAGACCAGTTCCCGTTCGGCTGCGACGTCGAGCGTCGGCTCCAGGTAATGCCCGTTCGGGCAGCGGTGGCTGGCGAGCCGGGAAAACATCAGGCGCAGGCTGTTGAGCAGTTCGGACATCGTGCCGAAGGTGCTGCGGATGCCGGGAACGCCCGGACGCTGGTGGAGGGCCAGCGAGGCGGGAACATAGCGGACGTCGTCGACCTGGGCCCGGGAGGCCTGGGTCATGCGGCGTCGCGTATAGGTCGAAAGGGATTCCAGGTAGCGGCGGGAACCCTCGGCATAGAGGACGCCCAGGGCGAGGGATGACTTGCCGGAACCGGATACGCCGGCAATGCCGACGATCTTTCCGAGCGGAATGTCCAGGTCGATGTCCTTGAGGTTGTGGGCGCGGGCGCCGCGCACTTCGATATGGTCAGGAGAAGTTTTCATGGAATCGGTTCGGGTTTCAGATCCGGAGCAGGACCAGGCGGTCTCCGGCAAGAAGAACGGTGTCGCCGTTCGGAATCAGGGTTTGGTCGCCACGCAGGATGAGGACGACCAGTCCATCGCCGGGGTATTCGTCGATGCGGTGGCCGACCCGCCGGCTGTTGGGCTTGACGGTCTTTTCATAGAGTTGGGTCTGCGTGTCCTCGAACGGCCTGTCCAGCAGGACCAGGTCGTCGCCGGCCTGGATCAGGGTGCTGCCGCGGGGTTGGATGCGTTCTCCGTTACGCAGGACCAGCACGATCAGGAAATCGTGCGGCAGGGGCAGTTCCTTGATCAGTTTCCCGTCCCAGGCATCGCCTGCATGGATGTGCATCTTGCCGAACTGGACGGGAATATCTTCCGTATAGTCGTTGAATGTCTTGAAAATGTTGACGTGTTCGTCGATCATGCCCAGCAGCCGGGACGCATTCGGAATGAGCGAGCCCTGCAGGGCGATGGAGATGAGGACGATGCAGAAGACGACGCTGAACAGGTCGTTCTGCAGGCCTGCCGCACCGGTGACGGCCATGATGGCGAATACGATGGAAGCCGCTCCGCGCAGGCCAACGAACGAGATGAGCGCCTGTTGCCTGGCGGGATACTTCCGGAATGGAGTCAGGATGCCGAAAACGGCGACCGTACGGGCGATCAGCAGCAGGAAGGCTGTGATGGCGAGCGCCGGCAGGATGGCCTTTACCAGCATGGCCGGGCGGGCCAGCAGACCCAGAAGGAAGAAGATGAGGACCTGCATAAGTCCGGTGAAGCCGTCGAAGAAACCGACCATGGCTTTCTTCCCCTTGAATTCCACGTTGCCTAGCATGATGCCCACGATGTAGGAACTGAGGTAGCCGTTGCCGCTGACCAGGTCCGGAATCGCGTAGGAGGCGATGGCCACGGCGAAGATGAACAGGGTATCGAAACCCTTTGTCGCGAATTGAATCCGCTGCAGGGCACGGCCGGCCAGCCAGGCGATGCCGACGCCGATGCCTGCGCCGAAGACGATCTGCGAGAATACCATCCAGAGGACCGAACCGCCGGAGGCTGTCCCGTTGACCAGGGAAATGGCGATGGCGGTCAGCATGTAAGCGCACGGGTCGTTACTGCCGCTCTCCATTTCCAGCATCGGTGCCGTGTTGTTTTTCAAGCCGAGTTTTTTGGACCGCAGGATGGAGAAGACAGAAGCGGCATCCGTCGAACTGACGACCGCGCCCAGCAGGAAACTCTCCATCCAGGCCCAGCCCAGTGCGTAGTGGCAGAATACGCCGGTCAGTCCCGCTGTGATGATGACGCCGGCCGTGGCGAGCAGGACGGATTCCCGCACGACGGGTTTCACGGCTTCCCAGCGGGTGCCGAAACCACCGTAGAACATGATGAAAATCAGGGCGACGGTGCAGATGCTCCGGGCGAACTCCTGGTTGTCCAGGTAGATGGGAATGACGCCAACGTTGCCGAAGATGATACCCAGGATGATGAACAGCAGCAGGGTGGGAACTCCAATCCGGAAAGAAAGGTTGTTGAGACCGATGCAAGTCAGGATGACAACGACGATCAGGACCAGAAACAGGGTAGTAATCATAGTCGGATCAGTTGTGCAAGGTTAGGACGATGTATTCTGAGCGGGTGCCGATGCGGAATCTGCCGCCCCACAGACCGAGACCGGAACTGACATAGTACCGCGTCCGGCCCCGCCGATGGGGCCCGAAGGCTTTTTCGTACATGGCGTCGGTGATCCAGTTTCCGGGCCAGATCTGGCCATGGTGCGTATGGCCGCTGAACTGGAAGTCGATGCAGGCCGCTTCCGCTTCTTCCAGGTGGTAAGGCTGGTGGTCCAGCAGGACCGTGAACAGGCTGTCGGCGGAATGGAGGTCGGCGAGCGCCTTCCGCTGCCGGTTGGTGCGGTCGTCCCGGCCGATGATCCGGATGCCTGCGACGACGGCGGATGCATCCCGCAGCAGGTGGATGCCGGCATCCGTGTAGAACGACTCGGAACCGGCTTCTCCGGAAATGTACTCATGGTTGCCGAGACAGGCGTAGACCGGTGCTCCGATCCGGCGGAATTCTTCTTCATAATGCCATTCCCGGACCGGCCGGAGTTCTCCGTCGATAATGTCCCCGGCTATCAGCACGAGGTCCGGATGCTCATCGTTGATCAGCCTGACCCAACGTGCGAGTTCCGCTTTCCGGTTGTGGTACCCGACGTGCAGGTCGCTGGCCAGGACGAGGGTCAGCGGCTTTTCCAGCGGTTTTTCCGTCCGGATGTCGATGACCTCGCGGTATTTGTGGTGATAATGGAAGTAGCCGTATGTCAGCAGCAGGACCAGCGCGCCCAGGACGGTTGCGGTACCGGCGGCGGAGTCTTTCAGGAAAGCGGCGGGGACAATCCGGATCAGCCGGCCGAGGGAGAGTACGGCGAAGATGATCAGGGCATAGACGAAGAAGATCATCCAGGATGTCCCGATTTCATAGGTCGCCGTGGCCAGCCAGAGGGGCTGCGTATTTTCGCCCCTGGAGCGGTAATGCAGGAAAATGGTCAGGAACGCCAGGAGATACAATGCCACGAATAGTCCCTTTCCCAGAACCGGAAGGGGGAGGATCTGCCAGAACCGCCAGGATGTCCAGGCGATGCAGGCCAGCAAAATGAACAGAATCAGGAGCATTTGTCTTCGACAAGGGCATTTCAATCTTTCAAAGATACGGATTCTTCTTCAATTATTGTCCCGTGGCGGCGAAAAACCTATTTCTTCTTGCTGTTGAAGATGCAGGTATGTCCATCTGTCCGGTAGCAGGAGTTGCAACTGATGCAGAGGGCGGGGCGGCTGTCGCCGTCCATCCAGCGCTGCATCAGGTCCGGCTCGCGGATGAGCGGACGGGACATCGAGAGGTATTCGATGTCCGTTTCGTTGAGCAGCCGGTTCATGGCTTCTATGCTCCGGTGCCCGCCGACCAGGATGACGGGAATGTCCACTTCCGCTTTCAGCGCATCTGCATAATCGCTGAAGTACGCTTCGTTGACGCCGGCCTTGACGCCGCTGACGGAGGTCCCGTTGGCGCTGACTTCGATAGCATCGATCCCGTTGACGGCCAACATCTTGCAGGCTGTAAAGAAGTCCCGGTCCTCCAATCCGCCCGGCAGGAAGTCGGAGGCGTTGATCTTGATGATGATGCTGAATTCCGGCCGGGTCTTGGCGCGCATGTCGCGCAGGATTTCGACCAGGATGCGGGCCCGGTCTTCCGGCGATCCGCCGTAGGAATCCTTCCGTTTGTTGACGGCGGGGGAGAGGAACTTGGAAAGGAAGAAGAAATGGGCGGCATGGATCTGGACGCCGTCGTAACCGGCTTTTTCCGCCCGCTCGGCGGCATCCCCGAAATGTCCGACAATCGTCCGGATCTGCTCCCGGCTCCATCCGTTGACATCGCCGTCGACCATCCCCGCCTGCAGGTAAATCCGTGCCCCGTATCGGTGGACCGATTCCGTCAGCCTGCGATGTCCCTCCAGGTCACTGTCATCCCGGAAACAGACGCCTCCCGGAAGGCTTTCATCCATGGGAGAGATGGAGACGAGTCCGGTGACGATGGCTGCGGCCTGTCCTTTCGCAAGGACCTCATAGGTGCGGATGATGGTATCATTGACCCTCCCGTCTTGCGAAAGGGCAAGCCAGGTCGCGGAGCGCCAGATGCGGTTTTTCAAGGGGATGGCCCCCAGTACGGTGCCGTCGAAGATCGTTTTCATAGTTTGCAGTCATTTTCCGCCGTAGCGGATTCATAGTCAGGTTACTGCAAAAATAAAACATTCCTTCGTCTATTCCAAATATTTGACAATGCCGTCCTTCTGCTACCTTTCTATCCGTTCCTCGGGGCAAAGAGTCTTCAGACCCTAATTCTTCTCGTCTGGATGGAACGGATCGACCTCCCATGCCGAAAAAGACGAGGCCACCCGCCCGACATCCATCTCACTACGAAAAACACCGTCATTGACAGGGCACTGGGCACAATGCCTTTGTAAACCCTTGCAAGAGTGCTTTCTATTGCGTTTCCTTGCCGATGGAAAGCGCGTCCTGTCCCAAGTCTTTCAATGGGACTTATCCGGATGCGTCATTCAAGGTTAGGGTCTGGGTGACGAAGAAGGGTGTTGTAACGACGTTGTCGCCTCCGCCCAGGGTCGCGTCCAACTTAATGGTACTGTATACGGCCCA
>CADCRA010000033.1 GCA_902803715.1 uncultured Bacteroidia bacterium
CGTGATGAAGGGCCACCCGGTGCTCCTCAACCGTGCACCGACCCTGCACCGCCTCGGTATCCAGGCTTTCCAGCCGCGCATGATCGAAGGCAAGGCCATCCAGCTCCACCCGCTCGCCTGTACTGCGTTCAACGCGGACTTCGACGGTGACCAGATGGCTGTCCACCTTCCGCTCGGCAACGCCGCCATCATGGAAGCCCAGCTCCTCATGCTCGGCAGCCAGAACATCCTGAATCCGGCCAACGGCAGCCCGATCACCGTTCCTTCCCAGGACATGGTCCTCGGTCTGTACTACATCACCAAGATCCGCCCGGGTGCCAAGGGAGAAGGCATGACCTTCTACGGCCCGGAGGAGGTCATCGTCGCCCTCAACGAGAAGGCCGTCGATCTCCACGCCAAGATCAAGGTCCGTATCCCGGCCGACAAGAGCGATCCGTCCAAGGGACTCCAGCTCGTCGAGACGACGCCGGGCCGCATCATCGTCAACCAGTATGTTCCGGATGAGGTTCCATACGTCAACGAAGTGCTCGGCAAGAAGGCCCTCCGCAAGATCATTACCGATGTCATCAAGCACACCGGCGTGACCCGTACGGCGAAGTTCCTCGACGACATCAAGAACCTCGGTTACGACCGCGCGTTCCGTGCCGGTATTTCCTTCAACCTCGGCGACGTCCTCGTTCCGCCGGAGAAGACCCGCCTGATCGAGGACGGCTACAAGCAGGTCGAAGAGATCAAGGGCAACTACGCCCTCGGTTTCATCACCAACAACGAGCGCTATAACAAGGGCATCGACCTCTGGACCTCCATCGACAACAAGCTGACGGACATCGTCCGCAAGCAGATTTCCGCCGACCAGCAGGGCTTCAACCCGGTCTACATGATGCTGGATTCCGGTGCCCGTGGTTCCACGCAGCAGATCAAGCAGCTCTGCGGCATGCGTGGCCTTATGGCGAAACCGCAGAAGTCCGGTGCTGCCGGCGCGGAAATCATCGAGAACCCGGTCGTCTCCAACCTGAAGGAAGGCATGACCGTGTTGGAATACTTCATCTCCACCCACGGCGCCCGTAAGGGTCTGGCTGATACCGCCCTCAAGACGGCGGATGCCGGTTACCTGACCCGCCGTCTGGTCGACGTCTCCCACGATGTCATCATCACCGAGGAAGACTGCGGTACCCTCCGCGGCCTCATCGCCACCGCCATCAAGAACAAGGATGAGGTGGTCGAATCCCTCGGCGAGCGCATCCTCGGCCGTACGTCTGTCCACGACATCTTCAACCCGCTGACCGGCGAGCTGATCATCCGTGCCGGTGAAGAAATCCGCGAGGATACCGCCGAACTGATCGACACCCTGCCGATCGAGCAGATCGAGATCCGTTCCGTCCTTACCTGCGAGTCCCGCAAGGGCGTCTGCGCGAAGTGCTACGGCCGCAACCTGGCGACCAGCCGCATGGTCGAGAAGGGCGAAGTCGTCGGCGTCATCGCCGCCCAGTCCATCGGTGAACCGGGTACCCAGCTGACCCTGCGTACCTTCCACGTCGGTGGTACCGCTTCCTCCGCCGCAGCCGACTCCAGCATCGAGTCCAAGTACAACGGCAAGCTGCAGTACGAGGAACTCCGTACCATCCAGCGTGTTACGGATGACGGAACCGTCGAAGACGTCGTCGTCAGCCGCATGACCGAACTCCGCATCATCGACGAGAACACCGGCATCACCTTCTCCCAGTACGACGTGCCTTACGGCTCCGTCCTCTACAAGAAGGACGGCGACATCGTCGCCAAGGGTGACAAGATCTGCGAATGGGATCCGTACAACGCCATTACGATCGTCGAAACCGGCGGTACCGTCCGTTTCGAGAACATGATCGAGAAGGTCACCTATATCCAGGATGTCAACGAACTGACCGGCGCAGCCGGCGACAAGCGCATCATCGAGAGCCGTGACAAGACGAAGAACCCGTCCATGCACATCCTCGACGAGAACGGCAACATCCGCCGTTCCTTCAACCTCCCGGTGCTCGCCCTCGTCCCGCCGTCTGACGGACAGGTTGTCAAGGCCGGCGACGTGATCATCAAGATCCCGCGCGCCATCGGCAAGTCCAGCGATATCACCGGCGGTCTCCCGCGTGTCACCGAACTCTTCGAGGCCCGTACCCCGTCGAACCCGGCCATCATCTCCGAGATCAACGGCGAAGTCGTCATGGGCAAGGTCAAGCGCGGTAACCGTGAGATCATCGTCAAGAACCGCTCCGGCGTCGAGAAGCACTACCTGGTCCCGATGACCAAGCAGATCCTTGTCCAGGAGAACGACTATGTCAAGGCAGGTACCCGCCTGTCCGACGGCGGCATCTCCCCGACCGACATCCTGGGTGTGCTCGGTCCGGTCAAGGCTCAGGAATACATCGTCAACGAAGTCCAGGCGGTCTACCGTCTGCAGGGCGTCAAGATCAATGACAAGCACTTCGAGATCATCGTGCGCCAGATGATGCGCAAGGTCGAGATCGTCAACCCGGGCGATACCGGCTTCCTCCCGGAGGAACTGGTCGACAAGTGGAAGTTCATGGACGCCAACGACGCCATCTACGGCAAGTTCTTCGTCGAGCAGACCGGTGGTTCCACCCGCTATGAGGTCGGCGACATCATCTCCGCCCGCGACATGCGCAACGAGAACGCTTCCCTCGAGCGTCAGGGCCTGGAACTGATGGCTGTCCGCGAAGCCCGTCCGGCCACGGCCAAGCAGGTGCTGCAGGGTATCACCCGCGCCGCCCTCAAGACCGACAGCTTCATCTCCGCCGCTTCCTTCCAGGAGACGACGAAGGTCCTTTCCGAAGCTGCGATCCGCGCCCGCGTGGACGACCTCGAAGGCCTCAAGGAGAACGTCATCAGCGGTCACCTCATCCCGGCTGGTACCGGTTTGAAGGAGTACCAGGATCTCGTCGTCGGCAGCAAGGCCGATTACGAGGCGGCGATGAACGATCTCTAGCCGAAGGATATGAAAACGCAGCAGGGCGGCCCGGAAGGGTCGCCCTGCTTGTTTTATCGGAAAGGAATGCTATCGCTGCATCTTGGCCAGGAAGCACTCGATGGTGTTCTCCATCAGGCAGGTGATGGTCATCGGGCCGACACCGCCGGGAACCGGGGTGATCACGGAAGCCTTCGGCTCAACGGCCTCGAAGTCCACGTCTCCGCACAGTTTTCCGGTCTCGGGATCCCGGTTGACGCCGACGTCGATGACGACGGTGCCGGGAGAAACCATGTCACCGGTCACGAACTTGGGACGGCCGATGGCGACGACGAGGATCTCCGCCTCCCGGGTCACGGACGGCAGGTCCTTCGTACGGGAGTGGCAGATCGTGACAGTCGCATGGCGGTCCAGGAGGAGTTTGGAGACCGGGAGGCCCACAATCTGGCTGCGGCCGATGACGACGGCGCGCTTGCCCTTGATCTCAACACCGGCCTCGTCCAGCATGCGGATAATGCCCTTCGGCGTGCAGGCGACGGTGCAGGGCTCCTTCATCCAGAGCGCCGCAACGTTCAGCGGGTGGAATCCGTCGACATCCTTGTCCTTGCGGATGGCGTTGATGATATGGGATTCATTGATATGGTCCGGCAGGGGAAGCTGGACCAGGATGCCGTCCACGCCCTCGTCGGCATTGAGTCCGGCGATGATGTCCAGCAGCTCTTCTTCGGTGATGGAAGCGGGTTTGAGGATCGTTGTATTCTTGATTCCCACGACTTCACAGGCTTTTCCCTTGCCCCGGACATAGGACTGGCTGGCCGGATCCTCGCCGACGAGGATGACGACCAAGTGCGGAACGCGCCCGTATTTCTCCGGGAAGGTGGCCACCTGCGCAGCCATTTCGGCTTTCATCTTCGCCGACAGTTCTTTTCCACTGATGATCATAGTATAAGAGTTTGGAGTACAAATATAGGCATTTTTTCGTATATTCGCAGGATTAAACTACCATGACCATGAGAGACTTGTTTCTTACCAATACCCTTTCCCACAAGAAAGAACTTTTCGTCCCGATCCACCCGGGGCACGTCGGCATGTACGTCTGCGGTCCGACCGTCTACGGCGACGCCCACCTTGGCCACGCCCGTCCGGGCGTGACATACGATGTCATGCAGCGGCTGTTCCGCCACCTGGGCTACAAGGTCCGCTATGTCCGGAACATCACCGACGTAGGCCACCTGGAGCATGATGCGGACGAAGGTGAGGACAAGATCGCAAAGAAGGCCCGCCTCGAGCAGCTGGAACCGATGGAGGTCGTCGAGACCTATACGTTCCGCTACCATGAGGCGATGCGCCTGCTGAACGTTGCTCCCCCGTCGATCGAGCCGCGGGCTTCGGGTCATATCATCGAGCAGATCCGGACCATCCAGGCCATCCTCGACGCCGGCTACGCCTATGAGAGCAACGGCTCCATCTATTTCGACGTCGAGAAGTACAACCATGACCATCATTACGGCATCCTTTCCGGCCGTACGCTGGACGATACCCTCGAAGGGACGCGCAGCCTGGACGGCCAGTCCGACAAGAAGGCGCCGTACGATTTCGCACTCTGGAAGAAGGCGGAGCCGCAGCACATCATGAAGTGGCCGTCCCCGTGGAGCGAAGGCTTCCCGGGCTGGCACCTGGAATGCTCGGTCATGGGCGAGAAATACCTGGGCAACGAGTTCGACATCCACGGCGGCGGCATGGACCTGATGTTCCCGCACCATGAATGCGAGATCGCCCAGAATGTCGCCTCGCGTGGCACCAGCGGCGTCCACTACTGGGTCCACAACAACATGATCACCATCAACGGCCAGAAGATGGGCAAGTCGCTGGGCAACTTCATCACGTTGCCGCAGCTGTTTGCCGGAGACCATCCGAAACTCGAACAGGCTTATAGTCCGATGACCATCCGCTTCTTCATCCTCCAGGCCCATTACCGCAGTACGCTGGACTTCTCCAACGAGGCGCTCCAGGCGGCGGAAAAAGGGCTTAAGCGCGTCCTGCAGGCCTATAAGGACCTGGTCAAGCTGGCCGGTGCGAAACCGGTGTCTCTGGGTTACGGAGAATACCTGGACGCCATCGCTCCGGATGCCGCCCCGGAGGGACTGACGGCGGAGGTCGCCACGCTCTACGAGGCCGTCTACCAGGCGCTCTGCGACGACTTGAACACCCCGGTCGCCTTGGCGCACATCTTTGACGCCGTCCGCATCATCAACTCCGCGAAGGAAGGAAAGGCGAAACTGTCCGCAGCGGACTTGAACGCCCTGGTGCAGTTGTTCGACAACGTCGTCTTCGGCGTGCTCGGCTTGCGGGACGAGGCATCCGAGGGTTCCGAACAGAAGGTCGTCGCCGGCCTGATGGACATGGTGCTGGCGGAGCGGGCCGCAGCCAAGGCCGCCAAGGACTGGCCGAAGAGCGATGCGATCCGCGATGCCCTGGGCGCCCTGGGCATCACGGTCAAGGATACCAAGAACGGCGCCGAATGGACGCTTGAATAGACCTCTGCAATGAAACTGATTTCGTGGAACGTTAACGGGCTGCGGGCTTGTGCGGGAAAAGGCTTTGCCGATGCTTTCCGTGCGCTGGATGCTGACTTCTTCTGCCTGCAGGAAACCAAGATGCAGGAAGGCCAGCTGGATCTCGAATTCGACGGGTACCGCTCTTACTGGAACTATGCCGACAAGAAAGGCTACTCCGGAACGGCGATCTACAGCCGGCTGGAACCGCTATCCGTCCGCTACGGAATCGGAGTCGATGAACATGATCATGAAGGCCGGGTCATCACCCTCGAGATGCCGGACTTCTACCTGGTCTGCGTCTACGTGCCCAACAGCCAGGACGGTCTCAAGCGCCTGGACTACCGGATGCGCTGGGAAGACGATTTCCGCGCCTATCTGTGCGGCCTGGCTGCGCGCAAAGGAGTCATCGTCTGTGGCGACCTGAATGTCGCCCACGAAGAAATCGACCTGAAGAATCCGGCTACGAACCGCCGGAACGCCGGATTCACGGATGAAGAGCGAGCGAAGTTCGACACCCTGCTGGAAGCCGGATTCACCGACTCCTGGCGCGCGCTGAATCCGGGCGTCGTGAAATATTCATGGTGGTCCTACCGCTTCCAGGCCCGGGAAAAGAACGCCGGGTGGCGTATCGACTACTTCCTGGTTTCCGACAGTCTCCGGGACCGCATCGCCGGCGCCGGGATCCACAACGAGATCTTCGGCTCCGACCACTGCCCCGTGGAACTCCAGCTCAGATAAGGGCGGCCGGGCGATGCCGCGCTACCCCTTGATGCGCCATCTTCTTTCAACCGAAACGACATTTTCTCAACACTATTCTCAATAATAAAGGGGATAGGATATTATTTTCATGGTAAGTATTATATTTGTTTATATAAAACGATTTAACATGAAAAAGTTCCCCTTCCTGATCTGCCTGATGATCCTGGCAGGCTGCTCCAAGAGTCTGTATCGCGTTGTATTAATCTTCACCTTTCTCATCGGAGTTGGGCTTATACCTACGACTCTCTATGGTCAAACAGCCGATTCCTCATATACAATTATCGGACAGGCTATTAGTCGCTTAAAAGCTCCACCGAGTTTCCCTGTACGCTATACGATTGACTCTGGCCCCGGTTTCGGGGAGGAGGCCATTCTTGTCGCGGACGGAGATACGCTTAGAACAGATCTCGAGACCTCGGGGGAATTCTCCTTTTCAGGGATTAAAGCCAAGCAGGTAACACTTACGATTGTAGCAAATGGGAAAAGATTAGAGAACCCGATATATCACCATATTTATGAACAACACTTCTCTGAGACCATTGTATTATTGCCAGGAGTCAACTACATTTTGATTCTACTCAACAATCCGTTAGGGCCACTTGAAACAGCCAATGCATCAGTTATGACGATGAATGGGGACAACTGGATCTATCACTTTCCAGAAGAAAGGAGCAAGCGGAGCACTATTATTGAAAACCTGATCGGAGTTCCCGGAGTCGTGTATAATAAAAGAGCCGGAACCATTACGATCTCAGGGACAGCAGTAAACAAGAAATTTGTCAACGGGGCATACATCTTCGCCTTGAAACTGGACGCGGAATAAGGAAGCATGAATACCAGACCATGACAGCAACCTGAGCGTTCATCCCGAAAAGCATCATGAAAAAAAACTTGTTCCTGATTATCACGACAGTACTCTGCCTGCCGGCTGCGCTCCACGGACAAGTGGTCGACAGCCTGTCCTCTATCGTCGGCAAGACATACCGGCAGATGGAGATCACGATACCCGGTCCGCAGGGTGGGATGCAAATCTATGATATACCGATTCCCGGCATCGAAGTCGTACTGATTGCGTCCGGCGACACGCTCCGGACAAAGACGGACGCACAAGGGAGGTTCTCTTTCTCCGGAATTGCATCCCGCGCCGTCAGGCTGTCGATGCTGGATGACAGCTATGCACCTTTCTCCGAATCGTTCACGCTGATGCCGGGAGAAAACATCGTCATCATACCCCGCCAGCAGAAGACCGAAACGCTGGACGCGGCCTCGGTCTCGGCTGAACGGCCGATCATGACCATGAGAGGGGACACCCTGGTCTATCATGCCGCTGCTATGACCGTCCGGGAAGGGGACTACGCCGTCGACTTGCTGGCGCAGATGCCGGGCGTGGAAGTGGACCAGACAACCGGACAGATCCGCATCTCCGGAAAGGAAGTCTCTCGGTCTTATGTCAACGGCGCCCTGATTTTCGGTCTGGATCCGATGGCCTCGATGCGGAACCTGCGGGCGGAACAAGTTGAGACGATGGAAGTCTATGACGAGACGGATCCGCAAGAAATCCTCGACCGGATGGCCCGGGACAAACAGCGCGTCGTCAACATTACGACAAAGGAGCCGATTATCGATGCGACAGACCTGCAGGTACGGGCCATCGCCGGCGCGGACGAGATCCGGAAGGAAGACGGAAATCGGCAGTACCGGTATGCCGCCGGCACCAACGCCCATTTCTTCTCCGAACTGCTTCAGCTGTCGGCCGACGCCGTGACCGGCAACGTCGGGATGACCACCAGCGACATCCAGGCGGTGCCCGTCCCTCAATCCACCTACCGGAGCACTTCCGGTCTCGACCTGGGGTTCAACAAGTATTGGGAGAACCCGCTCGTCGGCAACGCCCTGAACACACGCTATAGTTTTTCGCTGGAGCAGACAAAAAGCCGTCGGCGCGCCCTGCAGGAGTACTTCGAGACAGCGGGGATTCCGGCCCATACGACGCAGGAGGAATCCTCCTCCGTCCGGCGGGTTGCGCGCCACCGTTTCGAGACAGGCGTCGCCTACCGTACCTGGGACTTCGCTACGGTGACATGGCGCCAAACATTCGATCTGTCCCGAACGGATAGTGACGGACGCTCCGCCGGTTCCACCATCTATGGCGGCAGGAACCCGATGCAGCGCGATGAGACCTCTTTTACCGGAAACAACAACTGGAACCTTTCCGAGTCCGTCAACGTGAATTTCAAATCGGACGGCGGCTCCAAACCCGGTCCTTCACTCGCCTTCAGCGTCATACTCCGCCACAATGACATGGATGCCTGGAACCTGGATACGCTTGCCTCGTCTTATACGAGACGGTACCTGACAAAAGAGGGAAAGGACTTACAGCAGATATGGATGGGTTCGCTACGGCATGTCCTTATTGAGAACCGCCAAGGCCGGCAGCTTTTCCAACTTACTGGTACATATAATCTCTCATATCAGTTGCAGAACAGGTCGCAGGAAGCCTTCGACCTGTACGGGACAGATGTCCCAGCCGTCAATCCGGCGAACACCTTTGATTTTACCTATTCCTACCTGGACCATGCACTCTCGCTTCAGGGGCGTTACGATGCGGCCGGCGGCAAGATTCCCGCTCTGCTGTTCGGTGCCACTTTCAGAGTATCCCATGTCATCGACCGGGAACGGCTGCCCGCATCCGCTTCTGCGGACAAGACGTATTTTACCGTCAATCCTTCGCTGAACATCATCTACGGGAGGTCAGCTTTCTCGGTCGGATCCGGCTCCAGCGTCCCATCCGTCGAGCAGTTGCGCCGTCGCATCGACGATACCCGCCCGCTCTCCCTGACGGCTGGCAATCCGAACCTGAAGATGAGCAATTTCCTGAGTTTCCAGTGGACGTGGGGCGGCAGAGCGCTGCGTGCCTCGAAATGGACGACCACCGGCAATGCCCGGTTCCGGTATGACATCCACCCCTTCGTCCAGCGGACGCTTTTCTACCGGGAAGAAACCGTCCTTCCAGACTACGACGGTTACCGCGTACCGGCAGGCGCGACACTGCTCCGCACCGAGAATGCAGACTACGGCCTGTCTGGGAACATTTCCTTCAATATCTCGACCCGGCTGAGCCTGCTCACTGGCAAGTTCAAGCCGACCCTCACGATCAAGCCTCAGTTGGATTACCGGCTCCAGCCGCAGTATTTCGGCGAGGTGCTGGACCGCCTGACGGAGTGGACGCCCTCTTTGGACGCCACAGCAACAGCGCCCTTGTGGACCGGCGCCCAAGCCACGTTAAAGGGCACATTCGCCTATATCCGGGCGACCAGCAGCGAGGGAGCCATGGACCGCAAGGCGATCCGCGCAAGCCTGGATGCGGATTTCAAGACGGAATTCCTGCGCTACGGTTTCTTCTCCGGGGTGTATTCCTGGCGACCGGTCCGCGACCTCACCACCCCTTCGATGGGACGGGATTACCACCAGCTGGACCTTGCGGTGGGGATTAATTTGATGAAGAAGGACTTGAAAATCAGCCTCCGCGGTATCGACTTGCTGCGCAGCGGGTCGGTCTATTCCCTGACGATGAACCCGTCCTCGGTCTCCCATACCTGGATGCCGGTTTACGGACGTTATTTCGTGCTGGACATTTCCTACCGATTCAACAACTCGGGCGGCCGGGCGATGCCGCGCTATCCGCTCTGAGCCGTATTGGCTTCTGGCCGGTTCTGGCACTAATCGCCGGCATCTGTCTGCCCATGACGCTTCATGGGCAGACGGAGAGGCCTACTTCTTCCATTGTCGGCCAGGCCATTATTCAATATATATTTGATAATAAGATCATTGCTGGAACCTTTGAGGTCCCGGTGTCAAATGTGGAAGCTATCCTGATAGCTGATGGGGATACTCTCCAGACGCAAGGAAGTGGCGGAGGTATATTCACATATTCTGGAATTAGCGCCAGGAATGTTACTCTTTCTGTGACGATCCCTGATCATCCATACTCCTTTTCCGGA
>CADCRA010000034.1 GCA_902803715.1 uncultured Bacteroidia bacterium
ACCATCTCGTCCTTGAGGGCGGTCGGGTTGCAGTAGTCCCACTGGTAGCCGGCCGGCACGCCGCTGCCGCGGCCGAACAGGGCGGTCACGTTGGAATCCTCCCCATAATAATAGAGCACATCGGCGACATTGAGACCGACCGAAAGGAGGTAACTGGTACGGGAAATGTAGTCCACCCAGGCCCCGGCCATCTCGGCCCAGGTCTCGTGGCGGTTGAACCACTGCCCGATTACGTCGCCCATGCCGATGCCCGGCACGGTCTCGCGCGGCTGATGCGCGCTGAGGTGGACGTAGAAGCGGTTGACGCCGTTGGCGAGCTCCTGGTCGGCGGTCTCCTTGAGATGCTCCGGCGCATACTGGTACTGGAGCTGGTCGCCCCAGGTCGTCATGGACTCGGCGGCGACGTAGTTCTGTCCGTAGATATGGGCGACGGATGCGGATTCACGCAGGTCCGCCTCCTGGTTGGTGCGGTTGACCTTGCCGTCCGGGCCCTTCGGGAGCCACGGGGACTCCACCCACATGGCGCCCATCGGCACGCTGGCGGTCCGTTTGACATCCATGCCGTCCACGACATAGGCGCGGCCGCTCTCGTGGGATTCGTAGTAGCCGCCCACCATGCCGTAGTCCTTGCGGATGATCTCGGTCAGCTGGGCATAGCTGTCGGCGATCAGGTCGCCGATTGTTGCGCGCCAGTCATGCAGGAAACGCTCGCTTTCATCCGCAGAGCCGATGATCTCACCGGCCAGCACCGGCATCCAGGCCTTCATGTCGTAGCCGCGCAGACGGGAGAAACTTTCCAGCATCGCCGGCGTCCAGTTCTCGTTCTCCGCCTCGAAGCTGTCAGTCAGCAGGTAACGGATGCCCTTGTCGCCGAGGAACCCCTTCGTGGCATCGCGATAGGTGTCAAGATACACGTGGACGAAGCGGGAGAAGGCCACCGGGTCCATCTTGTCGACCTCCAGGCCGAGGGCCTCGTCGGATGCCGGGTGGTTCACCTCGCCCGTGATGGACCATGCGAAGCGGTAGATCCGCCAGCGGCCTTCGGGCGCGCTCCAGCGGAGCCGTCCCGACGCATCCACCTTGTCCGTCAGGTCGACCACGTCAGCGAGAGCGGGAAAGACTTCACCGGCGGAGGTCTTCGTCGCGGAATCCATCAAGTTGTTCGCCGCCGTGAAACCTGCCTTGTCCTCGGCGCGGTTGATGCGGCTGGTAGGCCAGACGACGAACTCGGAGATCTTCGTACCGGCCGGTGCGGCCTGCGCCGGACGGCCGCCCACGGCGCCCATACCGGCCATGCCGCCGAAGTTCATCCCGCCCATGGGACGGGGCTGCGGATTCCGGACGGTCAGGCGGAAATACTTCGCCGTGGTCTCCGGCACGCTCATCGTAGTCTGGGAGGAACCGCCCCGGACATCGCAGACGCGGGTCCAGGTCTGGCCGTCCTGGCTGCATTCCAGCGCATTGCCGGCAGGTCCGCCACCACCCATGCCCGGGAAACCACCGCCACCCGCGAGGCCGACGACGCTCAGCGAGCGGACCGTCACCGCCTCGGGGAATTCATATTGGATCCAGGCGAAGCCTTCCCTGCCCGGGGGCAGGATGACGCCGTTGGTCACATCGTTGTCGGTCAGCATCGCGAGCGTGAAGTCGCCGCCGCTGGCCGTCACCTTGGCATCCAGCGGAGAAGCGGCCCCCTGCGGGAGTTTCACGGCCAGGACCGCGATCTCGCCGCCGGTCTCGGGGGCGTTCGGGTCAAAGCTGCGTCCGGCCGGGGCGCCGTTCTGGAAGGCCCCGACCTTGGTGAAAGACGGGGGAAGCTGCACGTCCACGTCTCCACCCCGGACTTCCACGGTGCGCCAGACCAGTTTCTTCATGCCTTCCTCCGGCTTCACCCAGGGGCCTGCCGTGGCGCTGAAACCGGCGCAGGACGGCACACCCATCTCCAGGTCGAGCGAGTCGGCGAGCCGGGCCGCGAAATATAGCCGGTCCTTCCAGACGTCGCTCATATATTTCGCATCTCCCTGGCTGCCGCCGAGATTGAACTGATGGAATCCGGCGATGCCGACCCGCTTGAACCAGTCGAAGTCGGCCCGGATGCCGGACTCGGTCACATCGTCCCCCATCCAGTGCCACCAGACACGGACGCGGGATTCTTTCGGTGGATTCTGGAAACCCGCCTCAAGCTCCTGGATCGAGACCTTGCGGGCCGGGCCCTTGCCGTCGCTGCAGACGGAAACCGCCGCGGCCACACAGAGGGCTGCAAAGAGAATGGCTGTCAATCTTTTCATATGCAGAAGATATTTTGTTGTCTATTTCGCAAGACAAAAATAAAATACCCTCCGCGAAAAGGAATCACATCATCTTCAATTTGTATGGCAAAATCTTCAGCGCGCCTTGCGGACGATGCCGACGTAGATCAGCAGGACGATATTCATCATCAGCGAATAGAGGATGGCCGGGATGGCCATCTGCTCATTGGCGAAGATAATCGGGCTGGAAGCGATTGCGATGGCCTGGGCAGCGTTCTGCATCCATACTTCGATAATCACCGTCCGGCGCCGCCTGCTGTCGGTCCGCACCAGGCGGGACAGGAGCGACGAGCAGCCGATGGCCACGAGGATGAGCGCCGTGACGCACAGGCCCAGGACGCCTATGTTCTCGAGGATGGTCCGGTGATGCTGGATATAGAAGACGGTGATGAGGACCAGCTCATGATCAGGGGGATGGTGAACAGCGTGATGACGCTGCTAAGCGCCGTGAGCGTCACGGACAGGGCGACGTCGCCTCCGGAGTATGATATCTTCAACGGACTGACGGTCATCGACCTGGTCCTGAAATGGCGGGAAGCCCGGCTGCCCGCAGAAGCACATTACTTCGCCTACGAAGGCCACGGTTTCGGCTATG
>CADCRA010000035.1 GCA_902803715.1 uncultured Bacteroidia bacterium
AATGAAAGGCGCGACAGTTGTCGACATCGAACGCTGCAAAGGCTGCCGCCTGTGCGTGGTCGCCTGCCCTCTGAACGTTCTTGCCCTTACGACCAAGAATGTCAACCAGAAGGGTTACAACTATGCTGAAGCCGTCCTCGAAGACACATGTACGGGATGTTGTTCCTGTGCCATCGTCTGCCCGGACGGGTGTATCACTGTTTATCGTAAAAAGGAGGATTGACCATGGCAGAGAAAGAAGTCACCTTGATGAAAGGCAATGAAGCCATTGCCCACGCCGCGATCCGTTGCGGCTGCGACGGATATTTCGGCTATCCGATCACCCCGCAGTCCGAAGTCCTCGAGACCCTCGCCGCGGAGAAGCCTTGGGAGACAACCGGCATGGTCGTACTCCAGGCAGAAAGCGAAGTCGCTTCCATTAACATGGTCTATGGCGGCGCCGCCACCGGCAAACGCGTCATGACCCCCTCTTCCAGCCCGGGCATCAGCCTCATGCAGGAAGGCATCTCCTACATGGCCGGCGCCGAACTGCCCGCCCTCATTGTCAACGTCTCCCGCGGCGGCCCTGGACTGGGCACCATCCAGCCGAGCCAGGCGGACTATTTCCAGACCGTCAAGGGCGGCGGCCACGGCGACTACCGCCTGATCACCCTCGCCCCGGCTTCCGTCCAGGAAATGGCCGACTTCGTGGACCTCGCCTTCGAACTGGCCTTCAAGTACCGCAACCCGGCCATGATCCTGTCCGACGGCGCCATCGGCCAGATGATGGAGAAAGTCGTCCTGCCGGACTTCAAGCCGCGCCGCACCGAGGCTGAAATCGCCGAGCAGTGCCCCTGGGCCACCACCGGCCGCATCGGCATGCGCAAGCCGAACATCATCACGTCCCTCGAGCTCCGTTCCGAAGAAATGGAAATCATCAACCTCCGTCTCCAGGCGAAATACCGCGAGATCGAAGAGAAGGAAGTCCGTTTCGAGGAATACATGACGGAGGATGCCGAATACCTCATCGTGGCCTTCGGTTCCGCCGCCCGTATCGCCAAGAAGGTGATCGCTCTCGCCCGTGAACAGGGTATCAAGGTCGGTCTCCTCCGTCCGATCACCCTCTGGCCGTTCCCGACCAAGCGCATCGCCGAACTCGGCAAGCAGGTAAAGGGCATCCTTTCCCTCGAGATCAACGCAGGCCAGATGGTCGAGGACATCAAGCTCGCCGTCGAGTGCAACATCCCGGTGAAGTGGTACGGCCGTCTCGGCGGCATCATCCCGGAACCGGAAGAGGTTGTCGAAGAAATCAAGAAAATGACCCGCTAACCCAGACGCCTTATGACAAGAGAAGAAATCATCCAGCCGGAGAACCTGGTATACAAGAAACCGGAACTGCTCAACGATGTCCCGATGCATTACTGCCCGGGCTGCAGCCACGGCGTCGTCCATAAGCTCGTCGCCGAGGTCGTAGCAGAAATGGGCATGCAGGAGAAGACCATCGCCATCTCCCCCGTGGGATGCGCCGTCTTCGCCTATAAATATATCGATGTGGACTGGCAGGAAGCCGCCCACGGCCGCGCACCGGCCCTCGCTTCCGCGGTCAAGCGCCTGTGGCCGGACCGCCTCGTCTTCACCTACCAGGGTGACGGTGACCTCGCCTGCATCGGTACCGGCGAGACCATCCATGCCCTCAACCGCGGTGAGAACATCACGATCATCTTCATCAACAATGCCATTTACGGCATGACCGGCGGCCAGATGGCCCCGACCACCCTGCTCGGCATGAAGACCGTGACCTGCCCGTACGGCCGCGACCCGAAACTCCACGGTTACCCGCTGAAGATGGCGGATATCGCCGCCAGCCTCCAGGGCACCTGCTATGTCACCCGCCAGAGCGTCCAGAGCGTCGCCGCCATCCTCAAGGCGAAGAAGGCGATCCGCAAGGCATTCGAGTACTCGATGCAGGGCAAGGGTTCCAACCTCGTAGAGATCGTTTCCACCTGCAACACCAACTGGAGAATGACCCCGGAAAAGGCCAACAAGTGGATGGAAGAGAACATGGTCCCGTTCTACCCGCTCGGCGACCTCAAGGATAACGGATAAAATACGCAAGGCATTATGACACACGAAATCATCATTTCTGGATTCGGAGGACAGGGTGTCCTCTCGATGGGCAAGATCCTCGCCTATTCCGGACTCATGGAAGACAAGGAAGTGACCTGGATGCCGGCGTACGGACCGGAGCAGCGCGGCGGTACCGCCAACGTGACCGTCATCGTCAGCGACGAACCGGTTTCCTCCCCGATCCTCAGTTCCTATGACACCGCCATCGTCCTGAACCAGCCTTCCCTCGAGAAATTCGAGAGCAAGGTCAAGCCGGGCGGCACCCTCATCTACGACGGCTACGGCATCAACGTGCCCCCGACCCGCAAGGACATCCATGTCTACCGGATCGACGCGATGGACAAGGCTGCCGAAATGAACATGATCAAGGTCTTCAACATGATCGTGCTCGGCGGCCTGCTGAAGGTGCACCCGATCGTCTCCATCGAAAGCGTGCTGAAAGCCCTCCGCAAGACCCTGCCGGAGCGCCACCACCACCTCATCCCGATGAACGAAGAGGCCATCCGCCTCGGCATGGACATCATCAAGGAACAGTAACCGCCCCGCGGAATACAACCTTTCCAGCGCCCGCAAGCCGAACTCCGGCCTGCGGGCGCTTCTTATGTCTCCTCCCGCCCGGCGGGCGGAGGCTACCGTTCGATCTTGACGAGTTCCAGTTCGAAGACAAGCGTACTGTGTGCAGGGATATCGTCCATCTTCATGGCGCCATAGCCCCACTTGGCCGGGATGATGACCTCCCACTTGTCGCCTTCGCGCATCCGGGTCAACGCGATCTGCCAGCCCATGATGAGGTCCCCCACCATGAAGAGGGCCGGGAGCGGCTGCCCATCGGTGGTGTCGAAAACAGTGCCGTCGATCAGTTTCCCGGTGTAGTTGACATAGACGATACTGCGCGGGGTCGGTTTCCTTGTGCCGCGTCCTTCTTCCAGGACCCGGTACAAGACGCCGTTGTCAAGGACGACCATTCCTTCTTCCTGCGCTTTCTCCTGGAGAAAGGCTTCGTTGGCCTCCTTATAGGCGTTGGTTTTCTTTTTCTTCCGGAAGGGCATCGTTACGTGAGGTTTACTTTTTCAAACTTGTATCCCAGGCGGCAGAGTTCGATGGCCGCCCCGATCTTGAACATCACTTCCACGGTGGCAAGAAACATCCTGTAGGCGTCCGCCGTACCGGGTTCGGGGTTCTCTTTCAGCAGGAAATGATACGCATGGGCCGCACAGGACTGCATGGCCGGGACGCTGAACCTGCGGTCTTTCAGGATGGTATCCGTGATGTGGTCATCCATGTCATCAAAGCCTCGCTCTCCCAAGAAAGACGCGTAGGCGGCATCCTTGTACCGGGACCAATCCCGATCCCAGAGGAAAGCGACGGCCATGCCGAGATACCCGGCGCAGCCCAGACAGAATTCCGGATAGGCATTGAAGTTCCGTACGGCATCGCCGTAGAAGGACGGCGCATACCGCAACCATGCCTCGTCAATGTCCGGCGAGGAAAGAAGCGTTCCTTTCAGAAGCCCGGAGTCCGTGCAAATGGTAAGAAGGTGCTGTGACAGATTCTCTTTGTATTTTTCCATATCCGTCTTGTCAAACGACCGATTGTCCCGGTCCATGGCAGGATGATCCCGCGGAACGGAGCGCAAAAGTAATCAAAACCCGCAGGATTGACAAGCGCAGGAACGGATATTTTGCGGTGTCGGGAAAAGTACGTAAATTTGCAGGATTGCAGCCGCTTCCGGAGCGGCTTCCTGAAAACCCTGAGATGAAAGGCATTCTGAAAAAGATCGGTTTCCCGCTGGTGGTGGTCGCCCTGGCCGCCGCGCAGACATTCGGCATGGACATCGCCCGCCGCGGCGTCACCCTGGCCGATCTGGTCGGGCCGGTCCTTTCCGGAAATCCGGACACCATCATCTACAAGAACAACGTCTACACGAAATTCCGCGCCGCCGGCGAAAAGCCTGCCGTCACGGACACGCTGTTCTCCCCGGACGATTCGACCGGTGCGGAATCCCTCGCCATCACCGCCCGCGACACGATCCAGGCACCGGACTCCCTCCGGCTGACCGATCCGTTCCGCTACCGCTACTATGTCGCCCTCGTGGACTCCCTGACCCACAAGCTGACCGTCGATTCGCTCCGCGCCGCCGGCGATTCGACCGACTGGCCCCGTCTCGATTCCCTGTATTACGCCGATTCCACCCTGGCGGCGAAACGCGAATTCGAGCAGTGGTATGCCGGCCTCGACAAAAATGCCCGCAAGCGGTATGACTATGAGCAGAAGATAAAACGCAAGCAGCGGGAGATGGACAGTCTCTTCGTCATCCAGGACAGCCTGCAGGCGATCAAGGACAGCATCCGGGAGAACACGCCGCGCATCCTCGAGACATTCGCCCTTCCGGACAGCCTGTACTACAAACGGCTGGTGACATGGACCCGGGATCCGCTGTTCAGCAAAGTCAAGGTCGTCCCGAAAGACACCTCATTCAATTACACCTTCAACGACTATCCGTTCCAGCGCGAGGACGTCGGTGCCACCTATCTCGGCATCATCGGTTCCCCGGCCCAGACCTACGATTTCTTCAAGCGCTCTTCGAACGAGAAGATCTCCTTCTACGAGCCCTATGAAGTCTACAGTTATTCGCCGGCGACCCTGCCGCATTACTCGACGAAGACACCGTACGACGAACTCGCCTACTGGGGCACCAACTTCGCCAATTCCGAACGCGAAGAAGCCGAACTCCACATCCTGACGACCCAGAACATCCTGCCGGAACTCAACCTGCGGCTCGAATACAACCGTTTCGGCGCCAACGGCATGTTCGAGGGCGAGGATACGGACAACCGCAATTTCACCGCCTCCGCCAACTACCTGGGCAAACGCTACCAGGCCCATGCCGGCTACCTCTACAACAAGATCCGCAAGAGCGAGAACGGCGGCATCACCGACAATTTCTGGATCCGGGACACGACCGTCGGTTCCCGGGAAATCGCCGTCCACCTGACCGAGGCGGACACGAAAGTCGTCAAGAACACGGTCTTCCTCGACCAGACCTACCGCATTCCGCTGACCTTCATCACGGATCTGATTCACGGTAAGGACACGTCGAAGCAGGAAGCCGGCGTCTTCGATCCGGACGGAACGACGGCGTTCATCGGCCACAGCAGCGAGTTCTCGACCTTCCGCAAGATCTACTCGGACAAGATCGACGCGTCGGACGAGACCGGCCGCGCCTTCTACCATGACCAGTTCTTCATCCACCCGACCCAGAGCAACGACTCCCTGCGCGTCATGCGGCTGGAGAACAAGGTATTCGCCAAACTGCAGCCCTGGGCGGCCGATGCCGTCGTGTCGACCCTCGACGTCGGTATCGGCAACCGCATCCAGCGGCATTATCTCTTCACCCCGTCCAGTTTCCTGAGCGGGACGTCGAACACGACCTGGAATTCCACCTACCTGTACGGCGGCGTGGGCGGCCAGTTCCGCAACGCGGTCCACTGGAACGCGCAGGGATACTTCACCTTCATGGGCGATGAACTGGGCGATACCGGCATCAGCGCCGACGCGGACCTCAACCTGTATCCGTTCCGCCGGCACCGCAAGAGTCCGCTGAGCCTTTCCGCCCATTTCGAGACGACCCTCGACGAGCCGGATTTCTACACGCAGCATTACTATTCCAACCACTACAAGTGGGAGAATGAATTCGGAAAGATCTCCACAACGAAGGTGGAGGGCCGGCTTTCCATCCCGCACTGGGACCTGGAAGTTGCTGCCGGATACGCGCTGCTGGACAAGAACATCTACTACGACACCCTCGCCATCGTCCGCCAGAACACGACGCCCATGAGTGTCGCCAAGGTCGCGGTCACCAAGAATTTCCGTCTCTGGAACTTCCATTTCGACAACCGGGCCCTCTTCCAGGTCTCTTCCAACGAAGACGTCCTGCCGCTTCCGCCGGTCGCCCTCAACCTGCGCTGGTATTTCCAGTTCCCGATCGTCCGGGAAGACGTCATGAAGATGCAGATCGGCGTCAACATGACGGCGACGACCCCCTGGTACGCCCCGGCCTACAGCCCGGCGCTCGGCCAGTTCCACAACCAGAAGACCGAGAAATACGGCGGCAGTCCGTACATCGACGCCTTCGTCAACGTGCAGTGGAAACGGGCGACGGTCTTCATCAAGCTTCAGAACGCGAACATGGGCTGGCCGATGGATTCGGCCGACTATTTCAGCGCCCACGGCTACATCCGGCCGCAACGCGCCCTCAAGTTCGGCCTCTGGTGGCCGTTCTACACGCAGCCGAACAAACAGAGCAAGGCCAGTGACCGGGCCGGTTCCGGCGGCATCAGCGGCGGTTCGTCCGGCGGCGGCTCCGGGATCTCCTCCGGCCTCGGCGGCCTGATGGGCGGCCGGTCCGGCTCCTCGGAGGGCATGTTCTAAATCTCGCTGAGCGATGTCCCCCCGCCGATCCGCAAGATTTCTCCTGCTGACCCTCGCGGTCCTGCTCCTCCCCAGCCTCCTGCAACGCTCGCGGAAGCAGCAGGCAGAACCCGTCACCGAAGAATTCGTCCGCTGCGCCCTCGCCCTCCGGGGCTGGTCGTCCCCGACCATGGAATACAGCGCCGGATTCAACTACGAGTTGCTGCAGACCCTGGGCGAAGAGACAGCGTGCATCCCCGACATTTTCCTGACCCGCGACGACCTTCCACTGGACAGCCTGATGAGGGACAGCGTCGACATGGTCGTACTCCCCTTCCGGGACTCCCTTCCGGTTCCCGAGACCTGGTTTGTCTCCGAGGTCCTGCCCGACAGCACGGTCTGGATCATCCGCGACGGCCGGGACGGGCTGGTCAAGGCGGTCAACGGCTGGCTGGGTCCCTTTCGCGGCAGCAGAGCCTTCGCCGGCATGCAGGCCCGGTTCCAACCCACGTACCATCCCGTCAAACGGGTAGAAGAGGACCGGCTCGGCACACCGGCCAGCCCCTATGACGCCCTGCTGAAGAAATACGCCGCGAAGATCGGCTGGGACTGGCGGATGCTGGCAGCCCTGGTCTGGAACGAATCCAAGTTCCACATCGAACTCCGCTCGCCCCGCGGCGCCGAAGGACTCATGCAGATGATGCCCCATACGGCCCGGAGACACCATACGGACGACATGCTGGATCCGGAAGAGAACCTCCGCGCCGCGACGGACTACCTCGAGCGCCTGCGCGGCCTGTTCGAAGACGATGCGGACAACGCAGAGGAACTGATGCGGATGGTTCTGGCCGCCTACAACGCCGGCGAGGGCCGGATCAAGGACGTCATCGCCTATGCCGCCTACACCGGGCGGCCGCACGGAAAGTGGACGGATCTGGAAGCAGTCATTCCGGAAATGCGGGAAGAAAGTATCCTGCAAGTCGATACGGTCCGGCTCGGCATGTTCCAGGGTTTTGAAACCATCCGCTACATCGCCGATATCGAGTCCCTTTACAAAGCGTTCTGCACGATCGCTCCGTAACGGCGGTCAGATGCTCCGGCCGTGTTCGTGCTGGTACAGTTCCCAGGAATTGAAGAGATTTTGCCAGATGGCATAGAGACCGCCGGCGATGGAAGTCACCGGGGTCATGTACGTATATCCCAGCCAGATGAGGAAGCCGGTGTTTTTCTGTCCGAGCGCCTGGCCGGCGGTGATTTTCGCATCACGGCCGCGGCCGAACTTGCGGCCGAGGAAGAACTGGATGGCCGTGCAGGCAAGGGAGACCAGCACGATGCAGAACACCGCTCCGGGAGACATGTGGCTGTGGAGCAACGCCTTGGTTGACAGCAGGATGGCCAGCATCAGGCCCACGCCCCAGACATAGAAAGAGTTGGCGCTCCACCGCATCAGCGTGCGCTGGAGTTTCTTGGTCGTATAACGGATGATCCAGGCCAGGAAACAGGGTCCCAGCAGTAGCGGGAAGATCCGCAGAGCCAGGGAAAGGACAAACTGCCAGAAGGTTTGGGTCGACGAGGGGTTGACCAGCGGAATGACCGTCGGAATCAGGAAGGTCGCCGCCGTATTGATCAGCAGCAGGTAGGTGACCGTCCCGTGGAGGTTGCCGCCGAGGCGCTCCGTGATGACACCCGCCGCCGAAGCGGTCGGGCAGATGAAGCAGAGCATCGCGCATTCCAGGAGAATCCGGACATCCCCTTCCGGCGTCATCACGGTCAGGAGGCCGATGCCGACGAACGAAAGACACTGGAAAAGGATCAGGTACAGGTGCCAGCGCTGGAGTTTCAGGTCATGCGGCGAGGTCTTGACGAACTGGAAGAAAAGCAGGATGGCGATGACCCAGCGCTGACCGGTCGAAGCGAGTTTGTTGCAGACCGGGCCCAGCGGCCGGAGGGCCGGCGTATAATAGTAGATCAGATAGGCGGCGGCTCCCGTCACGATGGCGATCGGGAGCATCCACTCCTTCAGGAAATGAACGAATTTAGTCATGGAAGTTTTTCAATAAGGGGCGCAGGACCCGGTCGACCAGGGGATCCGTCAGGCGCATGCAGAGCCCCGTACAGAAGGCGAGGATCAGGGTGCCTTCCCGGATGACCACCTGCGAGCCGTCTCCGGTGAGATTCCGGAATGCCACCCAGCCGAAGAGGGCAGACAAGATGACCAGGAACACGTCGAACAGGATTTTCACCGTGCTGAACCGTACGCCGGAGACATCGGACAGGACGGCCGTGGTCTTGTCCCCGGCCAGCATCCAGGCGTCGGCGGCGACTTCGATCCGGATGCCGATGGCCGTGAGCACGACCGAAATCAGGCTGAGGATCATCTGCACGGCATAGTTCGGGACGGCCAGGTCCCGGACCAGCCAGATGGCGGCATCGCACAGATACCCGAATACGAAAGCGGCCGGAATCTGCATGAGGAATGCCAGTTTGAATTTGCGGCGCAGGAGAAGGACCTGCAGCAGGATGAAGACGATGTGCATCATCCAGGTAAACGTACCGACGCTGACGGCTTCCCAGCGCAGGTTCAGGAAGGCCGGCGGACAGGAGACGGGCGCTGTTCCCAGATTGGATTTCAAGGAGATGGCAACGCCCAGCGCCACCAGGACCAGGCCTGCCGTGGCGACGGCATACCGTACGATCAACCCTTGAAAATGTTCCTTTGTCACAATCTCTTTCAAATAAGGTGACAAATATCGCAAAAATTCCTAACTTCGCAAGGATAAAGAAGGGACTATACAATTCGCCATATGAAAAAGACCTGTACTCTTTTCATGGCTGCGGCCATGATCGTCGCTGCCTGCGGACAGAAGCAGACAGCCGTCGCACCCGCCCTGGATCTGAACAATCTGGATACCTCCGTATCCCCGGGCGAGGACTTTTACCAGTATGCTACCGGCGGTTGGCAGAAAGCCAATCCGCTCCCGGCCGAATACTCCCGCTTCGGCTCGTTCGACATGCTCAGCGAGAACACCCAGAAGCAGCTCAACGACCTCTTCGCCGACATGACCAAGATGACCCCGGAAAAGGGTTCCGTCGACCAGAAGATCTCCGACCTCTACAAGATGGCCCTCGACTCCACGACCCGCAACCAGCTGGGCGCCGAACCGCTCCAGCCGTACATCAAGGAGATCCAGGCCGTCACTTCCAAGGAAGAACTCTCCCGCCTGCTCGGCCGCATGAACAAGGTCGGTGAAGGCGGATTCTTCGGTGCCGGCGTTTCCGCCGACATGATGGACAGCAACATGCAGATCCTCTACATGAGCCAGGGCGGCCTCGGCATGGGCGACCGGGATTACTATCTCGATCCGAAGAACGCCGAACTGAAGGCCGGATACAAGAACTTCCTCGTCAAGGTCCTCGGCATGGCCGGCCTCGCCAACGCCGAAGAACTGGCAACCAAGGACCTCGCCGTCGAGGATTACCTCGCTGAGATTTCCTGGACGCGCGAGAAGAGCCGCGACGTGGCGGCTTCCTACAACCCGATGACCTCCGCCCAGATCTTCAAGAAATGGCCCGCCGTCCGCTTCGACCTCATCATGAGCGAAGCCGGCATTCCGGACCAGGACAAGGTCATCGTCGAGCAGCCTTCCTTCTTCGACGGCCTCAACAAGCTTTTCGCCACCTGCGACCTCGAGTCCCTCAAGGCCTACACCCTCGCCAACTTCGTCAGCGGTTCCTGCGGTTCCCTGAGCGATGACTTCTATACCGCCAACTGGGAGTTCTTCAGCCGCCAGATGGCTGGTGCCCAGGAGCAGCGTGCGCGCTGGAAGCGTGCCATGGCCGTTCCGAACAGCCTCCTCGGCCAGGCCGTCGGCAAGATGTACGTCGAGAAATACTTCCCGGCCTCCTCGAAGGAGAAGATGGTCAAGCTTGTGGAGAACCTCCGCACCGCCCTCGGCCAGCACATCGACGAACTCGACTGGATGAGCGACTCCACCAAGGCCCGCGCCCGCGAGAAACTCGCCGCCTTTACCGTGAAGATCGGCTACCCGGATGTCTGGAAGGACTACAGCACCCTCAACATCGACCCGTCCCTCTCCTACTATGAGAACCTGCGCAACGCCAGCGCCTGGTACACGGCTGACAACCTGTCCAAGCTCGGCAAGCCGACCGACAAGACCGAGTGGGGCATGACGCCACAGACGGTCAACGCCTACTACAACCCGACGACCAATGAAATCTGCTTCCCGGCCGCGATCCTGCAGAAGCCGTTCTTCGATCCGAATGCGGACGAGGCGGTCAACTACGGCGGCATTGGTGTCGTCATCGGCCATGAAATGAGCCACGGTTTCGACGACCAGGGCAGCATGTTCGACGCACAGGGCAACATGGTCAACTGGTGGACCGACGAGGACAAGGCCAAGTTCAACGAGAAGGCCGCCATCCTCGGCGCCCAGTACGATGCCGTCGAGATCCTTCCGGGTCTCCATGGCAACGGTGCCTACACCATGGGTGAGAACATCGGCGACCACGGCGGTCTGAGCATCGCCTGGACGGCCATGCAGAACGCCATCGCCGACAACCGCCCGGGCCTGATCGACGGCTTTACGCCCGAGCAGCGCTTCTGGCTTTCCTACGCTACGATCTGGGCCCAGAACATCACCGACCAGGAGAAGGCCCGTCGGACCAACATGGATGTCCACTCCCTCGGCGAGAACCGCGTCAACGTCGCCATCCGCAACTTCCAGGAATTCTTCGATGCATTCGGCATCAAGGAAGGTGACAAGATGTGGCGTCCGGAGAGCGAGCGCGTCCGAATCTGGTAATGAACGCTTCGCGGTTCATATCGCGGAGACTTCGCTTTGAAGGGAAGATCGCGGTCATTTCGATCGCGATCTCCTTTCTTGTCATGATCTTGGCTGTCGCCATCTCCGGAGGATTCCGCAAGGAACTCCGCGACGGCATTTCGGCCATTTCCGGGGACATCCAGCTCACGGCCCCGGATCTGAATTATGTGGGCGAAACCGATCCGATCTCCACCACGCAGCCCTGGCGCGACGTGGTGGAGCAACAGGACGGAGTACAGGACATCGTCCCGGCCGTATACCGTGCCGGCATCGTCCGCAGCGGCGACAACATCCATGGCGTCCTGTTCAAGGGCGTCCCGTCCGGACCCGACAGCCTCGGCGTCCGCGTACCGTCCCGCCTGGCCCGGATGCTGGGTCTCTCGGAGGGAGACCGCCTGCTGGCCTATTTCGTCGGGGAACGGGTCAAGGTCCGCAACTTCCACGTTACGGACATCTACCCGAGCATCCTGTCCGGGGACGACAACCTGGTCGTCTTTGCCGGCCTGCAGGACATGCAGCGCCTCAACGGCTGGTCGGAGGAAGAAGTCTCGGCCCTGGAGATCGGCCTGACCGACAAGAGCAATGCCGCCCTGGAGGAGATGACAGACCGGATCGGGACCATCGTCCTCCTGTCGACGCCCCAGGAGGAAGAGGCCGTCCTGGCCACCTCCGCCCTCAACAAATATCCGTCGGTATTTTCCTGGCTGGACCTGATCGACCAGAACGTCGTCATGATCCTGGTCCTGATGACCATCGTCGCCGGATTCAACATGATTTCCGGCCTGCTCATCCTCCTCTTCCGGAACATCTCCACCATCGGCACCCTCAAATCCCTGGGCATG
Organism: uncultured Bacteroidia bacterium; assembly: GCA_902803715.1. Lineage (GTDB taxonomy): Bacteria > Bacteroidota > Bacteroidia > Bacteroidales > UBA932 > Cryptobacteroides. The sequence goes on from CADCRA010000035.1 coordinate 12,203, forward strand.
ACGGACCGGGCCATCTCGGAAGTGTTCCTGCGGGTCTCTTCCAACCTGGTATTCAAGGGAATGCTGATCGGGAACGGACTGGCCCTGCTGTTCTGCCTGATCCAGGGAACCACCCATCTGATCCGGCTCAACCAGGAGAATTATTTCGTCTCCTTCGTACCGGTGCACATCCAGCCGCTGATGATCCTCGGAGCCGACGCCGTCGCTTACGTCGTCATCATGCTCCTGCTCCTGATCCCCTGCCTGTTCATCTCGCGGGTCGATCCGGCGAAGACCGTCCGCGCCCAGTAATTATTTCTTCTTGGAGTTCAGGACGTCCAGGCGCGCCTGTGCAGCCGCCTTATCCGTCTCGGTCTCTCCGTACCGGGCCATCATCGGCAGGTATTTCTTCTCCAGCTTGACATCCTTGGCATTGCGGGCCAGCAGGATGCAGTTGCGGATGGCGGTGATGTCATCCTTCTTGATTTTCAAGACCTTGTTGTAATACTTCAGGGCCGCCTTGTTGTCGTGTTGGGAGACCAGGAAATAGGATCCCATGTTATTGAGGAACAACACATTGTTCGGCTCATAGTCCAGCATCTTCAGGGACAGGTCCCGGAATGCTTCGTAGCAGCGGGGCGTGGCGTAGCGGAAGAAAACGAAGCAATACTCCTGGATGGCCGCATCGAAATATTCCTGGTCGACCTTTTCGATACCCGGGTACTTCCAGGCCGGCTTGCGGGAAGCATTGTAGTCGATCAGGCCCTTCAGGTCGGACAAGGCCATGTCCGGGCTTTCCTTTTCATAGCCGACCAGGGCCGCCACCTTGTTTAACCGCAGGTCGAGCCGGTCCGGAGCCAGCTGGATGGCCTTGTCGATGGTGGAAACCGCCTCTCCGAAAAGTTCATCGTCGTAGAAGGTTTCCTGGAAATAATAGACATCCCGGCCCAGGCTGTCTTTCAGCGAGAGCGTGGGATTCTCGCCGAGAAAACGGTTCTTGTCCTTGATCACCACCTCGGCGCGCTGCGACTTGTCGAAATAGAAGAGGAAACGGTACTGGAGCATCTCCAGGTCCTCCGGGTAATCCTTCGCCCAGTTGTCCAGCAAGGTCTCAATGCCCAGTCCGGAAGCGCCGACCCGCTTGGAGAGGGTCTCGTAACGCTTGAGATATTGTTCGGGCGTGGTCGTCTGCGCCCAGGCAGGCAGGGCCAGGCAGGCAGCCAGCAGCCCGAGAATCATGTGTCTTTTCATTTATCTGATATCCTTTCTGATTCGTTTTTCCTTGGGATACAGGTTGTTGGCCCGGGTTCCCAGGTTCTTTGCCGGTCCCAGGGCATGGCCCCGGTAACAGACCGTCAGCAGTCCTTTCGGCGCATCGGCCGGCAAGCGGACGGCATCGCCATGGAGGTACTGCAGGGCGGTCGGGAGGTCTACATCAATTTCCGGGCCGGCCGGAGCGGCCGCAGCCGGAAACGTCGCGCCCAGTTCCAGGACAGGATCGCCTTTGCCGCTCCGGCCGGCCGGCGCCGTCTTGCGGAGGGCGGCGGCATACTGTCCTTCGCCCGGGACCAGGCCCGGCAGGAGGGCATAGCCCCGCTGCGTGCGGGTGACGCCGCAGATATCGCCGGGATCCAGGACTTCCGCGCCCAGTTCCTCGCAGATCCAGCCGACATTCCCGTCGTTTTCCTCCCGGTTGAACGTGCAGGTCGAGTAGACCAGCAGACCGCCTTCCTTTAGGGACGGCCAGATGTCCGAGAGGATCCGGCGCTGGCGGGCGGCGCAGAAGGCCACGGTCTGCGCGGACCATTCTTCCACGGCCCGGTCATCCTTGCGGAACATTCCCTCTCCCGAGCAGGGCACATCGGCGACGATGGCATCGAAAACCGGCCGGTCCGGGAAAGCGGACGGATCCCGCGAAAGCACGGCGACCCGCGAATCTCCCCAGGTCGCGACATTCTCGCGCAGCACCCGGAAACGGGCTTTCATCACTTCATTGGCCAGCAGGGTGAATCCGTCTCCGCACATGGCGCGGAGCGAGGCGGCCAGGTCGGTGGTCTTGCCGCCGGGAGCGGCGCAGAGATCGAGGACGACCGGACGGCCTTCCGGGACGAAGGTCCGGCGGAACAATTCGCCGACGAACATGGCGGAAGAATCCTGGACATAATAGCAGCCGGCATGGAAGAGCGGGTCCATCGTAAACGAAGGACGCTCCGGCAGCAGCCAGCCGTACGGACTCCAGGGCACGCGTTCCGCATCCGGGAACGGCACTTCCGTCAGTTTGGAGGGATTGAGGCGGACCGATACGGAAGGGTCGCGGCCCAGGGCATCGAGCACGATGCGGGCCTTCTCTTCCCCGACCGATTCGGTCAGCAGCCGGATGAAACCGGGATCAAACATGCATGTCCTTGAACATCGAGGGATCGAAACCCTCCGGCATCCGTCCCTCCGACGCAGCGACCATGCCGTCGACAATCTTGTCGAGGGCTTCCTTGATCTTTCCGCCGATCAGCATCTTCATCATGAAGTTCAGGTCGGCCGCCACGTTGATGTGGAACTCGGTCTTGTCGGGATCGCCGCCAGCCGCGTCGAAGAAGAAATCGACGTTGAACCGGAAGGGGGCGCCGTCATCGGCCAGCGAGATCCGGGAATACGGAAGACGGGTCGTAACGCGGACGCCGATGTTGAAGCCTTGCACCGTGGCATGGAGGCTGTCATAATCGGCCGTCACGTCCTGCCGCTTGTCTTCCGGCAGGTACTGGAGGAAATTCCGCATGTCCACGAAGGCCATGTAGAGCTGGTAAGGCGGCCGGGAGACGACCGCACGCTTGCTTTGGTATTCTGTCATTGTCTGTATCTTGCTTAACGGCCCCACTCGGACGGCGCCTCGCGCCAAGCCTTGAGGGCCTCGAATCCTTTCGCATCGATATAGCCGCTTGCCAGGGCCTCTTCGGTCAGCAGTCCATAGTTGGAGAGGGTCGTCAGCGGTACGCCGGCGGCGGCGAACTGTTCCCTTGCAAGATCGAAGCCATAGGTAAAAATCGCGACCATGCCGAGAACTTCGGCGCCGGCCTCGCGAAGGGCACGGACGGCGGCCAGACTGCTCATGCCGGTCGAGATCAGGTCTTCGATGACGACGACTTTCGTCCCTTCTTTCAGGACGCCTTCAATCTGGGAGCCGGTGCCATGGTCCTTCGGTTTCGGACGGACATAGACGAACGGCTTGCCCATACGGTCGGCGGCCAGGACGCCGTGGGCGATCGCACCGGTCGCCACGCCGGCGACGGTCTCCGCCTCGGGATACAGCCGCATGGCCTCGTCGGCCAGCCAGCCGGCGACGCGCGAGCGGAGTTCCGGGGAAGAAAGGATCCTGCGGTTGTCGCAATAGATCGGGGAATGCCAGCCGGACGCCCAGGTAAACGGGGATTCGGGCCGGAGAAGGACGGCGCCCAGGTCCATCAGGGAGCGGGCCAACAATCTGCCAACTTGTTCCATGCTTGTTCGGGATTTTTGCTTTATCTTTGCAGTAACTTACAAAGATACGAATTTTCGCCGGAGAAATGCACAAGATCTACTTTGAAAAGCGCAGTATCGTCATCTGCACCCCGGATGAGGCGGCCCTGGCCGATCCGAATTCCGTGGAATTCCACCTCGGGGACAAACTTGACATCCATGCCCTCGTCGGCATGTTCGAGGCTTCCGCCACCCTCAGCCGCATCTACATCCCGTCCGGAGACACCGACGCGACCTACCGCCGGATCTGTTCGGAATTCAAGGAAGTCAACGCGGCCGGCGGACTGGTGTCGAACCGGCGGGGCGACTACCTGCTGATCCGCAGGGACGGACTGTGGGACCTGCCCAAGGGGCATCAGGAATCCGGCGAGGACATCCGCATCACCGCGGTCCGCGAAGTGCAGGAAGAAACCGGCGTCGACAAATTGCAACTGCGGGACCTCATCTGCATCACGGACCACTGCTACCGGCGCGGCGGGATCTGGCACCTCAAGCACACCTGGTGGTACGACATGCTCTACACCGATCCGGTCGACCTGACCCCGCAGACAGAAGAAGACATTTCGAAAGCGGCCTGGGTCGCCAAATCCAGCCTTCCGCCCTTCCTGAAAAACACCTATCCCTCCATCGCCGAGGTGTTCCGGGAAGCGAAAGTATGAAAAAAAGTTCATTTCCCCTGAAACAAATTTCTTCCGCAGCCGTATAATATTTTGGTTGTCTGCCTTTGCGACAGCCCAAACGACGTTATGAAACTCTCACAGTTCAACTTCAACCTGACCAAGGACAAGATCGCGTCCGACCCCCCGAGATGGCGCGACGAATGCCGGCTGATGGTTCTCCACAAGAAAACCGGCGAGATCGAGCACAAACTCTTTAAGGACATCATCAACTATTTCGGCAAGGATGATACCTTCGTTCTCAACGACACGAAGGTGTTCCCGGCCCGCCTGTACGGCAACAAGGAGAAAACCGGCGCGGACATCGAGGTGTTCCTCCTCCGCGAACTCAACCGGGAGCAGCGTCTGTGGGATGTCATCGTCGATCCGGCCCGCAAGATCCGCATCGGCAACAAGCTCTATTTCGGCGAGGACGAAAGCCTCGTCGCCGAAGTCATCGACAACACCACTTCCCGCGGCCGCACCCTCCGTTTCCTGTTCGACGGCAGTTACGAAGAGTTCAAGGAAGCCCTCTTCGCCCTCGGCGAGACCCCGATCCTGCCGTGGGTCAAGGAGAAGGTGACCCCGGAAGACCGCGAAAATTTCCAGACGATCTTCGCCAAGAACGAAGGCGCCGTCTCCGCTCCGGCCGCCGGCCTGCACTTCAGCCGCGAACTCTTCAACCGCATGATCCTCAAGGACATCAACAAGACCTTCATCACCGTGCACATGGGCCTC
>CADCRA010000036.1 GCA_902803715.1 uncultured Bacteroidia bacterium
ACCGGAATGGAGAAGGACCACGAGACCGGTCAGGTCGGCCGGGTTGAAGATGACGACGATGTGCTTGACATCCGGGCAGTACTTCTTGACGTTCTTGCCGAATTCTTCGGCGATCTCGCAGTTGCCCTTGAGGAGGTCTTCACGGGTCATGCCGGCCTTGCGGGGTGCACCGCCGGAAGAGATGATGTACTTCGCATCCTTGAATGCGACAGCCGGATCGGAGGTCCAGGTCAGGTTGACGCCTTCGAAGGCGCAGTGGTTCATCTCGGCGACAACGCCCTTCAGACCCGGTTCGTAGATGTCGTACAGGCAGATGTTCGGAGTAAGCTTGAGCATCATGGCCGTCTGGGCCATATTGGAACCGATCATGCCGGCGGCGCCGACGATGAGCAGTTTCTCGTTAGTCAAAAATCCCATGATATAGTTTTTAATGTGTTACGTATGTTTCCACGAAAGCGATGCAAATATAAGAATTTAATGGGAGGAAACGAACTAATTTTCTTGATATTCAAAAAAACACTATATTTGCAAACGGAAACATTGAACCATTATTGATGGAGCCTCCCAGTTCTATAAGTACAAACCGAGAAAACATAGCGGGTCCGCATGCGGATGACCCGTTATCGTGTTCCCTTACCCCCGACTCATACCTGATCGTGACCCGTACCGCCGACGAACCGTCGGAGGGCGGTTATGTCGTGTGCGCCTATAACGCGCGCACCGGCCTGTCATTTATCGGAACGACGGGTTCCATCGTATCCTGAAACAGCATAAGACGTTCATAGCAAAGATATGGGACTATATCTCAAAAAGAAACTTGAAAACGAAGCGACAATCGCCGTCTGGCAGATCACGGAAACCGAACAGGAACTCATCGAACTGAGTTCCGTCCCTTCCGACGAGATGGAGGAGATCTCCTACATCCGGAGCGAATCCCAGCGCAAGCAGCGCCTGGCGGTCCGTGCCCTGCTCAGCGAGGTCTTTGAGGAAAAAGTCTACCTCAGCCACCATGACAACGGAAAGCCGTATCTCGAGAACATGGTGACCAACATCAGCATCACCCATACCGAGAAGTATGTCGCCATCATCCTCCATGACGAGAAGGACCTGGGCATCGACCTCGAATCCCTGGACCGGGACTTCTCCGCCGTGGAGAAGCGCGCCCTCTCCGAGGACGAGATCGAAGACCTGGACGACGAGCGCCGCAACGAGCAGCTCGCCATCTACTGGTGCGCCAAGGAAGCCATTTTCAAGCGCGTGTCCGCCTACAAGGTCGACTTCGCGGAGCAGATCGAAGTCGAGCGTTTCCGCCCGCGGGGCGAAGGCGAACTGGAGGCCACGTTCATCCACAAGGATGGCTACGAAGAGGAATTCGAACTCGAGTACATGACCTTCGACCGCCATGTCCTCGTCTGGGTCGTCGGCTGATTCCGGCCGGGCGGCCGCAAGAAACAGAATTGTTAGCCAATTTATAGCAATTCTAAATTAATTGAAAATGTAAAAAACTGTTAAGCAACGACTTAACAGTTTTTTTATTGCCTGTTAATAACTTTTCTTTGGAAAACACTTCGCTTTCCTATGCATTTATTCTAACTTTGTTACCCGTTGCAAGGAAGCGCATCTTTTCAGACAGGTGGAACGCTTCCCATCCGGAACCGAAACCTATAAACCGCATACCCATGGTCAAGCACGTCATCAAGCGCGACGGTCGCATCGTCGACTTCAACAACCAGAAAATCGTTGCCGCCATCCTCAAGGCAATGAACGTTACCGAGAATGGTGAGGACATCGTCCTGGCCGCCCAGATCGCAGATGCCATCTCCAAGATGGAACGCGACGAAATGAGCGTCGAAGACATCCAGGACTGTGTGGAATACGAACTCATGAAGAGCCCGCGCAAGGAAGTCGCACGGAAATACATCGCCTACCGCAACCAGCGCAACCTGGCCCGCAAGGCCAAGACCAACGAGATCTTCCAGACGATCATCGACGCCCAGGCCAACGACATCACCCGGGAGAATGCGAACATGAACGCCGATACGCCGGCGGGCATGATGATGAAGTTCGCCTCCGAGGCGACGAAGAGCTATGTCGACGAATGCCTCCTTTCCAATGACGTGCGCGAGGCGGTCGCCAACAACTACATCCATATCCACGACAAGGACTATTATCCGACGAAGTCCCTGACCTGCATCCAGCATCCGCTGGACAAGATCCTCGAGCACGGCCTGAAGGCCGGCCACGGCGAATCCCGCCCGGCCAAGCGCATCGAGACCGCCAGCGTCCTCGCCTGCATCTCCATGGAGACCGTCCAGAACGAGATGCACGGCGGCCAGGCCATCCCGGCCTTCGACTTCTACCTGGCTCCTTTCGTCCGCAAGACTTTCGAGGAAGAGGTAGACCAGGTCAGCGCCATGTGCAATACCGACTACAGCGACCTCAAGACCGTAAAGTTCGACGATTACCTGCGCCGCGACCTCATCGGCCTGCAGGGCCGCGAGCGTGCCCTCCAGCACGCCATGAACCAGACCGTCAGCCGTGTCCACCAGGCCATGGAGGCGTTCGTCCACAACATGAACACCATCCACAGCCGCGGCGGCAACCAGGTGGTCTTCTCCTCCATCAACTACGGTACCGACACCTCCGCCGAAGGACGCTGCATCATCCGTGAAATCCTCAACACAACCTATGAAGGCGTCGGCAACGGCAGCACCGCCATCTTCCCGATCCAGATCTGGAAGAAGAAACGCGGCGTCAGCTACCTGCCGGAAGACCCGAACTATGACCTGTACAAGTTCGCCTGCCGCGTCAGCGCCCGCCGTTTCTTCCCGAACTTTCTCAACCTCGACGCTTCTTACAACCAGGACGACGCCTGGAAGGCGGACGATCCGAAGCGCTATGTCCACGAGTTGGCGACCATGGGCTGCCGCACCCGCGTCTACGGCAACAAGTTCGGTCCGAAGACCTCCATCGGCCGCGGCAACCTGAGCTTCACCACCATCAACATCGTCAAGCTCGCCATCGAGGCGATGAACGAGGAGCCGGTCAAGGAAGAGAGGATCAAGAAGTTCTTCCAGAAACTCGACTGGGCCCTCGGCATCGCGGCCAAACAGCTCAACGAACGCTTCGACTTCCAGAAAACCGCTCTCAAGAAGCAGTTCCCGCTGCTGATGAACGGCCTGTGGCTCGGCAGCGACAAGCTCGATGACAACGACACGATCGAGTCCGTGATGAACCAGGGCACCCTTTCCATCGGCTTCATCGGCCTGGCCGAATGCCTGATCGCCCTGATCGGCAAGCACCACGGCGAAAGCGAGGAAGCCCAGGAACTGGGTCTGCGCATCATCTCCCACATGGCCGAGAAAGTCAACGGCTTCGCCGAGACCTACCAGCACAACTTCACCTTCCTCGCCACTCCGGCGGAAGGCCTCTCCGGCAAGTTCACCAAGCGCGACAAGAAGACCTTCGGCATCCTCCCGGGCATCACGGACAAGGACTACTAC
>CADCRA010000037.1 GCA_902803715.1 uncultured Bacteroidia bacterium
CAGCGGACGGTACGCTTCCGGCAGCTGTTCCGTCCTTCCGACATCGAACAGCAAGGTATTGACCCGCTCGTCGGTACCGCTCAGGAACGCATCCATGTAGCGCTGGTGCCGCCGGTTAAAGAACCAGTGGTGCCGCCAGTTGATGCCGAAGCAGAAATACAGGACCAGGCCCAGGGCCGGCAGCAGGGCGATGATGAGCAGCCAGGCCAGTTTCCGGCCCGGCTCCCCGTTGTCGTAGATGATGACGAAAGCCGTCCCGGCAATCAACAGGACGAGCAGGACCGATATGACGGTTCGCAGGATCATGCTTCGCGGTGGATGACACTGCCGCTGGCCTGGTGGGTCGCCAGGACCAGCACTTCCGCGATCTGGACATGGGCCGGAGCACTGGCCGCATAGAAGGCGACATCGGCGATGTCTGCGCCCGTCAGCGGTTCAATGCCTTTGTAGACACCGGCCGCCCGGTCGGCATCCCCGTGGAAACGCACCGTGCTGAAATTCGTCTCGACCAGCCCCGGCTTGACGTTCGTGACGCGTACCGCCGTCTTTGCCAGGTCGATCCGGAGCCCGTCGGTCAGGGTCTTGACCGCCGACTTGGTCGCACAGTAGACCGCGCCGTTGGCATAGGCGGCGTCCCCGGCAACGGAACCGATGTTGATGACATGGCCCCGGTTGCGCTCCACCATTCCCGGAACGACGAAACGGGTCATGTTGAGCAACCCCTTGACATTCGTATCGATCATTGTGTCCCAGTCTTCGAAGTCCCCCTGGAATTCGGGTTCGAGTCCGAGTGCCAGGCCGGCATTGTTGATCAACACGTCGATCCGGCGCCACTCTTCCGTCAAGCGGCCGAGGGCATGGGCACATGCCTCGCGGTCCCGCACGTCGAAAACCAGCGGCAGGACCTTCCGGCCCAGTGCCTGGGCCTCCCGGACGATTTCATCAAGTTTCTGGGCATTGCGGCCCGTCAGGATCAGGTCATATCCGCCTTCGGCGAACCGGAGGGCGCACGCGGCGCCGATGCCGCTCGAAGCGCCGGTAATCAGAGCAATCATATCGTTGGAGTTTTCAAATGTTTCACCAATACTTCCGCCAGGTCCTCGACGGGCCGGTCCGCATAGCGGCCGAAGGTATTCAGGCACAACGGACAAGCCGTCACAATCGTTTCGGGACCGTTTACCGTCAGGTTCTTCAAGGCGTTCAGCGTGATGTCTTTCCGTTTCTCGAAGCCCAGGGTCAGGCTGCCGAGGCTGCCGCCGCAGCAAATGCTCTCCGCATGGTGCTTTCCGGCCTCATGCAGGACGCCCATGCGGCGGAGCGCCGCCCGGGGTTCCTCGTAAATGCCGCAGCCGCGGCCGAGTTCGCAGGGATCATGGTAGACATAACTGCCGGAGGTGTACTCGACCGGCAGGCGACCGTCCCGGATCAGTTCCTCGAAAAAGACCGAATGATGGACCACCCGGATGCCTTCGAGCGGATAAGATTCCTTGAAGACCCGGTAGCAGATCGGGCAGGTCACCAGCAAGGTGTCGCAGCCGCTGGCACGGATGATCTCCACATTCTTGCGGATCAGCTGCTCGGCCTGTTCCTTGCGTCCGGCCATCATCAGCGGACGGCCGCAGCACAGGCCGCCGTCGGGATCCATCTGCTGCCAGTCGATCCCGGCCGCTTGCAGGAGCGTCTCCGTGGCCTTCCGGATGGAAGGGGTCAAGGCGGTCATGCAGCCGGCGAAATACAGCACCCGGGCCGGCTTGCCGGCCACGGCGGCTTTCATCGGCGCGACATCGATTCCGCCGTAATCCGGCGCCAGGGCGAAAGCCCGGCGCTCGCGCTGGGCGATGCGGAGTTCCGGTCCCTGGACACCGACCTGGCATACCGCCGTACACTTGCCGCAGAGCAGGCATTTGTCGCTGATCTGCTCGATGCGAAGCTCATTCCCCCGCCGCAACTGGCGGTTGAGATAGACGGTACAGTCCTTCAGGTTCTCCTTCCGGGCGCTCATCGGACAGGCGTCGATGCAGACACCGCAGTTCGGGCAGGAGTAATATTCCAGTTTCGCGAATCCCTTGCGCGGATGGCGGACCTTGATGCCGGCGTTGCGCATCGGAATCAGGAGCATCTCCGCCGGGATGTGCATGTAGCGGGTAAACGGCAGTACGACCATGAAGATCCCCAGGGCGATGGAATAGGCCCACCACGTGGGCAGGACATGCATGTCGTTGGAGATGAACCGGTGGAACAGTTGTCCGGCCGGCTCGGTCAGGAAACTGCCGCCACTGATGTGGGCGGTGAACGTCTCCGCCAGGAGGCGGAGCGGGAAAATGGCCCACAGCGAATACAGGCCGACGCGGTCGAGGAAACTCGGACGCGTCGTGCGGCGCATGCCGAACACCCGCGAACGGAACCGCTTGATGATCGCCAGGATGATACCGCTCAGTACCATGAGCAGGAAGAAATCCATCAGGAACATCAGCACCTGGCCCTGGATCGTGGCATCCGCTTCGGCGACGAAGAAGTTGAAGAAAATCGGGTAATAGAAGAACCGGACCCGATGCGGCAGGAAGAGCATGACCTCGACATGGCCGAGGAGGATCAGCATGAACCAGCCGAACGCAATGCTCGAATGCATGTAGCCGAGCACCCGGTTCCGCTTCCACAGATTGACATGGATCAGGCAGTTCAGGAAGATGTCCCGGATGTTTTTCCAGGCCGTCTTCGGCGTGACGAGACTGATCAGGAACCGCCGGCGGTCCTCCCGCGGCAGTTCGAAGAAAATGCGCACCATCCCGATCAGGCAGTAGCCCAGGACGAAGACCATGCCGAAGACAAACGGCAGGACAAAAGGATGGAAAGCGCCGGGAATCCGTTCGATCATCGTCCGTCCTCCCGTTCTTTATGCGTCCCGTCGGCACAGATCCGGCACAGGGACAGGATCAGATGCCGGGTATTGATGCCACGGGGACAGACCATGGTACATTTTCCGCAGAGCATGCAGGCGGACAGCATCCGGTCCACTTCCCGGTCCTGTCCCCGCTGGAGTCCCAGAATGACCTTGCGGACGCTCATGCCGGAGAACGGCGCGGCCGTACAGGTCGCGCTGCAACTGCCGCAGCCCATGCAGATCCGGGCATCCGGTTCGAGTTCCAGCAGTTTGCGGTACCGCGAGAGGTCGACCGTGTCCAGATTGATGGCGGAACTGGGCGCCAGGGAGAATCCGAAGTCCATCATTGGGCGGAAAGATAAGCGTGGATGTCCAGGGCGGCGCTGCGCGCCTCCGCAAGCGTCTCGGGAACGGTCTTGGGCCCCGTTGCGGCACCGGCATAGAAGATCCCCTTGCGGTCGGACGCCGTGATCGACGCGATGTTGTCCTTGCTGCGGAAATACCCGTCTTCATCGATGCCCAGGCCCAATGCCTGCGCCAGCGGATGGTTGTCGCGGTTGCAGACCATGCCGGCCATCAGGACCAGCAGGTCCAGGGTGACCTTGACCGGCTTTCCGCAGAGGGTATCCTCCGCCTTGACAATGACCTTTCCGTCGATGTTCTCGGAAACCTCAGAGACCCGGCCGCGGATGAAGTGGATGCCGTAATCGCGCTGGGCGCCGATATAGAAATCCTCGTATTTCTTGCCGAACAGACGCAGGTCCATGTAGAAGCACCAGATCTCCGCCTCCGGGAATTTCTCTTTCATCTCGATGGCCTGCTTGATCGCCGTGATGCAGCAGACCTTGGAGCACTGGGCGTTGCCCGCCTTGACGTCCCGGGAGCCGACGCAATGCACGAACCCGATCCGGCGCACATCCTGTCCGGTAATGCGGGCATCGATGCCGGTATTGAACCAATGCTCGAGGTCGGCATTCGTCATGACCTTGTCATAAACGCCATAGCCGTATTCCTCCTTCTTCTCCGCTTCAAACAGACTGAAGCCCGTCGCGACCAGGATCGCCCGAACATGAATGCTGGTTCCGTCCTGCAGGAGCAGGTTGTACCCGTCACCCAGCCGGCCGGCAGAAACAATGTTGGCGCGGCAGATGACCCGGAGGTCATGGGTGGCGTCCGTCAAGTCGTCCAGCAGCCGGGAGGCAGGGGTCATGTCCGGGAACAGGCAGTGCCAGTCGGCGACGTGACCGCCGATGCGGTCGGATTTTTCCAGGATGACGGGATCATAGCCGAGCCGCACGAGCTGACGGGCGGCTTCCAGGCCGGCGATGCCGGCACCGACAATGGCAACCTGGGTATCGGCAGTTTTCTTCTTGGCCATGGTTTAGCAACATCTGAGGACCGTGGGAAGGCCCGGTTTCATGATATCTTTCTCATTGAGGCCAAGGTACTTGGCCTTTGGATCGTATTCGATCCCCATCTTGTCGAGGAGCGGTTCGACGGCAACCTGGTGGATCTGCAGGCCGAGGTCCCATGGATCGATGCCGAGGACCAGTCCCGCCAGTTCCTCATAGGTCAGCACGGGAATGCCGAAACCGTTCTGTCCATAGGTCTTGCCGGTCTGTTCGGAGATTACATACTGCCAGCGGTCCAGGAAATACGGGCAGCCCGGACAGTTGGTGATGATGACATCGGGATGGTACGGTTCCATCGACTCGAATTTCTTGTGGGTATTGGACATCGAATAGCCGCGGTTCGCCTTGACCAAGTACTGGCGGAATCCGAACCCGCAGCAGTGGCGGCGCTCGGGATAATCGATGATCTGTCCGCCCCAGGCCTCGGCCATGCCGCTGAGCACGCAGGGATACTCGGCGCCGCCGACACCCTTATGCGGGAACATCTTGGAATAATGGCAGCCGATGTGTTCGACGACCCGCAGGGGTTCCCCGGTCTCATGGTTGACGAGGCGGTATTTCGCCCGTTCGGCGATTTCTCCGCGGTATTTGTAAATCAGGTCGCTCGCATGGGCGACATATTCGGGTCTCTCGAATTCCCGCTTGCAGGCCTTCCAGAGGTTCTCCCGGACCTTGGCCTCGAGTTCGGGGAACTCGCGCCAGGTCTCCAGCGTCTCAATATAGTTGCCGAAGGACGTGATGCAGGAAGCGACGAGATTCTTGTAGCCGGCCTCGGTCATGAGGGAGAACTGACGGGCAACGATGGTCATCGCGGTCTCCTGGGGAATGACATCGCAGTGGTAGGCAATGCCGCCGCAGGTGGTATGGTGTTCAGTCTCATGGATATCATGGCCCAGCATGTCCCGGCAGATGCCCAAGAACCATTTTTCGGAGCCCGGAAAGAAACTCTGGCGGATACAACTCCGCACATAAAACCAATGGTCGGACGGTATTTCTTTCTGGTAGTCGGACCATATCTTCTGTTTTCCCTGATAAATCATGCTTCAGAATTGAAATGCCCCGCAGAGCAATGTTCAAACGTATATTTCGTGTATTCTTCGAAGGACATACCCATCTCCTCCGCCTTGGCCCTGGAATATTTTTCGACCAGTGCGATCCGCTCCGTACCACCGGTCACATCGTAGATGGCCTTGAGTTCATCGAGATCCTCCTGGGGAATGCGGCGCAGCACACCGGGGCCCTTGCCCTGGTAATTGGCACCCAGACGTCCGTAAACGTCCTCTTTGTGCGCCAGCGCCCATTGGAAGACCGGGCCCGATTCCGGATGGTCCTCGTAGGCAAAAGTCGCCGGATGGACGCAGTAACCATATTCCAAGACATTGGTATTCAGGGCCTTCGTCAACGGCCAGACCTGCCTGCCCTTCTCAGATTCCGTAAAATAACCCAGCCGGATCGACAGGTGGCGGAGCGCCATGATGACCAGCCCCGCGCCGTTCTTGCGCGGACAGCGGGTCATGCAGGACATGCACTCGCCGCAATACCAGATCGTTTCGCTCCGGAGCAGCGCTTCGATTTCCTCATCGTTCTTGCGCTGGACCGTGTCGACGATTTTCCGGGGATCATATCGGTAGAATTCCGCCGCCGGGCAGATGGCCGTACATGTCCCGCAGTTGATGCAGGTCTTCAAGCCTTCCTTCAGGCGGGGATCCTTGCTCAGTTCGTCAAATAATTTTCCCATCGTTTTCAGTACACGTAAACGTACAAATATAACGCAATTCTGCGAAAAATGAAACATCAGGGGTCCCATTTCCCGCAGAATCAAAAACTTGGGCCGTTCCGGCTATTTCCGGCCGAGGGCGTATCCGGCCATGTAACAGACGCCGGCGACGACCATGCCGTTGACCGAGGCGAAACCCCAGTGGACCAGGTTGGCCACGACGGCACCCAGCACGACGCCCAGCACGGCGAACCAGTTGACTTCCCGGACGGGGACCTGATCCTCCAGATAGGCCTTCCGGTTCATAAAATAACTCAGGACCAGGATGATGCCGACCGGCGGGAGGGTGCAGTTGAGGACATTCAGCCAGCCGGTGAAGTTCCAGTACAGCCAGACCGCCGCCAGCGTTCCGATCAGGCCGGAAATCAGCACCATGGTCTTTTTGCTGCGACCGGAGATGTTGGACAGCCCGAGACCGGCGGAATAGAGGGCGTTGTCATTGGTCGTCCAGATGTTCAGGCCGAGCACGAAAACCGCCAGGTAGAAGAGGTTGAGGTTCAGCATGACCTCGAAGATGTCGTTGCCGCCGACGTAGATGCTGGACACGGCGCCGAACAGGAACATCAGGCTGTTGCCGACGAAAAAGGCTATGACGGTCGTCCACAGGCCGACCTTCGCATTCTTGGCAAAGCGCGTGAAGTTCGGCGTCGCCGTACCGCCCGACACGAAACTGCCGACGACCAGGCCCGCGCCGGCGACGACGCCCAGGTCCTTGGTTCCTTTCGCAAACTGTTCGACCAGGCCGGCATCTCCCTGGCGCACGGCCATGACCATGGCAGCCGTACCGAGGATGGCGACGGCGGGAACGGCGATGTAACTGATGATGGTCAGGCTCTTGATGCCGAAATAGGCACTGGCCGTCATCAGGATGCCGGCGATGGCGACCAGCAGGTAGCCCTGCCAGGGCATGACATCCGGCGTCACCTCCAGGTGCAGGAATTCCTTGGCGACGGGGATGGCGAACATGGCGAGGCCGACGCCGAACCAGCCGATCTGGGTCAGGCTGATCATGGCGCTGGGCAGCCAGCTGCCCTTGACGCCGAAACTGCGCCGGGCCAGCATGTCGAGGGACAGGCCGCTCTCGGCACCGATGTAACCCAGGGAACCGGTATAGGCAGCCAGGATGAGACCGCCCAGGAGCAGGGCCTGGATAAAGCCCTGGAAGTCCAGTCCGTCAGCCAGTTGCTGACCGACCCACATGCTCGCGGAGAAGAAGGTGAAGCCCAGCATCACCATGAACATGCTCAGATTGCTTTTCCGCCCGGCCTTGTCGACGGCCGAGGTCGTGTAGTCCATGTCAGTCCGTTTGTTACTCATATTGTTGCTTGATGGTTTGGATCGCATGTACACGCCGCTCCGCGATGGCCTCGAGGGACAGGTCTCCCGCCCGGCGGACCATTTCCTGCTCAGCCTCCCAAAGCGCAATCAGGGACGGATCGTCCAGTTCCCGTAAATGGGTGATTTCCAGCCAGCGGGCATAGTCCACGGGCCCTGCATAGCCCAGTTTTTCGCAGACCAGCGCCCGCAGGTCGATCCGGTCCGCCCGCTGCAGGACCGCTTCCCAGTATTCCAGGACTTCGCGGAAATGGAGCGGAATCTCATACCGGCGGGCTCCCCCGTCGTAGATGATGCATTTCTCCAGCAAAGCGTCCGGCCGGTCCAGGATATACCGGCGGAATTCCGGACAGACGGCGCCGCCCTTCCAGCCGAAATCGATGTCCGGCACGTTGACGCCTGTTTCGCCCGTATCCTCATAGACCGTGAAAACACCTTCATAGAAGAAACACTCGAAACCTTCAAATTCCGGGAAAATGGCCCGGATCCGCGGCGCCATCTCCTCCATCAGGCGGATGGCGCGCGTCCCGCCGACCGTAAAGAAGATGATCTTGCGGATGCTGCCGCCACCCCTGCGGAAACGTTCTACGATATGGTCGAAGCACATCCGGAAGGTATCGCCCGTCGCCAGGATGTCCCCGATGACCAGGGTCCGGCCACGGGTCAGCGTCAGTTTTTCGTATTTGATTTCCAGCCCCGTGATGACATGGTCCTTGATGATCCGCTCGCAGGAGACGAAATGCATGTCCCGGACCCGGATGCCGGTTTGATAACAGGCTTCCTCGACCGGGTAGTTCAACCCGCCGCGGAGGATCGTCAGGATGTCGGCGTCCGGCGACATGCCCTGTTCCTCCACCAGGTAGCGGAGCGCGGCAGCCGTGGACGGCAGCAGATCCAGGTAGGATGCATAACCGACGACTTCGGGAGATGCGAGGAGCTGGCGGGAACCGGACCCGCTGAGGATGAAATACCGGTTCTTGAACTGACTGGAAACCAGTTCATACATTCGGATGTCACCGGGCAGGCCGATGCGGCGCAGGCTTGCCTGATTGAGCGTGCTGGACATGAAAAACCCGATTAGATATAACCGGGTAACAAAGTTACGGCGAAAAGGTCGGAGAAACAAGCGGCTTTCTCCGAATTTATCCACAACCTTACCAACAATCCCCACAAATGCTTACCTTTGTGTCTGAGAAACAAAAACGCTCCGCATGAAAAGAGACTACGATTCCGTTTACCGCCAGTTGTCCGCCTTGCTCGAAGGAGAGAACGACCCCGTCGTACGCATGGCTGAAACCGCCGCCGTCGTCCACGAAGCCTTCGGATTCTGGTGGACCGGCTTCTACCGCATCGCTCCCCTGGCTTCCGGAGCCGGCAGCGAACTCCTGCTCGGTCCCTTCCAGGGCCCCGTCGCCTGTATCCACATTCCCTACGGCAAAGGCGTCTGCGGTACCGCCTGGGCCCGCCGCGAAACCGTCGTCGTGCCCGACGTCGAGCAGTTCCCCGGCCACATCGCCTGCAGCAGCGAGTCCCGCAGCGAAATCGTCGTCCCCGTCTTCGGCCCCGACGGCACCGTCACCGCCGTACTCGACATCGACAGCCGCGACCTCGGCGCCTTCTCGCAGGACGATGTTCCCGGCCTCGAACGCATCGCCTCCCTCCTCTGACCCTGACATTTTTTTAAAGCATTCCTTCCACCATGGCTAAGATCTACGTCGCATCGGATGCCAGAAATTGAAACCATGATGACAATGAAACGGACCCTGCAGGCCATCGCGGCGGTTGCCCTTTTGCTCGGATGCGGCGGCTGCGGCATCAAAGTGACCAAGCCGATGCTGCAGATGATTGTTTCCGGGACCAACAAGGTCTCCACGGCCCCGGCTTATGCCGATTCGCTGGACAAGCAGATCGGTGTCCCCTATGTGGAAAACGGTACGCCGGCACAGGTCGTCGACATTTACCATGCAGCGGCGGATGTCCGCAAGGATGCCGTCCTCATCGACATTCACGGCGGTTTTTATGTCGCCGGAAAACGGGAGAACAACCGCCGGTTCGCTTCCGTATTCCTGAAAGAAGGATTCGACGTCGTCCTGCTGGAGTACCGCGTCAACGACGGCCAGACGGATGTCTCCGACGAACTCCGGGACTGCGCGGCTGCACTGGACTACCTGACGGCCCACGCGGAGGCCCTGGGCCTCAACAAGGACCGGATGTTCCTGACAGGAGACTCCGCCGGGGGCCATCTGGCCTTGTACATGGCGGAAGGGGCGGAGGATGCGACCGTGCCGATCCGGCCGCAGCAGTTCCGGTCCAAGGGAGTCCTTCTGAGCTGCCCTGCCTATGATTTCGCGTCCTTCGCCCAACTGGGCAGTTTTTCAAAAGGGGCGCTCTCCTGGTTCATCGGTCCCCGTTACAACGACCGGCAATGGCTGGAATCCGTGTCGCCGCGGACCTTCCTCGCCCGGTACACCGGCCCGCTGTTCGTCTCGACCTGCACCCACGACTTCATCCGCTCGCAGGCGCTGCTGATCAAGTCCGACTGTGACTCGCTGGGCAGGACGCTGGATTTCCTGGACATCCAGGCGGATGACAGGAACGTGGGACATGTCCACAACGTCACGGCCCCGGACCTGCCGGAATCCCGGGAGGTCAACGGCAGGATGATCGCCTTCATGAACCAGCACCTATAAGAACCTAAACACAAATAAGATGAAACAGATATCCAGAACATTTCGCGCGGTGGCGATCCTCGCCATGGCAGCCCTCCTGACCGGATCCTGCGGCAACCGGAAAAAGGCCGCCCAGCCTGCAGCAGAACCGGTTCCGGAGGTGACGGAAGCGGCGGAAACCCCGGCAGAGACGTATTTCCACGCCATCGACAAGTATTTCACCGAAACGATCGCGAGCCAATACGCCCCCGCACAGATCAGCCTCTCCTACCACGATTATGCAGCCGCGGACGAGAGCAACCCGGACGATATCCAGGTCTGGGGTGACTTCTGGGTGGAGAATTACGACGTCTCCGGCGATACCCTCAAGTTCGTTTCCGGCGGCAACCATTCCGGGAAAATGCATGTACGGCAGGATCCGGAAGGCCGTTTCACCGTCCTTAGCATGGATGCGGTGGGAGACGGAAGCCAGTATCTGCCTACCGCCAAGGCCATTTTCGGCGACAAGTTCGAGGATTTCCAGCGTGCCCATTCCGACGAAAAGGAACGGGAGATAATCCGCGGGAACGTCATTTCCGAATATGTCCGAACCCACGGCCTCAACGTGCATTTCTACCAGGATTACGGCTGGCCCGCCGTCCGGATCCCCACACCTGACAACCGATAAGAACCATGAGCCGAATTGACGAAATTCTCGCGTTCAACCGCGAATACGTAGCCACAAAAGGCTATGAACCCCATCTGACAGACAAGTTCCCCGACAAGCAGCTGGCCGTCCTCAGTTGCATGGACACCCGCCTTTCGGTCCTGCTGCAAGAAGCCCTGGGGCTCCGGAACGGTGATGCCAAGATCATCAAGAATGCGGGAGCGGTCATTCCCTCCCCGTGGGACTCCGCGATGCGGAGCCTCATCGTCGCCGTTTACGAACTGGGTGTCCGGGAAATCATGATCGTCGCCCACACCACCTGCGGTGCGTGCCACATGCATTTCAGCCATTTCAAGGAAGAGATGCTGAAAAGGGGTATCCCCGAGGAAGCCCTGAAGCGGGAAGACATCGATCTGGACGCCTGGCTGGAAGGTTTCCATGATACGGAAGCTTCTGTCCGGAAGACGGTCGCCGCCGTCACGGACCATCCGCTCATCCCGTCGGACGTAACCGTCCGCGGATTCATCATCGATTCCGCCACCGGAGCCCTGACCGAAGTCCGGTAACCGCCCGGCTACTCTTGGAAGGAGTAGCCGAAGCCGGCGTGGGTCACGATATTGGCGGCATAGTCGCCGATCTTCTTGCGGATACGTGTGATATTGACGTCAACGGTACGGCTGGTGACGATGACATCGTCCGGCCAGACCGCTGAAAGCAGTTCCTCGCGGGAGTAGACCCGTCCGCGGTTCTCGAGCAGCAGTTTCAACAATTCGTACTCGGTCTTCGTAAACGAGATCGTTTCGCCGTCGATGCTGACCCGCTTTCCGTCCGCGTCGATGAACAAGCCCTTGTAATGCAGGCCGTTCTTCGGAGCGCCGAGACGCGCCTCGACGACATTGATGACATAGTCGCCATTCTTTTCGCATTCCGAGATGAAGTCCATATAGACGGAACCGCTTCCATAACTGTAGACGCGGTTGTCCAGGTCCTGCATATTCTTGTCCTTCAGATCATTCCGGCAGGAGTTGATGGCATCCTCGATCGACCGGGACACGCTGATGTCGTAATCTTCCTTGCGGCCGGAGAGCAGAAGGTTCATCTGGCTGAGCGCCTGGTCGACCAGTCCCAGCATCCGGAGCACACCCTCCTTTTGCGTATCCGTAAACTCAACCTTGTTCTCACGGGCACGGCGGACGATGCGGGCCAGGTTGTAACAACTGTCGCCGATGCTCTCGAGTTCGCCGATCTGACGGATCATGGCACGGATCTTTTCCTTCGTATCATCGGACAGATGGGCATCGCCGACCTGGCCGAGATAGCGGCCGATCTCGTTCTCCATGTTGTCACTGATGTTCTCATATTTCTCGACCCGCTCGAAAAGTTTCTTGAACGCTTCGTCTTCCAATTTCTCGCCGACCATGTCGCGGACCATCCCGAACATGCGCTGCATGCGCTCGCCGAAGACGGAGATTTCCTTCTGGGCCTGGAGCACGGAGATTTCCGGCGTCTTCATCAGACCGCCGCGGATATACTGCAGGCGGAATTCGTCCTCTTCCTCGGACTTCTTCGGCTGGATCAGCTTGCAGACGATCTTTTCAATCTGCGGGATGAACCAGATGAGGATCAAGGTATTGGTCACGTTGAAGGCCGTATGGAACATCGCCAGGGCGAAGGACATCTGTGCCGTGGTCTGGGAGTCCGCCGAAGGATCCATGCCGACCAGTCCGCATACGAAACGGACGAACGGGAAGAAGATGATGAGGATCCAGGTTACGCCGAAGACATTGAACAGCAAGTGGGCCAGGGCGGCCCGGCGGGCCTGGGTATTGGCGGACATGGCCGCCAGGTTCGCCGTCAGGGTCGTTCCGATATTCTCGCCCATGACCAGGGCGATGCCCTGATAAATCGAAATCGCGCCCGTCGTGCAGAGGACCATGGTGATGGCCATCAGGGCGGCGGAGGACTGTGCGATGCAGGTCAGGATCGTTCCGATCAGCAGGAAGAGCAGGATGGTCCCGTAACTGCCGGAATCAAAAGAAGCAAAGAAATCGACGACGGCCGGCTTGCTGGCCAGGTCCATCTCGATACCCGTCGCTTTCAGCATGCCGAGTGCGAACAGGAGGAAAGAAATACCGAACAGGAAGTCGCCGATATAGCGGTGCTTGCCCAACTGGATCAGGACGATGCCGATGAAGAACGCCGGCCAGACCAGCATGGTCACGTCAAATGAAAAACCCGCCGACATGATCCATGCCGACAGGGTCGTGCCGATATTGGCACCCATGATGACGGATATGGCTTGTGACAGGGTCAGGAGCGCCGCGTTGACAAAGGAGACCGTCATGACGGTCGTTGCGGCGGAAGATTGGACGGCCACGGTGACGAGGGCGCCGGTAGCAACACCGGAGAAGCGGTTCGTGGTCATGGCGCCGAGCAAATGACGGAGTTGCGGGCCGGCCATCTTCTGCAGGGCCTCGCTCATCACTTTCATACCGTAGATCAGCAGAGCGATCGAGCCCAGAAGTTTCAGTACAATCAACATAAATCTACTATTACGGGTACAAATATACGGCGAAGCGGCGAATTCGCAAAGAGTTCGCCGCAATTCTGACCATTTTTTTGGCCCTCTACAGGATCGGGACCGTCAGTTTGAAAGTAAGGTTGCGTCCCATGTCAAAAACCCCGGAACGTCCCGTCAGCGGGTTCTCGTCCGCATACTTGAGCCGGCTCAGGTGGTTCTGGTAAGCCACATCCGTCATGTTGTCCAGCAGGATGTGCAGCGATGCCCGCGTTTTCCCCCTGACGACCAGATCGGTTCCGATGCCGGCGCCCAGCAGGGTATAAGCCGGCGTGGCCGTTTCCGTGCCGGGCAGGAAGTGCTCCTGTGCGAAGTAGCGTTCCAGGTTGAAAGAAACATAGGTATTGTTGAGCAGCCGGCCGTCATGGGACAGTTCATACTTGATTTCCGAAGTCCAGCGCGGCGCCGGCATCATCGGCAGGTCGTCCCCGCCGGGCTGCCAGCCGCGGACATAGGAGAAGGTGTTGCCCAGGTGCAGGCTGTGGAAAGGATGGATGTCCAGGCTGGCCTCAACCCCGTGCAGGCGGGCGTCCCCGGCCTGATAAGCATAGACAGGCAGGCCTTCTTCCGCGAATTCCCCGTTGCGGGCGGCATAGATATAATGGTCGATCCGGTTGGCGAAAACCGCCAGCTGGGCAGAAACGTACCGGGAAGAGAAATCCATCCCCAGGTCGCCCTGCAGGCTGAATTCCGGTTTCAGGTCCTTGTTGCCGACCTCATACCGGAGGGTGCCCTCATGTTCGCCGTTCGAGCCCAGTTCGCTGAGGTTCGGAGCCCGGAAACCGCGGGCCGCATTCGCCCGGATGTTGAACCGGTCGGTCACGTTCCAGACAGCGCCGATGCTGCCCGTCAGGCCGGTGAAGGTACGGCGGAATTCCTCGAACCGGAGGGCGCCGTCATCTTCCAGGGGCAGGCTGTGGAGTTTGCGGACATCCCCACGCACGCCGCCGGTAAAATTCCAGCGGCCCGCCTGCTTGCTGACCGTCCCGAAAATGCCGGCGTCCACGAGGTCGTACGCCGGGATCAGGAATTCATCTCCCTTGTTGTCCGACCGCTGGTACATGCCGCCGACGCCAGCCGCGAACTTCCACCCGCTGAAATCATCCGAGAGGTACTTGACATCATACGTCAGGGTGTTGAGCCGGAAGAACAGGCCGTATTCATCTTCCGATTCTTCGTATTCCTGCCGGTCGTTCCGCTGCCAGCCGAACAAGGCCTTGATGCGGCCGGAGCCCAGGTTGACCGTATTGTCCAGCACGGCCTTATAGTGGTAGACATGCTGGAAAGGAAGCCCCGGCGCATAGCCGGTCTCCCCTTCCAGTCCGCCGGTCAGCGGATCCCGTTCGCCCTCGATGATGCCGGGCAGCAGCCGGTAATAACCCAGTCTCAACCGGGAATAGCCCCAGTTCCGGTTGAGTCCGACCATCCCGGACAGGGCCCGCTCGGCAAACTGGGAATTGGCCACATAACCGTCATAGGCATTGCGGTAGGCATGGGCATGCTTGTCGGAATAACGCAGGTCCCAGACCAGGCCGCTGCGGTTGCCGGCGAAATCCAGGGAATAATCGTACAGGCCGTTGTTGGTCTGGTACTCCGTCTGGACGGAGCCACGCATCTCCCCTTGCGGGACAATGGGGTCGGAATGGAAGATCAGCACGCCGGCCAGGGCGTCGCTGCCATACATCAGGCTGGCCGGGCCCTTCAGGATCTCGACGGAATGGACACCCTGCCCGTCGATTTCGATGCCATGTTCATCCCCCCACTGCTGGCCTTCCTGGCGGACGCCGTCATGGATGACCAGGACCCGGTTGTAACCGAGGCCGCGGATGACCGGCTTGGCGATGCCGCTGCCGGTAGTGATGGCGGAAAGCCCGGGCTGGGCGGCCAGGGCGCTGATAAGGTTGGTCGAAGCTTTCGACTGCAATTCGCCTGGTGCGACGACGGAGACCGGAGCGGGCATCTCCCGCAGGCGGCTGTCGCCGGTCAGGCCGGTGATGACGACCTCCTGCAGTTCCAGATGCTGGAAGAACACGTCGGTGGAATCATAGGATTCATGGTTCTGGGCTGCCACCGATGCGCATACGCATACCGATGACAGAAAAAGAAAGATCTTTCTCATTTCTGTTTCAATCAGGTGAATAAAAGGGACAATGATCCCGTAACGGAACGTTACAGGGCTGCGAAACAGAAAGGAGCAGGCGGTCCCCGGGTCGGCAGTACGCTTCCCTGCTGCAGGCAGACCGTTCCGGCATTGCCCTCAAAGAAGAGGCAGACCTCGCGGACGAAACTCCGGAGCAGCTGCGACCGGCCGGCCAGGAACGGAAGACCGAAGAAATGACAGACCAGACAGTCGGAGATGTGGTTGTCTGCGGACAGATGACCGTGCGGAACATGATCCGCACACTGGACGCAATGGATATCCTCCTCAAAGGAGCCCGGATGTCGGTGGAAATATGACAGGAAGAGAACTGGCAGGATGACGGCCAGCAGCACGATCGAATATGCCCTTCTCTTTTGCATGAGTGCAAAAATAAGACAAAAACTGCGGGCGTACAAAAACAAAGCCGCAGAAATCTGCGGGAGATTTGTTATATTTGCGCAAATAACGACCACATGGCAGACGAAAAGATCATTTTCTCGATGAACGGCGTGGGCAAAGTCCTGCCGCACAACAACAGAGTTATCCTCAAGGACATCTACCTATCATTCTTCTACGGCGCCAAGATCGGCATCATCGGTCTCAACGGTTCCGGCAAGTCCACCCTGCTGAAAATCATCGCCGGCGTGGAGAAATCCTACAAGGGCGAAGTCGTCTGGGCACCGGGCTACAGCGTCGGTTACCTGGAGCAGGAGCCGCAGATGGATCCGGACAAAACCGTCCTGGAAGTGGTCCAGGAAGGCGTCCAGGAGGTCATGGACCTCCGCCGCGAATACGACGAAATCTCCATGAAATTCCTCGAACCGATGGAAGACGACGAGATGAACCGTCTCATCGAGCGCCAGGGCGAACTGACCGAAGCCATTGAACACTGCGACGGCTGGAACATCGAATCCAAATTGGAAAGGGCCATGGACGCCCTCCAGTGCCCGCCGCCCGACGCCTCGGTCCGCACCCTGTCCGGCGGTGAACGCCGCAGGGTCGCCCTGTGCCGCCTGCTGCTCCGGCAGCCGGATGTCCTCCTGCTCGATGAGCCGACCAACCACCTCGATACGGAGAGTATCCAGTGGCTCGAGGCCCATCTCCAGCAATACAAGGGCACGGTCATCGCCGTGACCCATGACCGCTACTTCCTGGACAACGTCGCCGGCTGGATCCTTGAACTGGACCGCGGCGAAGGCATCCCGTGGAAGGGCAACTATTCTTCCTGGCTGGACCAGAAGACCAAGCGGCTGGCCATGGAGGAAAAACAGGAAAGCAAGCGCCGCAAGACCCTCGAGCGCGAACTGGAATGGGTCAGGATGGCCCCGAAGGCCCGCCAGGCCAAACAGAAAGCCCGTCTGGGCGCCTATGAGAAATTGGCCGCCGCCGATGCGAAGGAGAAGGAAGCCAATCTCGAAATCTATATCCCGAACGGCCCGCACCTGGGCAACAAGGTCATCCGTTTCAACGATGTCAGCAAGGCCTACGGCGACAAGGTGCTCTTCGAACACCTGAGTTTCGAACTCCCGCCGGCCGGCATCGTCGGCGTCATCGGTCCGAACGGCGCCGGCAAGACGACCCTCTTCCGGCTGATCATG
>CADCRA010000038.1 GCA_902803715.1 uncultured Bacteroidia bacterium
CATGCAGTACCAGCCCTTGTCGAGCAGGGTCTGGGCCTTCTGCTGGGCCTCTTCCCCGTAGACCCCGACGATCGAGGGCAGGTTGAGCTGGAGCAGGCAGCCGCGGTGGATCAGTTTTTCATAATCTTTCATCCCCATGTAGCGGTAGCGTTCCGGATGCGCGATGAGCGGCCGGTAGCCCGCCTTGAGGGTCTCGTCAATCAGGTCCCAGAGGTCGATCGGCGGGGACCATGTACTCGTCTCCATGAGGACACGGTCGCCGCCATGGAGCAGCAGGTCCCGGGCGCGCAGGCGCTCCAGAAAAAGGGTGTCCATCATGTATTCCGCCGCCAGTTCCAGCCGGACGGGCCCCGGGTAGGCCGCCCGCAACTGGGCGAAGCGGTCCTGCAGGCCCCCGGTCGTATTGGGGACGTCCTCCATGATATGCGGAGTAAGCCAGAGTGTTTCCACTCCGGCTTCTTCCAGGAAATGCAGTATTTTCAGGCTTTCTTCGACGGTCTTGACTCCGTCGTCGACTCCGTAGAGGACGTGGGAGTGGTTGTCGACGGCGCCTTGCAGGAGGCCGCTGGCAACCAGGGACTTGCGCTTGCTGCCGAACAGACCGAACATCAGGCTTTCTCCTCCTTGTCGTCGTCTTCGTCGTCGTTCTGGTTGCCGTAGCCGTAGCCCTGGCCGTAGCCATAGCCGTAGCCGTAGCCATGGCCATACCCGTAGCCGTAGGAGCGGCCGTATCCGCTGCCGCCGCCTTCGACGCCGTTGAGGATGATGGCCATGCGGTTGAAGCGGCCGGATTCGTAGAGTTCTTCGACGGCCGGGATCGCCCGCTTGTCGAAGAGGTTGGCGCGCATGAGGAAGACGGTGATGTCGGCGTACTTGCCGATGATCGAGGTATCGGCGACGATGTCGACCGGCGGGCAGTCGATGAAGATGTAGTCGTAGCGGGTCGCCAGCTTGTCGATCATGTCGGCGAACTTCTGGGTCAGCAGGAGTTCGGACGGGTTCGGAGGCAGGTTGCCGACCGGGATGAGGTCGAGGTGCTCGCGGACGTTGTGGATCATCTCGTCGAAGCCGATGCGGCCGTTGAGGTATTCGGCGACGCCGTCCTTTTCGGTCTCGAGGGCCTTCGAGAGGGTTCCCTTGCGGAGGTCGAGGTCGAGCAGGAGGACCTTGGAGTTCTTCAGAGCCATCGTGGCCGCCATGTTCATGATCGTGAAGGTCTTACCGGCGTTCGGGTTGAAGGAGGTCACTATGACCTTGTGGCAGCCTTCCTGGCTGGAGGCCATGAGGTCGAGGTTGGTACGCAGGACGCGGTAGGCCTCATTCATCATGTCGCGCTTGCCGGGCTTGACGATGATCTTTGAATTGTGCGAATTGAAGCGGTCAGTGCGCAGGCGCTGCCACCAGTTGCCCTTGACGCCCATCTGCGGGATCTCGGCGAGGAACGGAGCCTGGATCTTGGTCAGGTCGCCGCGGTTCTTGACGCGGGTGTCGAGCTGGTTCATCAGGAAGAACACGGCGAACGGGAGGCCGAGGCCGAGGATCAGCGCGATGAGCAGGATCATCTTCGTGTTCGGGGCGACCGGGGCGGAGGAGCCGTTCGGGTTCATGATCAGGCGGGTGTTGCCGACGTTGACCAGGGAGGCGATTTCATTCTCCTCGCGCTTCTGGAGGAGGTAGATGTAGAGTTCCTCCTTGACTTTCTGCTGACGCTCGATGCTGAGGAGCTGGAGCTCCTGGCCGGAGACGTTGGAGATGCGGCCGCGGATCTCGCTCTCCTGGCCCTGGATCTTGTTGGCCTGGAGCTGGAGGGTGGAGATCAGGTTGTCGATGGAGCGGTTGATCGAGCTCCGGAGGGCCTGGAGGGCCTCGTTCATGTCGGCGACGACCGGGTTCTCGTTGCTGGACGCGCTCAGAAGGCGGTCACGGTTGAGTTTCTGGGTGTTGTATTCCTGGATCTGGGCTTCGACCGCCGGGTCGATGCCGGTGCCGGCCGGGATCAGGGAGTTGGCGTGGGTCGGGTCCATCAGGTACTCCTTGACATAGCGCGCGATGGAGAGGGCGTTCGTGACTTCGAAGTACTTCGCGGAGTAGGTGGAGGACTCGGACAGGTAGGCCTGGGCCTGGTTCTGGATGTCGGAGATGCCGTGGGTCTCCTTGTAGGTCCGCAGGTCGGATTCGACGCCGCCGAGTTCCTGTTCGATGACGCCGAGGCGCTCGTTGATAAATTCGGAGGTGTTGCGGGCCGCGCGGTTCTTGTTGTCGACCCAGTCTTCGTTATAGATGTCGATGAGGGTGCTGATGATGTTGGCGGCACGGGCCGGGAAGCGGTCTTCGAGGCCGATCACGACGACGGAGGACTGCTTGTCGGAGAGGGCGACGGACAGGCGGCGGTCGATGCTCTTCGCCATGTTCATCGCACTGGTCCAGGAGACGGTGATGTCCTTGCTCCAGTTGCCATACCGCTCCGTCGGGAGCAGGACGATCTTGCCGACCGGGGTCTCGAGGGTGTCGCGCAGCGCGCCGCTCACCTTGCCGCCCTTGACCTTGTTGCCGGCGACGGTGAAGTCGCTCAGGACGACGGTGCTGTCGCGGTGGCGGGCAGCGGTGAAGGAGAAGGAGGACGGCGGGTTGTCGCCGCCGAGCACCAGGGTCACCGGGGTTGCGGTGAAGAGTTCCCGGGTGCGGAGGAACTGCTGCTCGACGTACTGGCTTTCATAGCCGAGGCGCTCCACGACGCGGGACATCAGGTCCGGAGAGGTGAAGGCCTGGATCTCGTTGTAGACGTTGGTGCCGCCCAGTCGGGAGGAACGGCCCGCGGTGGCGGCGCCGAAGGACGCGAGTTCGCGGAGGCTGGAGTTTTCAGCGGCTTCGTCGACGATGACCTTGGCCGACCGGTTGTAGGTCTTCGGGGTATGATAAAGGTAGAAGACGGCCAGGAAGAGGCAGAGGATGATCGAGAGGACATACCAGATCCGGTTGTTCCAGATCATGCCCCAGATGTCTGCAAGCTGGAGGGTGTTTTCCTCTTCTTCGCGGCCCCAGGTCGCCTGGCGGGTGATGTTTTCTTCGGCCATGTTATTTCTTGGTGATGGTGATGATCAGGTTGATGACGGTAAGGGCGGTGGCGCTGAGCGAGGTCCAGAAGCTGACGCTGCGGAAGTTGTTCTCGTTGATGGTGGACTGGCCGGCGCGGACCTTGTTCGGGGTGACGTAGATGATGTCGTTCTGGCGCAGGTAGTAGGCCGGGGAGTCGTAGATCGCGGAGTTGCGCAGGTCCAGGACGTAGATGTGGCGTTTGCCGTTCTCCTCGCGGGTCACGGTGACGTTGTCGCGGCGGCCGAAGATCGTCATGTCCCCGGCAAGGCTGAGGGCCTCGAGGATGTTGATCTTGTCGCCGGAGACGGTGTAGGTGCCCGGACGGACGACCTCGCCGATGACGGAGACCTGGAAGTTCATGAACTCGACGGAGACGACGGCGTCACGCAGGAGGTTGCGGCTTTCGAGTTCGTCCTTGACGGTCTGGGCGACGGCCCAGCGGTTCATGCCGGCGACATGGAGTTTGCCGAGGATCGGGAAGTCGATGTCACCGTGGTTGTCGACGGAGTATCCCATCAGGCGGTAGGTGCCCGTGCTGCGGGTTTCGCCACCGGCCTGGTAGCTGACATTGGTGAGGTTGAACATCGCGGCGAGTTCCGGGTCGCGGTGGGACACGACGATGGAGATCATGTCCTTGGGCTGGACGAGGATGCCTTCGCTGGATTTCATGCTGAGGACGGTGTCTTCCGTGATGTCCTGCATGTAGTTGATGTTCTGGTACGTCTTGGACGGGCCGCAGGCGGCGACGAGCGCGGCGGCGGCGCACACCAGGATTCTAGCAATTGTCTTTTTCATTCTTTCGTTCTCTTGTCGCCCCTCCGGTAGGGGTCCCGTCGGGGCATAGATATGGATTTGCAAAAATACGGCGAATACCCCGAAAAACCAAAACAACTTTCGGTAAAAACGATTGAGTTTTGGTATCATTCGCTGTTTTTGTTTATCTTTGTATGATGAATATGAATCAAGGCAGACCGGTGATCTATTTGTTTACGGACGGAGCGGCGAGCGGCAACCCCGGTCCGGGCGGCTATGGCGTTGTGCTGCAGTGCGCCGGATTGGAGAAGGAACTGAGCGGCGGCTTCGCGCTGACGACGAACAACCGGATGGAACTGCTGGCGGTCATCGAGGGGCTCCGCGCGATCAAGTGGGACCGGGCGGACGTCGAGGTCTGGAGCGATTCTTCGTATGTCGTCAAGGCCATCACGGAGGGCTGGCTGCTGAACTGGGAACGGAAGGGGTTTGCGAAGGTCAAGAACCCGGACCTGTGGCAGGCGTTCCTGCCGCTGTACCGCCGGCACCATGTAACTTTCCACTGGCTGAAGGGCCATGCGGGCCATCCCCAGAACGAGCGTTGTGACGCCCTGGCGGTCGCCGCCTACCACCAGCCCGGTCTCCCGCCCGACACCGGCTATGAAGCTTCACTGCAACAGGACATGAACTTAATTTGAAACCCAATATGATCAATAACAAACTCGTTGTCGGTATCACCCAGGGTGACGGCAACGGCATCGGATACGAAGTCATCATCAAGGCGCTGGCGGATGCCCGCATCCTGGATTCGTTCACGCCTGTCATCTACGGGTCGTCGAAGGTCTTCGGTTTCTACCGCAAGCAAATCCACAACCTGGATCCGGTCGATACGTTCGTCATCAATTCGGCCAAGGATGCCCGTGCCCGCAAGATCAACATCGTCAACTGCCTGCCTGACAATGTTTACGTCGAGCCGGGCCAGTCCACGCCGGAGGCCGCGAAGTCGGCGATGAAGGCGCTGGAGTGCGCGGTCTCCGAGATCAAGCAGGGCTTTATCGACGTGCTGGTGACCGGGCCGATCAACAAGCGGGCGATGTCCGCCGAGGGCTTCGGCTATGCCGGCCATTCGGAGTATCTGCAGAACCAGTTCGATGCGCCGGACCATACGATGATCATGGTGAGCGACCAGTTGAAGATCGGCGTCGTGACGGGGCACATTCCGCTGAAGGATGTTCCGTCGACGCTGTCTTCCGAGCGGATCCTGCGCAAGCTGCGGCTGATGAAGGCGTCCCTGCAGCGGGATTTCGGGATCGACCAGCCGAAGATCGCGGTGCTGGGTCTCAACCCGCATTGCGGCGACGGCGGTTTGCTCGGCGATGAGGAGCAGCAGATCATCCTGCCGGCCGTCAAGCAGGCGAATGCCGAGGGAATCCTCGCGTTCGGTCCGTACTCCCCTGACGGGTTCTTCGGCCTGGGCAATTACAGCCGGTTCGATGCGACGCTGGCGATGTACCATGACCAGGGCCTGGCGCCGTTCAAGGCGCTGGCGTTCCAGACCGGTGTCAATTTCACGGCAGGGCTGCCGATCGTGCGGACGTCTCCGGACCATGGCACGGCGTATGAGATGGCCGGCCGCGACGAGGCGGATCCGCAGTCGATGATGAGCGCGATCTATACGGCGATCGATATTTTCCGCCGCCGCCAGGCGTACGATGAACTGCAGGCCGGGAAGATGATTGAGCGGCCTTCCGAAGAGCGCGACCGCCGGCCCGGCCGGCCGCAGATCGCCTGAGTCTCCCATTACTTGTTGCCCTCTGGAGCCCGAGGGTGGTTAACCGAGGCGGAGGATGTTGTCGCAGTAGGCGGCGATTTTTTCGCGGTGTGTGATGAAGATGAGCGTCTTGCCGGCGTCGTGGGCGGTGAGGTTGCGGATGAGGCGGTCTTCCGTTTCGGGGTCGAGGGAGGCGCTGAATTCGTCGAGCAGCAGGATGCTGCCGGGGCGCAGGAGGCCCCGCGCGATGGCGATGCGCTGGGCCTGGCCTTCGCTCAGGCCCGTGCCTCTTTCGCCGCAGACCGTATCGAGCCCTTGCGGGAGTTCGTGCACGAATTCCGCAGCAGCGGTGTCGAGGGCGTCCCACATTTTCCGGTCGTCCGCGGCGGGATCGCCGAGGAGGAGGTTGTCGCGGATGGTTCCGCTCAGCAGGGAGTTTCCTTGCGGGACATAGACGATGTTGATTCGTGTCAACGGGGATGCATCCACTTCTTTTTCAGCATCATAGAGTTTGACATGTCCCCCGGTCGGCCGCAGCAGCGACAGCATCAGCCGGATCAGCGTGCTCTTGCCGACGCCGGTCTCGCCGACGATGGCGGTGCGGGTGCCGGGCTTGAAGTCGAAGGAGAAGTCCTTGAGGACATCGGAGACGCCGTCCGGGTAACGGAAGGTCAGGTTGTCGATGCGGATGCCGGCGCCTTCGCCCAGGCGGACGGGTTCGCCGCGTTCTTCTTTTTCCGCGTCCTCCAGTTCCATGAGGCGGTCGATGGAGGCGGTGGCGTAGATGAAGTTCGGGATCTGGTGGGTCAGCCGGACAAGCGGGCCCTGGATCTGGCCGACGAGCTGGAGGAAGGCGGTCATCATACCGTAGGTCGTCGTGCCGTGCCAGATGCCGAAGGCGCTCCAGATGAAGGCGGTGGCGTAGCCGGCATTGAAGGCGACGCCGACGATGGAGCGGGAGATGACATTGAAGCGGGTACGGCGCAGGACCTGGCCGTATTCGGTCTGCTGGAGGTCGTCCAGGCGGCCTTCCGCCATGTCCCCGCCCTCCAGGGACTGGATGACGGTCTTGTGCTGGAGGCTTTCCTGGATGTGGCTCTGGATCGAGCTTTCGCTTTCCCGGATGTCCCGGGTCAGCTGGCGCATCTTGCGGAAGAAGACCTTGCTCAGCAGGATGAGCAGCGGCATGATCAGGATGAGGATCAGGGCCAGGCGGATGTCCATGACGCACATGAAAAGGAAGGCGGCGACGAGTTGGACGAGGGTGGTGAGGAAGGAGGGGAATTCCTGGCAAATGACCCGTGTGATGGCGTCGACGTCGGAGAAGAGCCGGTTCAGGGTGTCTCCGGAGTGCATTTTTTCCTTGCCTTCCCATTGGGATTGCAGGAGGTTGGAGTAGATCCGCTGGCGGATGATGAAGTTCATCCGGGCGTAGGTCACGCTTTCGAGGCGGGAGTTCCAGGCGTTGATGATAATGCGGGCCAGCATGAGCCCGGCCATCAGGCAGGCGATGGCCACGATACTGCCCTGCTTGTCGCCGGTTGCGATGTCGACCAGGTATTTGCAGACCCAGATGAAACCGAGGTTCAGGGCGACGCTGAGCCCGCCGAGAAGGACGTTCCCGGCGAGGGCGCCGCGGACGCCTTTCGAGTTCTGCCACAGCCAGTTGATATACTGGCCGATGGTTACTTTTTTCTGGAGTTCTTTCATACTGGGACCTGTCAACCGGTTCTTGTCTTCTATTCCTCTATGAGGCCCATTTCAAGATATTGGGCGCAGAGTTTCCGGGCATTTTCCAGCGCGCGTTCGCGGGTCACGTCATATTTGTCGAACAATAGATCCGCCAGGGTTTCCGGATCGAAATCCTTCCCCTCGACAGCCTGCCAGAGGAATGCGGCTGTATTGTTCAGGGTCACCAACTTGCTGAAATTGACCTGCTCCAGGCCTTCGCCGGTTATGACATATTGGTCGCAGATGCGCCGCAAAACGAAACCTTTCTTGATTCTCATATAATCATTCTTTTCGATACTTATTCTTTCTCGATACGACCCGGGACACCAGACAAACTGTATGCGGCAATCCCGCAGGATGTTAGCCGACTTGTATCCGGAATATCCTCCGGTACAAAGCCAGGATGTAGCGCCGGAGCCACCCCAACCGCTGCCAGGCATGGACCTTCCGCAACATGTCCGCCGCATAGGGATCTATCGGCAACGTTCCCTTCTTCAGGATCCGGGACACCTTGCCATGAATCTGATCCACAGGACATACTTCCCTGCCCCGCCAGACGCCGTCCCCCTGGATCGTCGACATGTTCCCCTCCACGTGCAAGACCCGGTGCAGGATCCACCGGCCCTGGTAGTGGAACAGCACGATGTCATCCCGCTGGACCCCGGCAGGATCCGCCGCCACCAGTTCGACCAGATCGCGGTCGCCCCGGATGAACGGGAGCATGCTGTAGCCCTTCACAGGGATGGTCACACGCTGGCCCTTTTCCAGCAGAGCAACCACCTGCGGAAAGAACTCGTCATTGTCGACGATCAGTTTGTGTACCTCCTGATGCTCCATGATCCCGGTCAGTTCTCGTCTTAGTATTTAATGGGTCCCCTGGATCCATCTGTCCAAAAGACAAAGATACATTTTTTTCTGAACATATGCCCTTTCCGACAGCACGACCGCTCGGACGGGGTGCGGAGCTTATGCCAAATTGTTGCACATTTCACAAGGAGGGATGCTTATTTTTCGTATCTTTGCAAAGTTGCCCGTATCCTTTGGAATGGGCCGGAGACCTGATGCTGAAGGGAGGGCAGGATACGGAATGGGAAACACGGGCCGGAGAACATGAAGACGGAATTGACATCGGATATCCAGTATTTGCCGGGGGTGGGGCCGAAACGGGCCGCATTGCTGCGGAGTGAGCTGGAGATAGCGACGGTCGGAGATCTGATCCGGCTGTATCCGTTCCGGTACATCGACCGGAGTACCGTGCAGCCGATCAGTTCGGTCGTGCCGGATTCGGCGTTCGTACAGATCCAGGCGACGGTCACCTCGAGTGAGTTCAAGGGCAAGAAGCTGAGCGTGTGGGTCGAGGACGGGACCGGTACGATGGAACTGGTGTTCTTCAAGGGCATCAAGTACACGGCTGACCGTCTGCAGCCGGGCAAGACGTTCCTGTTCTTCGGAAAGCCGACGTCCTTCAACGGGCGGATGAACATGGTGCATCCTGAAATCGACCAGCCCGGCACGGCCGGCGGCGCGAATGTTCCGGGAGCAGGGGTCATGACCGGTGTCTATACGTCGACGGACCGGCTGAAGAACGCCGGGATTACGGGAAAGGTCATGAACAAGCTCATGGGCACGGCCCTGCAGTTGTGCCTGCCGGACATCAAGGAAAGCCTCCCGGAGTATATCCTCAAGGAGAAGGGGCTCGTCGGACTCCCCTACGCCCTGCGCAACATCCATTTCCCTTCCGATGCCTACGCGCTCCGGAAGGCGACGTACCGCCTGAAATTCGAGGAGTTGTTCCTTCTGCAGCTGTCGCTCCTCAAACAGAAATACATCCGCAGCCGCTCCGACAAGGGCATTCCGATGCCGAAGGTCGGAGAGGCGTTCAACCGCTGCTATGAGGCCCTGCCCTACGACCTGACCGGCGCCCAGAAACGGGTCATCAAGGAGATCCGCACCGACATGATGAGCGGACGCCAGATGAACCGTCTCCTGCAGGGCGACGTCGGTTCGGGCAAGACCATGGTCGCCGTGCTTTCGTCCCTGATCGCCGTCGGAAACGGCTGCCAGGCCTGCATCATGGCCCCGACGGAAGTTCTTGCCCAGCAGCATTTTGCGAACATTTCGAAATACCTCGCCCCGACCGGCGTCGAGGTGGCCCTGCTGACCGGCAGCACCAAGACGGCCGAACGGCGGCGCATCCATACAGGCTTGGAAGACGGCTCGATCGGAATCATCGTGGGCACCCATGCCCTGATTGAAGATACGGTCATCTTCCACCGGCTCGGGCTGGCCATCGTCGACGAGCAGCACCGTTTCGGCGTGGACCAGCGCGCGAAACTCTGGGCCAAGGGCGCCGGCGGCATTCCGCCGCATGTCCTCGTCATGACCGCCACCCCGATTCCCCGGACCCTCGCCATGACCCTCTACGGCGACCTCGACATCTCCGTCATCGACGAGATGCCGCCGGGACGCAAACCCGTGCAGACCATGCTGATCACGGAAGGCAAACGGGCGGCGCTGTGGAAGTTCATCCGGGACCAGATTGCCCTGGGCCGCCAGGCGTTCATCGTCTATCCCTTGATTTTCGAGAGCGAGAAGGTGGATTACCAGAACCTCGAACTGGGGTATGAACAGGTCGTGCGCGCCTTCCCCTTCCCGCCGTACAAGGTCGCCATCGTCCACGGCCAGCAGTCCGCGGAGGACAAAGCCTTCAACATGAGCGCTTTCGCCGCCGGCCGGGCGAACATCCTCGTTTCGACGACGGTCATCGAGGTGGGCGTCGACGTGCCGAACGCGTCGGTCATGGTCATCGAGAGCGCGGAGCGGTTCGGACTCAGCCAGTTGCACCAGTTGCGCGGACGCGTGGGCCGGGGATCGGACAAGTCGTACTGCATCCTCGTCAAGGGCCAGAAGGTCAGCAAGGAAAGCCAGAAGCGGCTGGACCTGCTGTGCGCGACGGAGAACGGTTTCGAACTGGC
>CADCRA010000039.1 GCA_902803715.1 uncultured Bacteroidia bacterium
CTCTTGGGGCGGGTCGCACTCGCATTTTCGGGCGATTTTGTCAGTGCAGTGGCTCAGCAAGCGGGTTGCACTTGCGATTTGGGCCGTTTTTGCGAGTGCAGTGGCTCTGGGAGTGGATTGCACTCGTATTTTCGGGCATTTTTGCGAGTGCGATTAGTCAATGAGGGAATATGGAGGACGCCGGAGGCAGACTATCGCTGGGACTTGCGGGCTCGCTCCGGGGCAGTCCGCTGCTATTCCGCGGTGAGCCGCAGGACGCGGCTGGAATACCCCTGCATGGCGACCTGCTCAGCGTAGCCGTTCGGGGTCGTCGGGATTTCCAGTCCGTTCTCCATCAGGAACGCCCCGCTGAAGGACTGGCCTTCGAACGGAAGCGCTTCGCCGATGCGGTCGAGTTCCGTGACCTTGTAGCGGCGGTTCGGATCCAGACCGGCCATCTTGACGCGCGGGAGGTGCTGGTCATAGTAGTGTTCGGTCTTCCACCAGTAGAACACGGCCTCATCCTTCTTTTCCGTGACATACATCAGCGACGCCAGGCCCAGGCCGTCATACGGGGACACCAGCCGGTACTGGTCGCCGAACTGGACGACCGGACGGATCTCCTTGTATTCTGCGATCGCTTTCCGGCACTGCTCGATCTCCCGCTCCGTCATGTCCTTGGGCTGGAGTTCCATGCCGAGACGGCCGCTCATGGCGACGTCGATGCGGAATTTCAGCGGGGTGACGCGGCGGTTGGTATGGTTCGGGACGGCGCTGATGTGCGAGGCCATGGCGATTGCCGGGAAGAAATAGGAGGTGCCCCACTGCATGTAGATGCGCTGCAGGGCATCGGTGTTGTCGCTCACCCAGAACTCGTCGAACCAGGGGAGGATGCCGTAGTTCGCCCGTCCGCCGCCGCTGGCGCAGGCCTGGATCGTGACGTCCGGGTATTTCGCCCGGATCCGGTCGCAGACAGCCGCGAAACCGCGGTGATAAGCTATGAACAGTTTCCGCTGATCCTTCAGGTAATGGCTGCCGTGGCTCTGGACCGGCATGTTCGCATCCCACTTGATGTAGTCGATGCCCGGGTACTTGGTCATCAGTTCATCCACAATGCCGAACGCAAAGTCCTGCACGGCGGGGTTGCTCAGGTCCAGCACCAGCTGGGTGCCGCCGCGGCCTTCCGACAACGGCCGGCCCGGGGCGTTGAGGACCCAGTCAGGATGCTTCTCATACAATTCGGACTTGGAATTGGTCATTTCCGGTTCGATCCAGATGCCGAAACGGATCTTGTGGCTGTCGGCCGCATCCACAAGCCACTGGATGCCGTGGGGAAGCTTCCGCTCGTCGACTTGCCAGTCGCCGAGGGAACTGTTGTCGATATTGCGGGGGTATTTCACGCCGAACCACCCGTCATCCATGACGAAGAGTTCGCCGCCCATCGCGGCGATATCGGCCATCATCTTGTCCATGGTTGGCTCGTTGATGTTGAAATAGACGCCTTCCCAGCTGTTGAGCAGGATCTTGCGTTCCTTGTCCCCGTGGGCGAGCTTGTGGGCGCGGCCCCAGCGGTGGAAGTTGCGGGACGCGCCGCCGGTGCCCTCGGCGGACCAGGTGAATGCGAGTTCCGGCGTCCGGAACGATTCGCCCTTCTCCAGTTCCCAGGCGCTGTCATCCGGATGGATGCCGGCGAAGAAACGATGCCAGTCGGTGTCATTCGTGACAGTCTCCAGCAGGTAGTTGCCGCTGTAGCAAAGGGCGGCGCCGATGACCTGTCCGGTCGTCTCGGAAGGCTTGCCGTCGAGACTGAACATGATTTCGGCGTGGGAGGTATGCGAGTTGCGGACACCGTCCTTGTTTTCGATTTTCAGGACGCCGGGCTGCAGGGGCTCCTGGACCAGCCGGCCCTCGTTCGCCCAGGTGCCGGTCAGGTGGGAAGCCCATACCTGGCCGCGCCGGATGGGCAGGCAGGCCGAATCGAACTTGCGGAGAAGGACCGGCTTCTTGTCCCCGTTGGTGATCTCGGTCCAGGTCTCGATCATGTCGACATCCTGCCAGGCCTTGTAGCAGACCTTGACCGTGAACGGATGGACTCTGTCCTTGAGGATGAATTCCGTCAGGACGGCGTCTTCGGCGGCATGCATCCGGTCCGCATCGGCGTGGATGGTCCGGGTGGACCAGTTCTCCAGTGCCAGGTCGAGGGTCATGTCCCCGTCGGCATGGGTGGCGGCGATGGCGGTGAGGGTGATGTTCCCCTGGCCATAGGCCGGCAGCGCATCCTGTCCCCGGAAACCGGCCGCTTCCAGCGCGGCGGCGTCGCCGTCCGTAAGGCGGGCTCCGTAATACAGATAGCGCAGGGGAGCCCCTTGTTCGGCCTGAAGGACCAGGGATGTGCGGGGCGTGGTAATGTGGACCGGGGCCGCAGCGGCCGTCAGGCCGGCCAGCAGCAAAGTAAGGAAGAAGAGTCTGGATCGCATGGTTCGTGTTCTTGTGGTATACAAAGATAATGAATCCAATAAAAAAAGGCGGACCCAGGTCCGCCTTTGGGCAAAATACTATCAATCTTTGCGAGAATCATACATAATCCTTGACATCCTGCGCCGAGATGACGGAACCGCCGAGGATGAGGAGGCGCTCCACGACGTTGCGCAGTTCGCGGATGTTTCCGGGCCAGGAGCGTTCCTGCAGGAGCGTGACGGCTTCCGGGGCGAATTCCCGGACCGGCTTGCCGCTCTCGGCGCAGATCTGCTGGGTGAAATAGTCCACCAGCAGGGGAATGTCGTCCTTGCGCTCGTCCAGGGAGGGAACCCGGATGATGATGACGCTGAGGCGGTGGTACAGGTCTTCGCGGAACGTTCCTTTCTCGATCTCCGCCTTGAGGTTCTTGTTGGTGGCGGCGACGACGCGGACGTTGACTTCGATGTCCTTGTCCCCGCCGACCGGGGTCAGTTTCTTCTCCTGGAGGACCCGGAGCACCTTCGCCTGGGCTGCCAGGCTCATGTCCCCGATCTCGTCCAGGAAAAGGGTGCCGCCGTCGGCCTGCTCGAATTTGCCCTTGTGGTCCTTGACGGCGGAGGTGAAGGAGCCTTTCTTGTGGCCGAACAGTTCGCTCTCGATCAGTTCGGACGGGATGGCGGCGCAGTTGACTTCGATGTACGGCATGGCGCTGCGGTCGCTCTGCTGGTGCAGGCTGCGGGCGACCAGTTCCTTACCGGAACCGTTCGGACCGGTGATCAGCACGCGGGCGGGGGTCGGGGCGACCTTCTCGATCATCTCCCGGATGTGGCGGATCGCTTCGGACTCGCCGATCATCTGCTGGCCGTAAACTTTCTTCTTGAGGATCTTGTTTTCCTTGGCGAGGTTGGCCTTGTCCGTGGCGTTCTTGATCGTGATGAGGATGCGGTTCAGGTCAAGGGGTTTCTCGATGAAATCGAAGGCGCCCTTGTGCATACACTCGACGGCGGTGGCGATGTCGGCATGGCCGGAGATCATGACGACCGGCGTCTCGATGCCTTCTTCCACCAGCTTGACCAGGACTTCCGTCCCTTCCATGCCGGGCATCTTGATATCGCAGAAAATGACATCATACCGTTCTTTCCCGGCCAGTTCCAGGCCCTTGGGACCGTCTTCGGCTACATCGACCGTATACCCTTCGTCCATCAGGATTTCTTTCAGCGAATTCCGGATCGCGCGTTCGTCGTCAATTACAAGAATCTTCATATCAATCGTTCATTTGGCGTTGCGGGCGGCCGGATCGCCGCCGCAAGTATCTTACGCAAATATCGGATAAAAATCGCTGACTTTGAACAAAAATTCCTATTTTTGTCCTCTAACTTGATCATCCATGCAGATTCCTGATATCATTATCGCCATCGACGGTTTTTCCGCCACCGGCAAAAGCACCCTCGCCAAACTGATCGCCGAGACCTTTTCGTTCGTTTACCTGGATTCCGGTGCGCTGTACCGCGGCGTGACCCTCTTCGCCCAGGAGAACGGCTTCATCGACCCGGATGACACGATCCATGAAGCGGACCTGAAGGCCGCGCTGGACCAGGGCCTGGACCTGCACTTCGGAGCCGACGGCACCTATATCGGCGACCGTCGCATCGAGCAGGAAATCCGGACCATGGCCGTCTCGGGCCAGGTCAGCCCTATCGCCGCCGTTCCTTTCGTCCGCGCCTTCGTCGACGCCAAGCTCCATGAAGCCGGCGCCCGGGGCCGCGTCGTCATGGACGGCCGGGACATCGGCACCGCCGTTTTCCCGAACGCCCAACTGAAAATCTTCGTGACGGCCCGTCCGGAAGTCCGGGCGCAGCGCCGCTACGACGAACTCAAGGCCAAGGGAGAGCAGCCGGACCTGGAGGCCGTCATGAAAAACCTCGAAGAACGGGACTACATCGACTCCCACCGTGAGACGAACCCGCTCCGCCGGGCGGAAGACGCGTTCGTGATGGACAACTCCGACATGAACCTCCACGAGGAGATCGTCTGGACGCAGGGCCTGATCCAGGGCCGTTTCGGCATTTTGGAATAACATGCAACTGAACGTAGAAATCGACGCCCATTCCGGGTTCTGCGGCGGTGTGATCCGGGCCATCGGCCAGGCGGAAGACTACCTGGACGCGCATCCGGGCGAGGAACTGTGCTCGCTCGGGGCCATCGTCCACAACGAGGCGGAACTCGAACGCCTGTCCGCCAAGGGACTCCGCAGCATCGCCTCGCTGGAGGGCGCCGCCGGCAAGACTGTCCTGATCCGGGCCCATGGCGAGCCGCCCCGGACGTATGAGCAGGCCCGGGCCCTTTCCGTTACCCTGATTGACTGTACCTGTCCCGTCGTGCTGAAACTCCAGCAGCGGATCCGCCAGGCTTACGACCGGATCCGGGAGCAGCGGGGCCAGATCATCATCTTCGGAAAAGTGGGACATGCCGAGGTCCTCGGCCTGGTCGGCCAGGCCGGCGGGGACGCCCTGGTCGTGGAGAACATGGCCATGCTGGAAGATGCGTTCCGGCGCGGGGCGGTCTGCCTGGACGGACCGGTGGAGATTTTCTCCCAGACGACGAAGAGCCCGTCCGAATATGCGGCGATCTGCGCGGACCTGAGCCGGCGGGTCGGCGGTCCCGTCACGGTCCATGATACCATCTGCAAGCAAGTGTCTTCCCGCCACGCCCAGCTGACGGCCTTCGCCTCCGCGCATGACGCCGTCGTTTTCGTTTCGGGGAAGGAAAGTTCCAACGGCAAGGTGCTGGGCGACCTGTGCCGCCGGGTCAATGAGCGGACTTTCCATGCCGGCGGTCCGGAGGAAGTCGATCCCGCCTGGTTCCGCGAAGGAGACCGGGTCGGCATCTGCGGAGCGACGAGTACGCCGAAGTGGCTTTTGGAAGCCGTCGCGAAGAAAATTTTGCATCTGTGACGGCAAATTCTTATTTTTGCAAACTGAAACGATTATAATTCAAAACATTTATATATGGCAACAACAGCTGATTTCAAAAACGGACTTTATCTGAATTTCAACGGCAAACCATGCTCCATCGTTTGGTTCCAGCATGTCAAGCCGGGCAAGGGCCCCGCTTTCGTCAAGACGAAACTGCGCAACCTGGAGAACGGCCGCATCCTCGAGAACACCTTCACCGCCGGCGCGAAGATCGAGACGATCAACGTTGAGCACCGCGGCTACCAGTTCCTGTATGGAGACGAGGACGGTTTCAACTTCATGAACGAGGAAAACTACGAGCAGATCTCCCTCCCGAAGGACCTCGTCGAGAATGCCGACCTCATGAAGGAAGGCCAGCACGTTGAGATGATTTTCGTGACCGAGCCCGAAGAGCGTTGCCTTACCTGCGAACTCCCGACCTATGTGACCCTTCAGGTTACCTATGCCGAGCCGGCCGTCAAGGGCAACACCGCTTCCACTTCCGCACTCAAGGAAGTCGAACTGGAGACCGGTGCGAAGATCATGGTCCCGCTCTTCATCAATACGGACGACATCATCACCGTCAATACCACCGACCGCAGCTATGGCCAGCGCGTCAACGGCTAATCCCGGACGGACAGAAATCAAAAAGGGCGGCTTTCCGATGGAAGGCCGCCCTTTCTGAACCCTATTATTATCAACTAAACTAACCGAAATAACAAATAGCAAAGCGTGTGCCAAACTTTTCCCGCTTGCGGATAAACAATAAAAAAACCGGCTGCATCAGTCGGATTTCGCAATTTTCAGTTGCTGGATTTTGTATGTCTGGTCTTTGATGCTGACGAAAATCGTGACCTCGAAAACTTCTCCGCCGGCCTTCAGGTGCCCCAGCGCGTATTTCATGTTGGACCTTCCGGCCGTGTGTTCGATGTTGAAGGAACTGGGTTTGTAGGAGTCGAAGAAAGACTTGACGATCTGGCGGGCCTGGTTCCGGCTGGTATCGTTCGTGTTGGAGAACACGGTGACTTCCAGGTTGTCCGCGAACCAGGCGGAGAGTTTCTCCGCGTCACCGAGCCGGATATACTTGGCAATCGGGATGAAAACGTCGAAATCGCCCTTGTTCTGCGCATGGGCATTCAGGCCCAGGCACAAGGCAAGCGCTGCGGCGATCACGACGGTCCATTTTTTCATCTCTGTCCTTTCATTAGAAAAATATAGCCGCATTCTTTATTGCAAATTCCGAGCCATCTTGGTAAATTTGCGAAACAATGAAGATCACTTTGCTCACTGTCGGCAAGACGGACGTCCGATGGGTCCGCGAGGGACTCGACCTCTATGTGTCGAGACTCCGGCACTATGTCCCGTTCGCGCTGACGGAGATCCCGGAACTGAAGAACGTATCGGCCCTGACGCAGGACCAGATCAAGGAGCGGGAAGGGGAACTGATCCTCGCCGCGCTCCGGCCGGCCGACGAAGTGATCCTGCTGGACGAGCGGGGACGCCAGTACCGGTCGGTGGAATTCGCCCGTTTCCTGGAAGACCGGATGACCCGGGGCGGCCGCGACCTGGTCTTCGTCGTGGGCGGAGCCTACGGTTTCTCCCAAAAGGTGTACGACCGGGCGGGCGGCCGGATCTCCCTGTCCGACATGACGTTCTCCCACCAGATGGTGAGAACGATTTTTGCAGAGCAGCTTTACCGGGCTTTCACCATCCTGCGGGGAGAGCCCTATCACCATGAATAAGACGGAAAGCCATATTCTCCGGCGGTACGCCTGGGTCCTGCTGTTCGCCGCAGCAGTCGTCCTGGCCTGCGTTTCGGTATTCGGACGCGGCGGGACGGACTATACGGATGCGGCCGCCCGGCGGGTCTCGCAGATCCTGGAGGAGCGGATGGACATTCTGGACGGGTACACGTCCAGCGCCCTGGAACAGGACCGGGACGGCTGGCTCGACCTGGAAGGGCTTCCGGAGGACATGGTCATCTACCGCTATGTCGAGGACACGCTCCAGTCCTGGTGCCACCAGTTTTCCGTCGACAACGACGACATCAGCCACCGCATGATCGTCCAGCGGTTCCCGGATCTGCGCTACAACCTCGTCTCCCCGCTGACCCAGGTCGATACCTCGGTGAGTTTCCTGAACATCGGTCCGAAATGGTACCTGACCTACTGCCGGACCGCAGACGACGGCACCCTGGTCATCGCGGGCCTGGAGGTCAAGAATTCGATGGACGGGGCGACGGTCAACGGGGTGAATCCCCGTCTCAAACTGCCGGACCACTTCTCGCTCTATCCGGTCAGCTGGAGCGGCGGCGCCGCCGTTTCCGTCCGCGGCCGGCCGCTGATCAAGATCCTGCAGGAAAACGCCCAGGCCAATCCGATGCTGCCGGACGGCGTATCTCTCTGGATCTCCTTCTTCCTCTTTGTCGCCGGTGCCTTCCTGTTCCTGAACCTGCGCAAGAACCTTCGGAACATGGG
Organism: uncultured Bacteroidia bacterium; assembly: GCA_902803715.1. Lineage (GTDB taxonomy): Bacteria > Bacteroidota > Bacteroidia > Bacteroidales > UBA932 > Cryptobacteroides. The sequence continues at coordinate 7,868 of CADCRA010000039.1, forward strand.
AATCGTCCTCTTTGGGCTGACCCTGCTCTGCGGCGGCTTCTACCTGCTGGGGCGCGGTCTCCAGACCACGGCCCTCCTGTTTTCTCCGACGATTTATGCGGACGGTCCCTGGCGGTATTCGCTGGGCGCCGTCCTGATCATCAACCTGTATATCGTCCTGGTCATCTGCTGCCTCTACACCGTCCGGAGCCAGCTGCTCCGACGGGTCCTGGAGAATCCCGGCCGGCGGAAGACGGCGGCGGCCCTGCTGTGCCTGCTGCTGGTCCTGCTGCCGGTCTACATCCACTTGTCTTTCCGCAGTGTCCTGGTCAATTCGAACATCACCCTGGAACTCTACAAGGTCAGCAGCCTGAACCGTTTCTCGGCCTATGTCTACCTGTCCTGGCTGTCCCTGCTGCTGATGATCCCGCTGCTGATCCAGATGCTCCGGCCTTTCTTGCGCCGGACATTCGGCTTCCGGTTCAACGTCTTCTCCCGCCGCTTCCGGACCATCTTCTCGGGCATCTGCGCCGTCTACATGGTCGCGGTGACCTCGCTCCTGGGCTTCGACCGGGAACGCCGGCGGGTTGAAATCTGGGCGAACCGGCTGGCCATCGACCGTGACCTGGCCTTCGAAATCCAGTTGCGGACGGTGGAGAACTCCATCGCCAACGACCCGCTGATCTCGACCCTGATCGCCGGCCGCCAGGACTCCCGGATCATCCTCAACCGCATCTCGGAATCCTATCTGGGCCGCATCGCCCAGGACTACGACCTCACCCTGTATCTGCTCCGCGAGACCGGGGACGAGGCCTTCATGCTCCGATATTTCAACGAGCGCATCGTCCAGGGCGTCCAGATTTCGGACCAGTCCCGTTTCAGTTATTCGCAGTCGGCAAGCGGCCGTCCCTGGTACATCGGCGACTTTACCTATTATTCCGCCGCCCAGGGCGTGACGCACCTGGTCCTCAGCATCGAGTCCAAGGCGGAGAAGGAGGGGCGCGGCTATGCTGCCTTGCTGGACAATTCGGTGTCCGGCCCGGTCGTGCTTCCGGCCCGGTACTCCTACGCCAAATACTTGAATGACAAGTTGGTGGGCTACCGGGGCGATTACGCCTATCCGACGGTCCTGACCGGGCGGCTCCGGTCGGCGGACGCCGACGGCGAAGACTATGTCATCACGGACAGTTATGTCCATTTCCTGACCCGGATCTCCGACGACGAGTTCATCGTCATCTCCCGCAAGAACGAAGACTTCACCCAATACATGGTCGCCGGGTTCATGGTGGCGCTGGCCGCTTACCTGCTGCTGAGCCTGCTGGCTATCGGCAACCGGCGCAAGGGCACCTTCCAGCGGAACTACTACAAGTCCCGGATGAACACCGTCCTCCTGCTGTCCCTGATCGCGACCCTGGCCGTGATGGCCATCATCAGCGTCCTGTTCGTCTACCGGCGCAACGAAGCCAACGTCATGACCCTGATGACCTCGAAGATCTCCACGATCCAGGCCCTGGTCCAGGCGGACGCCCGCTTTTACCGTTCGGTGGAAGATTTCGACGCCCAGGGGGCGGCGAGCCGGCTGGGCGACATCAGCGAGTATGTCAAGTCCGACATCACCCTCTATACCACGTCCGGACGGGTCTATCATTCTACCAACCCCGACGTGTTCGAGCGCATGCTGGTCGGAACCCGGGTCAACGAAGAGGCCTACCGGAACATCCGGTACGAGAACCGGCGCTATTATATCCACAAGGAGCGCATGGCCGGCCGGACCTTCTACATGATGTATGCCCCGGTCTTCAACGAAGCCGGCACGATGCTGGCCATCCTGGCCGCTCCGTATACCGATTCCGGCGTGGAATTCCGTACGGAAGCCATGTTCCATGCCATCTTCATAATCACGGCCTTCCTCATCCTGCTGATCCTGACCCGCTGGATCACGACCCGGCAGGTCGACAAGATGTTCCGCCCGCTGATCAACATGGGCTCCAAGATGGTCTCCGCGCGTACCGGCGGCCTGGAATATATCATCTATGACCGCGAGGACGAGATTTCATCCCTCGTACGGGCCTACAACCTGATGGTGCATGACCTGTCCGAGAGCAGCAAGCAGGCCGCGCAGTTCGAGCGCGACAAGGCCTGGAGCGAAATGGCCCGGCAGGTGGCGCACGAGATCAAGAATCCGCTGACGCCGATCAAACTCCAGATCCAGCGCATCATCCGTCTCAAGGCGCGCGGAGACGCGGATTGGGGCGAGAAATTCGAGCAGATGGCCCCGGTCATCCTCGAGAGCATCGACGGACTGACGGACACGGCGAACGAATTCTCCACCTTCGCGAAACTGTACAGCGAGGCTCCGGTCGAGATCGACCTGGACCGGCTGGCCTCCGATGAAGTGGCGCTGTTCGACGAGAAGGACAATATCACGTTCCAGTACATCGGATTGCAGGGCGCGACGGTCAAAGGCCCGAAACCGCAACTGACCCGTGTCTTCGTCAACCTGCTGACCAATGCGGTGCAGGCCATCGAAAACCAGCAGAAGGAAGATGCCGAATCCGGCCGGAAACCAAAGCAGGGCCGGATCCACCTGAGCCTGCGCAATTCCACACGCGAGGGCTTCTATGACATCGTGTTCGAAGACAACGGCCCGGGTGTCGGGGACGAAAACCGCGCCCGCCTCTTTACGCCGAACTTCACCACGAAGAGCAGCGGCACCGGCCTGGGCCTGGCCATCTGCAAGAACATCCTGGAGCGCTGCGGTGGCGATATCTCCTACAGCCGGTCCTTTACCCTGGGCGGCGCGTGCTTCACCGTCCGTTTCCCTAAACTTGAATCATAACACACATCACATGATATGACTGCAAACAAAGAAACCCTGAAAAAAATCTCCACACAGGTCCGCCGGGACATTATCCGGATGGTGACCCGTGCCAAATCCGGTCATCCGGGTGGTTCCATGTCCAGCGCCGACATCTTGACCGCGCTGTTTTTCCAGGTCATGGACCAGGATCCGGCCCGCTGGACCCGTGACGGCCGTGACCAGGATGTCTTCATCCTCTCCGCCGGCCACCTGACACCGGTCTACTATTCCGTCCTTGCCCGTGCCGGTTATTTCCCGGTCAATGAACTCGGGACCTTCCGCAAGATGGGAACCCGGCTGCAGGGCCATCCTTCCGTACGGCGTGACCTGCCGGGCATCACCCAGGCTTCCGGCTCCCTCGGACAGGGCCTGTCCGCCGCCGCCGGCATCGCCCTGGCCAAGAAACTGAATGCCGATCCCAAGCGTGTCTTCGTCCTGTGCGGCGACGGCGAGTGCGAGGAAGGCCAGATCTGGGAAGCGGCCCAGTTCGCCGCGCACCACGGCCTGGACAACCTGGTCGCGATGACCGACTGGAACGGACAGCAGATCGACGGTACCGTCGAATCGGTCGCCGGCAGCGCCGACCTGGAAGCGAAATGGAAGAGCTTCGGCTGGAATACCATCGTCGCCGACGGTCATGATTTCGATGCCATCCTGGAAGCTTTTGCCAAGGCGGATGCCCTCCGGGGCTCCGGCCTGCCGGTCATGATCCTGTTCAAGACCGACATGGGCAACGGCGTGGACTTCATGGCGGGTACCTGCAAGTGGCACGGCAAGGCTCCTTCCGAGGAGCAGTGCGCGGAGGCCATGACCCAGCTGGAAGAAACCCTCGGCGATTTCCAGCCGTAGGCAGAATGTCATTCTGAGCAATGCGAAGAATCTAACACAGAAGACGAAGAGAATATGAAAAAATATACTGATTCAGGAAAGAAAGATACCCGCAGCGGATTCGGCGCCGGCCTGCTCGAAGCCGGACGTGCCGATGAGCGCATCATCGCCCTTACCGCCGACCTCAAAGGCTCCTTGAAGATGGATGCCTTCGCCGCGGAATTCCCCGAACGTTTCATCCAGTGCGGCATTGCCGAAGCCAATATGGTCGGCGTCGCCGCCGGCCTGGCCATCGCCGGCAAGATTCCATTCATCGGCTCCTTCGCCGAGTTCGTGACCGGCCGCGTCTATGACCAGATCCGCCAGGAAGTCTCCTACGGCAATACCAATGTCAAGATTGCGTCCTCCCATGCCGGCATCACCCTCGGCGAGGACGGCGCCACCCACCAGACGATGGAAGACATCGCCCTGATGCGTGCCCTTCCCGGTATGGTCGTGATCAACCCCTGCGACTACAACCAGACGAAAGCGGCCACGATCGCGGCCGCCCGTTACGAGGGACCGGTCTATCTGCGTTTCGGCCGTCCCGGCGTCCCGAATTTCACGGATCCGGATGCCTCCTTCGAAATCGGAAAGGCGTATGTGATGAATGAAGGCTCCGATGCGACCGTCTTTGCGACAGGCCATCTCGTCTGGGAAGCCCTGCAGGCTGCCGAGGCGCTGGAGCAGGAAGGCATCTCCGTCGAAGTCGTCGACATCGCGACCATCAAGCCGCTGGATGAGGGCGCTGTCCTGGCCTCCGTCCGCAAGACCGGCCGCGCCGTCGTAGCGGAAGAGCACAATCGCGCCGGCGGCCTGGGCGAAAGCATCGCCGCGCTTCTGGCTGAGAAGTTCCCCGCCCGCCTGGCCTATGTCAACGGCATGGACCGTTTCGGCCAGTCCGGAACGCCGTCCGAACTGATGGCCGCCTATGGTCTCGACGCCGCCCATATCGCCGAGGCCGTCCGCGGTCTTGTCGGCTGACGGCTATTTCTGACGCATGAAGATCTGGACGGGGCAGCCGTGCAGGTCGAAATGCTCGCGCAGACGGTTTTCCAGGAACCGCTTGTAGGGGTCCTTGACGTACTGCGGCAGGTTGCAGAAGAACGCGAAGGAGGGGCAGGCTGTCGGGAGCTGGGTGATGAACTTGATCTTGACATATTTGCCCTTCCAGGCCGGCGGAGGATAATTCTCGATCTCCGGCAGCATCGTCTCGTTGAGGACGGAGGTCTGGATCTTCCGGCTGTAGTTGCCGTAGACATGGGCGACCTCGTCGAGGACGTCCATGATGCGCTGTTTCTTGAGGACGGACGTGAAGATGATCGGCACGTCATTGAACGGGGCGATCCGGGCCTTCAGGCCTTCGGTATACTCCTTCATGGTATGGGTGTCCTTCTCGATGGCATCCCACTTGTTGACGACGATGACGCAGGCCTTCTTGTTTTTCTGGATCAGGTTGAAGATCGCCATGTCCTGGGCTTCCATGCCGTTCTGGGCGTCGATCATCAGGATGCAGACGTCGCTGTGCTCGATCGCGCGGATGGCGCGCATGACGGAGTAGAATTCCAGATCCTCGCTGACGCGGTTCTTCCGGCGCATGCCGGCGGTGTCGACCAGCATGAATTCATGGCCGAACTTGTTGTAGTGCGTCGCGATGGAGTCGCGGGTCGTGCCGGCGACCGGGGTCACGATGTTGCGCTCCTCGCCGAGCAGGGCGTTGGTCAGGGAAGATTTGCCGACATTCGGCTTGCCGACGATGGCGATGTGGGGGAGATCGGCGTACGGATCTTCGACCGCTTCCTCCTTCGGAAGCAGGCGGACGATCTCGTCGAGCAGGTCTCCGGTACCGCTGCCGTTGGCGGCGGAAATGCTCCAGACCTCGCCGAGTCCCAGGCTGTAGAACTGATAGGAGTCATACATCTTCTCGCCGGAGTCGACCTTGTTGACGCACAGGACGACCGGCTTGCGGCTACGGCGCAGCATGTCGGCGATTTCGGCATCGTAGTCGGTGATGCCGGTGGCTGCCTCCACCATGAACAGGACGACATCGGCCTCATCGATGGCGATGACGACCTGCTTGCGGATTTCTTCCTCGAACGCGTCGTCCGATCCGGAAGACCATCCGCCGGTATCCACTACGGAAAACTCGGTTCCGCACCAGTCACATTTGCCGTAATGGCGGTCGCGGGTGACGCCCGCGGTCTCGTCGACGATGGCCTGACGCATCCCGACCAGACGGTTGAAGAGGGTGGACTTGCCCACATTCGGGCGTCCGACGATAGCTACTAAACTCATGCTTCTTTCTTTTCGTATTGATACAGGCCGCAGCCGGTACAGGCATCACTGTATGTACCGCTGCAGGTGGCTTTTTTCTCTTGGTCCCGTCCGCTGAAAATGTCCGCGTCCACGTCTTTCATGCAGCGGATCCCCATCCGGCGCATGTTCTCGTTGGAACCGACGTCGCTGTTGGGAAACTCCTTCTTCCGGAAGATGATGTTGAAACTCATCGCGAAGACTCCCGCCCCGATGAGAATGACCGCTGCAAGAAAGGCTTTGAGCATGGAATTAATGGATGAACTCGGAGCTGATCTCCTCGTAGTTGTTGACTCTGTGGATGATACGGGCGAAGGTGCCGGTCATGGAGACGACGCGGATCTTGCTCTTGTCCTTCTCGGGATCGCTGGAGAGCGGAATGGTATCGGTCACGATGACTTCCTTGATGGCGGACTTGGCGATGTTCTCGTAAGCCTTGCCGGAGAGAACGGCGTGGGTCGCGCAGGCGCGGACGCTGGCCGCACCCTTTTCCATCAGGACGTCGGCGGCCTTGGTCAGGGTGCCGGCGGTATCGATCATGTCGTCGACGATGACGATGTTGCGGCCTTCCACCTCACCGATGGCGGTGATGTTGGCGACGACATTGGCCCGTTCACGGGACTTGTGGCAGATGATGACCGGGCAGGCGAGTTCCTTGGCGTAGGCGTTGGCGCGTTTGGCACCGCCCATGTCCGGAGCTGCGATGGAGAGGTTCTCCAGGCCGAGGGACTTGATGTACGGGATGAATACCTTGCTGGCGTAGATATGGTCGACCGGGAAGTCGAAGAAACCCTGGATCTGGTCTGCGTGCAGGTCGCAGGTCATGACGCGGTCGGCACCGGCGGCGCGGAGCAGGTTGGCGACGAGCTTGGCACCGATGGAGACACGGGGTTTGTCCTTGCGGTCCTGGCGGGCCCAGCCGAAATACGGCATGACGGCGATGACCTTGTCAGCGGAGGCGCGCTTGGCGGCGTCGATGGTCAGGAGGAGTTCCATCAGGTTATCCGACGGCGGGAACGTCGACTGGAGAATGAAGACGGTGGCTCCGCGGACGCTTTCGGTGAAAGCCGGCTGGAATTCGCCGTCGCTGAACATGGTGACTTCAGAAGAACCCAGGTGGAGGAGCTCTTCACCCGGATACCGGATGTTGTTGAGTTCGTCAACCACCTTGGCTGCAAAGTCGCGGGAGGCTCTGCAAGCAAACAATTCCATTCTGTGATCGTTACGCATATCTAAGGTATAATGAGGTAAGGATTAAGGTTCATTCCGTGGCGAGCAGTTGTTCGATGGTGCCGAGGATTTCATCTTTCCCGAGTCCGGTCTCGGCGCTGCTGACCAGGCATTCCGGCAGGCCGGCCCATTCCTGCAGCAGCTGGTTCTTGTAGGAATCGATCTGCTTCTGCCGGGCGACGGGACCGAGTTTGTCGCCTTTGGTAAAGATGATGGCGAAGGGGATTTCGTTGTCGACCAGTTCGTTCATGAAGTCCAGGTCGACTTTCTGCACGTCGTGGCGGCAGTCGATCAGGACGAAGATCAGGCGGAGTTCCTCGGAGAAGTTGAGGTAGTTCCGGATGACTTCCTGGAGTTTTTCCCGTTCTTTCTGCGGCATCTTGGCGTAGCCGTAGCCGGGCAGGTCGACCAGGTACCATTGGCCATTGATGCGGAAGTGGTTGACCAGCTTGGTTTTACCCGGGGTTGCAGAAGTCTTGGCGAGTTTGCGGTTGTCCGTCAGCATGTTGATCAGCGAGGATTTGCCGACGTTGGAGCGCCCGATGAAAGCGAACTCCGGCAGGCGCTCGGCCGGCCGTTCATGGACCCGGGTGCTGCTTCCGGCAAACTTGGCTTCGGAGATCTTCATACTTTGCCTCGCTTTTCAATGCGCGACAAAGATAACAATTTCCCGCGGGATTATCAATCTGCGGCGGCGTGGCGCGGATTATTTTTCCCGATTCATGCCTGCGCGGCGTTTTTTTTCTTTCCTCCGGTCCGGAGGCGGGGATTTTTTTGCTACATTTGTATCTGCAAAACAAAACGAAAAATCATGAAAGCGAAACATTTCCTTGCCGCGTTCTTCACCGCCGCGCTCCTTTTCCCCGCCTGCCAGTCTCCCCAGACAGTACAAACCCCTTCTTTCGACGAAATCGTCGCCAGCCGCCGGAGCATCCGGAAATATGATCCGGCCCGGACCGTCAGCGAAGCGGACGTCCGCACGCTGATCGCGACGGCCCTTGAAGCCCCTTCCTGGGCCAACGTCGAAGCGACCCGCTACTATGTCATCCTGGAGAGCGGAAAACTGGCCCAGGCCAAGCAGATGCTGGGCGGCAACCTGCGCAACGTCGAGGACGCTCCCGCGCTGATCGTGACGACCTGGGTCAAGGGTCAGTCCGGCTTTTTCCGGGGCGAAGCGACCAACGAGGTCGGGGAAGGCTGGGGAACCTATGACGCCGGCCTGAGCAACGCCTACCTGATCCTGAAGGCCCGCGAGATGGGAATGGATACCCTGATCATGGGCATGCGCGACGCCGAAGCCCTCCGGACCCTGCTGGACATCCCGCAGGAAGAAGAAGTCCTGGCCGTCCTGAGCCTGGGCTACCGGGTGGAAGACCCCTCCCGTCCGAACCGGAAGTCGGTCGACGAAGTCGCCCGTTTCTTCTGATATTTACGGTCCTTCCGGCCGAATAATCGGTCGGAACCGGTGGCGGGATGAATAATTATTAGTATATTCGCCTGACAAGAGGAAGAGAAGGATATGGAGCAGGATTACATGGACCTGATCACGTTGCAGAACGGCCTGGGAAGGGCCGTGGAGGGGGCGTTCCCCGAGCGGGTCTGGGTCCGGGCGGAGATTGCCGGGCTGAAGGTCAATGCCGCCGGCCATTGTTACCTGGAACTGGCGCAGACCGGCGGCGGCCGCGTCCTCGCTCAAGTCCGGGCCGTTATATGGCGTTCCCGATATCCGGTTGTCAGCCAGTATTTTGCAGCTGCAACGGGAGCGCCTCTCTCCGCCGGCATCGAAGTGCTGGCGCGGGTGCAGGTGTCGTACCATGAAGTCTATGGCATGACCCTGACGATTGACGAGATCGACCCGTCCTTCACCCTCGGCGAGCAGCAGCGGCTCCGCAAGGAGACCCTGGACCGGCTGGAGAAAGAAGGCCTTCTGCATCGGCAGAAACAACTCCGTCTTCCTCTGTTGCCGTACCGCCTGGCCGTGATTTCGGCCGAGGGCGCTGCCGGCTACGGGGATTTCCTCCGGCACCTGACAGAGAATGATTATGGCTATGCCTACCGGGTCGACCTGTTCCCGGCGGTCATGCAGGGGACGGCGGCGCCGGTCTCCATGCAGGAAGCCCTGGAGGCCGTCCGCACGGCCGGAGAGCCCTATGACGCCGTGCTGATCCTGCGCGGCGGCGGTTCCGAACTGGACCTGGCCTGTTTCGACGACTACGGCCTGGCGGCCGCCATCGCCCGTTTCCCCGTTCCGGTTTTCACAGCCATCGGCCACGACCGGGACAACCATGTGGCGGACCAGGTGGCGAACACGGCGGTCAAGACCCCCACGGCCCTGGCCGACCTGTTCCTGGACTGCACGGCGGCGGAAGACCAGCGGATCACCGCGTGGGAATCCCGCCTGCGCACGGCTTTCCTGAACCGGTTCGCCGGGCTGGACCTGCGGCTGGAGGCGATGCGGAACCTGGTGCGGACCGCGGCGACGGGCCGGCTGAGTGCGGCGGCGTCCCGGCTGGACCTGCTGGAAGCGAAGATTGCCGCGACGGACCCGCGGGGCGTGTTGCAGCGCGGTTTCTCGCTGGTCCTGGACGAACGGGGCGTGCGGATGGACCGCGTGGAAGGACGCAAGCCCGGAGACCGGATCCGTGTCCTCCTGCCGGACGGCCGGCTGGACTGCCGGATCGAGGGCGTCAGCGGCACCCCGGACAACAACCAAGTATTCACAGCCTGAGACGCTCCGGCGACCCGGCGAAATGACAGGATATGGAAGAGAAGTTTGACTACACGAAGGCCATGGCGGAATTGGAGGAAATCGCCCGGAAGGTCGAAGATCCGAAGACCAGCCTGGATGATATCGGAGGCCTGGTCGCCCGTTCCAAGGAACTGGTGACGGCCTGCCGCAATTATCTCCGGACCGTCCGTGAATCCATTGAAAACCAGGAAGAATCATGAAAACAAAGATGATCTACGACACGGATCCCTACCTCGTGCCTTACAAGAAAGCAATCGATACGCGGCACAGGCGGATCCGGGAAGCCCGCGACCGCATGGCGCCCCACGGGCGTCTGTGCGACGTGCTGAACAACCACCTCTACTACGGCCTGCACCGAGAAGGCCGGGAGTGGGTTTTCCGTGAATGGGCGCCGAATGCCAACCGCATCTACCTCATCGGTGAGTTCAACAACTGGAAACGGGTCGCATCTTATGAACTCAAGCCGGTCGGTACCGGCAACTGGGAGATCCGCCTGCCGGAAATGTTCCTGCGGCACGGGGAACTGTATAAGCTTTTCATCGAATGGCCGGGCGGTGGCGGCGAACGTCTTCCCGCTTACTGCACCCGCGCCGTTCAGGATCCCGATACGAAGGTCTTCTGCGCCCAGGTCTGGGATCCGGAGCCGTACCGCTGGCAGCATGACCGTCCGAAGGCGGTCAAGCATCCCCTGATCTACGAATGCCACATCGGTATGAGTTCCGAGCAGGAGAAAGTCTCGACGTTCAGCGAGTTCCGCCGGGACGTGCTGCCGCACATCGCGGAACTGGGCTACAACACCATCCAGATCATGGCGCTGCAGGAGCATCCGTATTACGGCTCCTTCGGCTACCAGGTTTCGAATTTCTATGCGCTGAGTTCCCGGTTCGGCACGCCGGAGGAGTTCAAGGAACTGGTCGATGCGGCCCATGCCGCCGGCATTGCGGTCGTGATGGACATCGTCCACAGCCACAGCGTCGACAACGAGGCTGAAGGCCTGAGCCTTTTCGACGGGCGCGATGACCTGTATTTCTACAGCGGTCCGCAGGGCCGCCATCCGGCCTGGGGCTCCCGCTGCTTTGACTACGGCAAGGATGAGACCCGGTATTTCCTGCTGAGCAACTGCAAGTTCTGGATGGAGGAATACCATCTCGACGGCTTCCGCTTCGACGGCGTCACGAGCATGTTGTACTGGGATCACGGCCTCGGAAAGGATTTCGTGGGTTATGACAATTATTTCAACCAGGGCGTCGACGAGACGGCCGTGGAGTACCTGGCGCTGGCCTGCATGGTGACCCGCGAGATCTTCCCGGGCGCCCTCCTCATCGCCGAGGATGTCAGCGGCATGGCCGGCCTGGCGGCTCCCTACGAGGCCGGCGGCGTCGGATTCGGCTTCCGGATGGCCATGGGCATCGCGGACCACTGGATCAAGTGGATCAAGGAGCGGACCGACGAGCAGTGGAGTCCCGGCGAGATCTGGTATGAACTGACCAACAAGCGCGCCGACGAGCATACCATCAGTTACGCGGAGTGCCACGACCAGGCGCTCGTGGGTGACAAGACCCTGATCTTCCGGCTCATGGACAAGGAGATGTATTTCTCCATGAACACGGACTCGCAGTCTCCGGTGGTCGACCGCGGCATCGCCCTGCACAAGATGATCCGCCTGGTGACGCTGGCGACGGCCGGGGACGGCTACCTGACGTTCATGGGCAACGAGTTCGGCCATCCCGAGTGGATCGATTTCCCGCGCGAGGGGAACGGCTGGTCCTACCAGCATGCCCGCCGGCTGTGGTCCCTGTGCAAGCCGGACTATCTCCGCTACAGTTACCTGATGCGGTTTGACAAGGACATGATTTCCCTGGTCCGGAAGGGGAACGTTTTAAATGACCGGCCGGTGCTGCTTGTGGCCGATGAAGAGAAGAAAATATTGATATTCATACGTAAAAGTTATATCTTTGCATTCAATTTCAACCCCACCGCTTCGTTTGCCGATTATGGCTTCGCGGCGCCGGCGGGGGAGTACAGGATGGTTCTGGACTCCGACGAGCGGAAATTCAACGGTTTCGGGCGCGTCGGACCGGCTGAGCACCATCTCACCGTTCATGTCAAGTCGCCCAACGGCAATCAGGATTTCGAGGATACCATGTACCTCTATCTTCCGAGCCGTTGCGCCCTGGTATTGAAAAAGATTTAAAGATAGAAATATGGCATTTCTGAAGTTTAACAAGCAAGAACTCGTGAACCTGTCCTATTCGCTGAAACGGGAAATCATCTTGGCGAACCGGACGGGTGCGTGCTGCAACACGTCCATCGTGACTTGCAACACCCGCCGTTACCACGGGCTCCTCTCTGTCCCGGTGGACAATTTCGGAGGCGGCAAATACCTCCTCCTGTCCTCCCTGGACGAGAGCCTCCTGGCCAACGGAAAGCAGTTCAATCTCGGTATCCATTGCTATGGGGACATCTATGAGCCGAGGGGCCACAAATACATTGTGGACTTCAGCGCGGACCCGGTGCCGGAGATTGTCTACAAGGTCGGCGAGATCGTTCTCGCCAAATCCATCCTCCTGGCTCCGGACAAGGACCAGGTCATGATCCGCTATGAACTTCGCCAGGCCCCTTCCAAACTGCAGCTCCAGCTGAAGCCGTTCCTGGGCTTCCGCAACCTGCACGACCTGACCCACAAGAACGATCAAGCCCATACGGACTGCAAGGAAGTCCGCCAGGGCGTCGCGTTCTGCCTGTATCCCGGATTCCCGGACCTGAACTTGCAGCTGAGCACTTCCAAGGCCGAATTCAAGTACGCTCCGTACTGGTATGACGGCATCACCTATTCCGACGAGATGCGCCGCGGCTTCGACTGCCGCGAGGACCTCTTCGTCCCGGGATTCTTTACCATGCCCCTCGCCCCCGGCGAAAGCATCGTCTTCTCTGCCAGCGTCGAGGAGATCGCCCCGCGGACCCTCAAGTCCCGTTTCGAGAAGATCGTGGACGCCCTGCCGCCGATCCGCAGCAACCATGAGCAGCTGCTGCACCGGGCGGAGGTGCTGAAACGCGACCGTGGCGGCCACAAGCAGATCACGGCCGGTTTCTCCTGGCTGGGCACGGGTCTGCTTCGCGAATCCCTGCTGGCCCTGCCGGGCCTGACCCTGTATGCGACCGGCGACAAGGCCGAGTTCGAGGAAATCCTCGACAACCTGATCGCCGACAACCAGGAACGGCTCTTCCGCCGGACCACCCAGGTCGAAGCCCCGTTGATGGTGGCCCATGTCCTGCAGGAATACATCGACTTCGGCGCGGATGCGCGCAAGGTCTGGAAGAAATACGGCGAGACTGTCCGCGGCATCGTCGAGAGCTATGCGCCGGGCTGCCGCCAGGAGATCGCCCTCCAGCCGAACGGCCTGCTCTGGGCGCAGAAGGAACGGACCGCCCTTACCTGGATGAATGCCTACATCGGCGGATGGCCGGTGACCGAACGGGCCGGCTACCAGGTCGAGACGAACGCCTTCTGGTACAACATGCTCTGCTTCGCCATCGACATGGAACGCAAATATGTCTCCCCGCGCAGTCCGTTCATCGCCAAATGGTCCCCGGTCTGCGACCTGGTCGGCCAGAACTTCCAGCCGATGTTCTGGAACGAGCGCGGCCGCTACCTGGCCGACTATGTCGACAACGGCGGCCAGAACCTGGACGTCCGTCCGAACCAGCTGTATGCGGTCAGCCTGCCGTACAGCCCCGTCGACGACGAAGTGGCCAGCTGCGTCATGAACGTCATCAACAAGGAACTGGAGACCCGCCGCGGCATCCGTACCCTCAGTCCGCGCGACGTCCGGTACAAGGGTGTCTACGAGGGTTCCCAGACCGACCGCGACCTGGCATACCACCAGGGCTGCACCCGCACCTTCCTGCTCAAACCGTATATCGAGACCGCCTTCAAGATGTTCGGCCCGTCCTTCGCCAAGAAGGCCCAGTGGCTGTGCGAAGGCTTCTTCGAAGACCTGGGCGACCACGGTGTCGGCGCCTTCTCCGAACTGTATGACGGCGACCCGCCGCACCAGGCCCACGGCGCGATCTCCTATGCGCCCAGTACGGCCGCCTTGCTCGGGATCGATTATATCATGGAAAAATACAAGGAGGATTAAGCGATGAGAGTTCTAATGTTCGGATGGGAGTTTCCTCCCCATATCGCCGGCGGTTTGGGTACCGCATGCGAGGGCATCGTCAAGGGACTGGCCTATAACGGCGTCCAGACCCTGTTCGTGATGCCGTCCGCATCCGGTGACGAAGACCAGAGCGCCACGACGATCATCAATGCGAGCGATGTCCCGGTGACATTCTCCGAGGACCTGGACATCGCGGACTTCCTCGACAAGGTCCAGTTCGTGCACATCGGCACCAACATGGTTCCCTACTGCGATCCGGAAGCCTTCCATACGCTGGTCGAAGAAGACCGCAAGCGCCAGGAAAAAGATTTCCGCATCCATTACGGCGAGAAATACAAGTTCTCCGGCAAGTACGGCTCCAACCTCATGGAGGAAGTGGCCCGCTACGCCATGGTCGGCGGCACCATCGCCCTGCAGCGCAAGGACGAATTCGATGTCATCCACGCCCATGACTGGCTGACCTACTATGCCGGCATCGCGGCCAAGCGCCTTACCGGCAAGCCGCTTGTCGTCCATGTCCACGCCACCTCCTTCGACCGCGGCAGCGCCGACAACATCGACACCCGCGTCTACGCCATCGAGCGCCGGGGCATGGAGGCCGCCGACCGCGTCATCACCGTGAGCGATCTGACCCGCAACATCGTGATCAGCAAATACGGCATCGATCCGGCCAAGGTCGTGACGGTCCACAACGCCGTGGACTTCAGCGGCCGCGATGACATGCACGTGGAACGGGGCATCACCGACAAGGTCGTGACCTTCCTGGGCCGTATCACTTTCCAGAAGGGTCCGGAGTATTTCATCGAAGCCGCCGCGAAGGTCCTCAAGCGGACCGAGCACGTGCGCTTCGTGATGGCCGGCAGCGGTGACATGATGAACCGCAGCATCCGCCAGGTCGCCCGCCTGGGCATCTCCGACCGCTTCCACTTCACC
>CADCRA010000040.1 GCA_902803715.1 uncultured Bacteroidia bacterium
CTGGGGCCATGACCTGGGCGGCCACATGCAGCGCGGCCAGATCCCCACGGATCCGGAGCTCTACACCCGCTGGCTCCAGTACGGCGTCTTCTCCCCGCTGTTCAAGACCCACTGCACCAGTTCCGCCATCATCGAGCGCCGTTTCTGGGCCTTCGAAGACCACTACCAGTACATGCGCGAAGCCGACGAGCTCCGCTATGCCCTGACCCCGTACATCTACGACATGGCCCGCAAGGCGTACGACACCGGCATCTCCATCTGCCGCCCGATGTACTACGAGTTCCCGGAGACCGAGAATGCCTACACCTTCAAGGAGCAGTACTATTTCGGCGACAACATCCTCGCCGCGACCGTCTGCGAACCGATCGACTCCCTGTCCGGCACCGCCGGCCGCAGGGTATGGCTCCCGGCCGGCAACGACTGGTACGACATGGCCCACAAGCAGACCCTGAAGGGCGGACAGACCCGCGACCTGCGCTACACGATTGGCGAGATCTGCTGGTTCGTCAAGGCCGGCGCCATCATCCCGCTGGCGCATGAAGGTATCCAGAACCTCCAGGAGAAGACCAACGCATGGCGGATCTTCATCGCCCCGGGCAGCGGCAAGAGCACCTACACCCACTATGAGGACGACGAGGTCAGCCAGGCTTATCCCGAGAACTATGCGACGACCCTGATCACCAAGACGGCGACCGGTTCCGGCTGCACCGTGGAAATCGGCGCCCGCAAGGGTTCCTACAAAGGCATGGCGGCCGACCGCGACCTGTCCCTCGTGCTGGGCGGCTTGAACCGCAAGCCGACCGCCACCCTCGGCGGCCAGGCGCTTGACTGCTCCTATGACGCCGACAAGAAGGAAGCGACCATCAAACTTCCGGTCCAGTCGGCTTCCACCGCAGCGACAGTTTCCGTAAAGTTCTAGAAATGAAAAAATTAGCAATCCTTCTTCTGGGCGTTTTACTGGGTCTTCCCGCAGCCGCCCAGAAGACGGTTGTTTACCCGGCGATTCCGGGTATGACGACCAGCCCCGATTATTCCCTGACCGCCAACGGCCAGTCAGTCTGGGTCGAGCAGGTCGGTCCCGAAGGCATGGAAAGCCTCCATGTCGCCAACTTCTCCTGCGAAGGCCGGCAGACCATCGAGATCAAGGCCGCCGGCGCGATCAAGGATTATTCCATCCAGCCGGCCAGCGCGGGCATCAAGGGAAAGGTCCGCGGCAACACCCTGACCTTCACGATCGACGGTCCGAAGAAACTCTACATCCAGGTCAACGGCAAACCGTACCTGGCCCTCTTCGCCAATTCCCTGGAGACGGAGGTGCCGGCGGCGGATGCCCCCGGCGTCCGGTATTTCGGTCCCGGCGTCCATGATGCCGGACGGATCGCCTTCGAAGACGGCATGACCGTCTACATCGCCGGCGGCGCCCTGGTCAACGGAAACTTCAGCGGTACCGGCAAGAATGTCCGCATCCTCGGCCGAGGCTCCCTTAACGGCAATCTCAGCGTCACCGGCTGCGAGAACCTGACCGTCGACGGCATCTTCATGCGCAGCACGCGCGGCTGGACCAACACGGTCACCAACAGCACGGGCACCGTCTACCGCAACGTCAAGGTCTTCTCCCACACGGGTACCTGGGGGCTGGACGGCATCAACCCCGTCTCCAGCAAGGGCTTCCTCATCGAAGACTGCTTCATCCGCACGCGGGACGACTGCATCGCCGTCAAGGCCAACGGCAATCCCGACAACTTCGACCTCAGCTGCAAGGACGTGACCGTCCGGGGCTGCCTGCTGGTCGGCTGGGACCATGCCGACGGCATGACCCTGGGCTTCGAACTCAACGGCGGCATCGTCGAGAACATCCTGATGCAGGATTGCGACATCCTGCAGGCCCGCGGTTCCGGCCGCACCGGCGGCCACGCGGCCTTCAGCATCGTCTGCGACGGTCCGTCCGAGGTCCGGAACATCCGGTATGAGGACATCCGCGTCGAATCCGACATCGAATACAAGAACCTGGAGATCATCCTGACCGAAGGCGAGCGCTACGGCAACGGCCGGATGGGCTCCATCAAGGGCGTCTACCTCAAGAACGTCCGCTGGACCAATCCCGTCAAGCCGCTGGCGATCATCGGCCACCCGACCCGCTTCGTCGAGGATGTCACCTTCGAGGACTGCTACATCGGCGGCAAGCGGCTGACCGGCCTGCAGGATGCCGATTTCCAGATCGAATTCGTCAAGGGACTGACCTTCATCCCGGGCGGCCCGGCAGTCATCGACCGCTATCCCAACGAGCCGCAGGGCGGCCGCGTCCCGGGACAACGGGCCGCGGCGGGCCAGCAGCGGCAGGGGCAGCAGGCTCAGGGCCAGCGCGGCCGTCAGGAGCAGCCCGTCCAGCTGGAAGGCTCCTACAAGGCGGACGGTGCCATCGAGAGCAAACTCCTCGGCAAGACCGTCCACTATACCGTCTACCTCCCGAAGGGCTTCGCCACTTCCGGCAAGAAGTATCCGATCCTCTACCTGCTCCACGGAGCGGGCGGGGACCATGGCAGCTGGCAGAAAGACGCCCGGTTCAGCCAGGTGGCCGACCGCATGATCGCCGCCGGACAGATTCCGGAGATGGTCATCGTCTGCCCGGAAGGATTCAACCACGCGTACATCAACTCCTTCGACGGCAAGGCGCCGTACGAGGATTTCTTCGTGCAGGAGTTCATGCCGTTCATCGAGAAGGAATACCGGATCATCGGCGACCGGGCCCACCGGGCCATTTCCGGCCTGTCCATGGGCGGTTACGGTTCGCTCTACCACAGCCTGAAGCGTCCGGAACTCTTCAGTTCCTGCTTCGCCATGAGCGCCGCGACGACCCGCAACCCCGGAGAGAATCCGACCCCGGCCATGCAGGCTTACATCAAGGCCCACACCATTCCCGACATCGTGCGCAGCCTTACCCTTGTCAAGGATGAGAAAGGCAATGTCACCGGACTGCCCCGGCTGTTCCTGGAAATCGGAGACGACGATTTCCTGCTGCTGAACAACTTCGACCTGGTCCGCGCCCTCCGCGAGACCGGCATTCCGCACCAGTTCCGTGTCCGGGACGGCGCCCACACCTGGGATTTCTGGCGGGAAACCCTCCCGTCCGCCCTCCAGTTCGTCAGCGAATCTTTCCGGTAAAACCGGCCGGCGGGGCGTGACCGCAAAGGAATGATCGGTCATGCCCGCGCCCCTGACATAAACGACGGAGAACCGTCGCCTGGAAGTATCTCCGTCGAGACGATGCGGATCCTTTCATTAGAATGTAGTTATATGCAATGAGGCTGACATCAAAGAGTCGGCCTCTTTTTTGTGAGTGGTGTGAGGTGTCCGGGGGTGGACACCTTAAGTCAATCTGACTTTTTGGTTACCCTCACTTGCATTTCTCCCGCACGTTGCTTTCCGATTCGGCCGTTTCTTGGTCAGGGAAATTGTTTATTAAAGGGGAAAAGTATATCTTTGCAAAGATAACACTAAAGTCTTCTCCTAGTTAGACCCCAAAGTCTTACTTATTATTTTTACGTATTCAATCGATTGAGCCGTTTTAAGTCAAGATTGCTCTTTACCATTGGTCTTTTCCTGCCCCTCGCTCTCCGGGGACAGGAAGTGGCTCAGACCCTTTCCTCCATCGTTGGGCAGACCTATTTCCGGATGGATATGAGGCAGACCGCCCAGTTGAACGGAGTGGAATACATCGACATCCCTCTTTCCGGTGTGGAAGTCATCCTGGTCGAGGCCGGCGATACGATTCGCACGAAGACCGACAATCTGGGCAAATTCACCTTTACCGGGATTTCGTCCCGTCAGGTGACCCTCTCGATCGGCGGCGACGGCTATGCTCCTTTCTCCGAGTCGTTCGCGTTGATGCCGGGGGAGAATGTCGTCATCGTTCCCCGGCAGCGTAAGATCGAGACCCTGGATGCCGCGTCGGTTACTGCCGAAGTGCCGGTGATGACGATGAGGGGCGACACCTTGGTCTATCATGCCTCCGCCCTTCGGGTCGACGAGGGCGACTACGCCATCGACCTGCTGAAGCAGATGCCGGGCGTGGAAGTGAACCGGATGACGGGCGAGATCAAGATCTCCGGGAAGAACGTGGCGCGGTCGTACGTCAACGGAGCGCTGGTCTTCGGGCTGACGCCGATGAATGCAATGGAAAACCTGCGGGCGGAGCAGGTGGTAACGATGGAAGTATACGACGAGACGGACCCGGATGAGATCATCGACAGGCGGGCCCGGGACAAGCAGCGCGTAGTCAACATCAAGACCAAGGACCCGATTTTCAGCGCAACGGACCTGCAGGTGCGGGCGATCGCCGGTGCGGATGAACAGCGACAGGAGGACGGAGACCGGCAGTACCGCTACGCAGCCGGCACCAACGCCCATTTCTTTTCCGAACTGGTCCAGTTGTCCGCAGATGTCATCACCAACAACGTCGGGATGAACACCAGCAACATCAACGCCGTTCCCCTTCCGCAGTCCACCTACCGGAAAACGACGGACCTGGAGTTGGGATTCTACAAGTATTGGCAGAATCCACTCTTCGGCAACGGCATGTACACCAGGTATTCTTTCACGCATGACAAGACGCGCAGCCGCCGTCGGGCTCTGCAGGAGTATTTCGAGATACCGGGGATACCGGCCCATACCCGGGAGGAGGAAACCGAATCAACCCGGCAGACGGAGCAACACCGGATTCAAACGGCCTTTGCCTATAAAACCGGGAACCGGGTGACGATGCGGTGGCAACAGCAGTTCAATCTGTCCCGTACCCGCACGGATGGACTCTCCTACAATTCCCTTGACTATGCCGGCAGAACCCCGATGTCCCAGAATGAGACTTCCTTTTCCGGAAACAAGTCCTGGAATCTTTCCGAAGACATCACGGTGGGATTCAAGCCCGGCGAGAACAACAAGCCGGGGCCGAGCCTGTCGTTGGGTGTAATGCTCAGGCAGAACGACCTGGATTCTTGGAATCTGGATACGCTCGCTTCCTCCTATACGAAACGGTATCTGACCAAGGAAGGGAACAATCTGTCACAATACTGGACAGGTAATCTGCAGCAGACGCTCTATACCTATCGAAAGGATAGCCGTGATTTACAGGTTTCAGCCAATTACGTCATTGATTACCGGCTCGAAAACAGGCTGCAGGAGGCCTATGACCTGTATGGTGTTAACGAACCTGTGCCGAATCCGGCCAACACGTACGATTATACCTATTCCTCCCTAATGAATTATATCCGCTTCAGTTCGAGGTATATTCAGAAGGATTTGAATCATCCCAAATCACTATTCATTAATCTGTCGTTTGTAATGGATAAAGTCATTGATCGGGAGCGGCTCTCGGAGGCTTATTCCGGAAACAAGACCTTTTTCTATATCGAACCTTTTGTGAGTTTGATGATAAACAAGGTCAGTTTGAACCTCAGTTCATCTTACCGGGTACCTTCCGTGGAACAGTTGCGCCCGCGGATAGATGATACCAACCCTCTCTCACTGATAGGTGGCAACCCGGACTTAAGAGGAAGCCAGGCATATAGTTTTCGCCTTCAAAAGGCTCCTCGCATGCAGGCAAGGAAATGGACGACCACCTGGAATGCGAGCGTCCAGTATGAAGCCCATCCCCTGGTCCAGCGGACCCTCTTCTACCGGGAGGCGGCCGTGTTGGACGATTACGACGGATACCGGGTACCGGCCGGCGCATCGGTCCTCCGTACGGAAAACGCAGACTATGGCCTGAGTGCCAATATCACCTTGAATACTTCGTCCAGGTTTAGCCTTCTGAAAGGAAAGTTGAAACCCACCGTCACGTTCCAGCCGAAGTTGGATTATCGGCTGATGCCGCAGTATTTCGGTGAGGTGCTGGACCGCACGGAAGAATGGACACCGTCCCTGAACGCCACGGTGATGGCACCGTTGTGGAAGGGTGCGGAGCTGTCCCTGAAAGGGAATGCGGCATATATCCGGGCCATCAGCCGGGAAAGTTCGATGGACCGCAAGGCACTCCGCGGCCAGCTCGATGTGGACTTCTCTACTGATTTCCTGAAGCATGCTTTTTTCTCGGGGAACTATTCCTGGCGCCCCGTCCGCGACCTGTCGATAAGGAACATGAGCCGGGACCTCCACCAGCTGAATCTGGCTATTGGTATCAATCTGCTACAAAAAGACCTGAAGATCAGCCTGCGGGGCATAGACCTGCTGCGCAGCGGCTCGGTCTATACCATCACGATGGGTCCGTCCTCGGTCAGCCACGTCTGGACACCGGTCTACGGGCGGTATTTCGTGCTGGACATCTCCTATCGCTTCAACAACGCCGGCGGCCGTTCGATGCCACGCTATGGATTGTAAACCATACTATGACCATGAGAAAGTATCTCCTCCTTTGTTTTCTGCTCATTGCGAACCCATTCCACACTCCCGGACTCCGGGGACAGGAGGCGAGCGGTTCCCACTCCATCATTGGACAGGTATTCAAGTATTCCCAGCCACCAGCAGGGATACCAATTAGCTCGATGATTACATCCCCTAGCAGTGAAACTACTACTGTCACTCTGGTTGATGGCAGGGACACGCTCCGCGCAAAAACTGGACCATTTGCAATATTCCGTTTTTCGGATATCAAGTCTTCGCAAGTCCATCTGACAGTTATTGAGAGTTTTCCTACTGATCCGCCAACGATAAGATATCTTTTTTCCGGGACTGTAGAGATAAAGCCCGGGGGAAACATCGTACTCATTCCAGTGGATGGGATCTGGCCGGATCTGGCTTCGGCCAATGATTCCATAGTCACATTTGAAGGGGACGCCTGGGTCTTCCACTATCCCGGAGCGAAGGGGATGGCTCAATTCGCCGCTGATGAATTGAGGGATTTCCCAGGCGCAAAGTATAACAGAAGAAAAGACACAATCACCATTCCCCGGGAAGGGATATACCGGGCCTATACCGACGGTGTGTACATTTTTGCACTTGATCCCGATACATCAGAATAACATAACAGCGAGATATTTGTTTCAGTAATATCGGCTACCATTCTATTAGCCCTGTTTTGTCACTTACCTCGCGTCTTTCGTGTATGTCCTGCGCAGAGCAGGACATACAGCGATTTTGCGGTTTGCCGCAAAGTGCGTATCTTTGCATATTTATTATCAGGACCTCGCGGTCCCCATCAATTCCATATCTTATGAGTCGCAGCAACAAAAGACGCAACAGCAGCAACGGAGCAAACGAAGTAAACCAGAAGGGAGGCCGTCCTTTTCTCCAGGCCGCCCGCAAGAACCAGAAGAAAGAACATCATCCCGAATATGAAGGCGTCGCGCAGATGACGCGCGACGGCAATCTTTTCGTCAAAGTGGAAGAACTGGAAGATGACGTGTTCATCTCCAGCGCCAAAGCCCGCGGCGCCCTCAACGGCGACCGGGTCCGCATCGCCCTCCTCAAACCGAAGGTCGGCAACCGCCACGCCGACGGCGCCGTGCTCGACATCCTCGAGCGCACGAAACGCCCCTTTGTCGGCGTCCTCCACATCATCGGTGCCCAGGCATGGGTCATCATGCAGAGCAAATTCATGCCCTATGACATCGTCGTCGACATCGTCGACCCGAAAGGCAACCCGGTCGTCCGCAAGAAAACCAGTCCCCATACGGAAGAACGCCGGGAACTCAAAGGCGCCCTCCGCCAGTTGGGAGACAATGAATACGCCGTCACGGGCGTTTATGAAACCGTCGACGGAGAGGCCCGGGAACTCCGCGCCCATGTCGGCATGAAGGTCGCCGTCGTCGTCGACAGTTGGGTCCGCGGAGAACGCTATCCGCACGGGACCATCGTCGACGTGCTCGGCGAACTCGGCGACAACAATACGGAAATGCACGCGATCCTCGCGGAATACGGCCTCCCCTACCGGTTCGAACCGGCCGTCGAGAAAGCCGCCGACGCGATTTCCGACCAGATCACCCCGAAAGACCTCAAGGGGCGCCGCGACTTCCGCGACACCCTGACCTTTACCATCGACCCGGCCGATGCGAAAGACTTTGACGACGCCCTGTCCTACAAGAAACTGCCGGACGGCAACCTGGAGATCGGCGTCCACATCGCCGACGTCTCCTACTATGTCAAACCCGGCACCGAAGTCGACAAGGAGGCCCAGGCGCGCGGCACCTCCGTCTACCTGGTGGACCGCACCGTCCCGATGCTCCCGGAGAAACTATGCAACAAGCTCTGTTCCCTCCGCCCGCACGAAGACAAACTGACTTTCTCGGCGGTCTTTACCGTTACCCCGCAGGGCCGGATCACCGACCGCTGGTTCGGCCGGACCGTCATCGACTCCGACCACCGCTTCAATTATGAAGAGGCCCAGGAGATTATCGAGGGCAAGGGCGATGGCGGCGCCTCCAAGGAGATCGGCGACGCCATCCTCGATCTCTGGAAGATTGCCGCCCAGCTCCGCAAGCGCCGTTTCGCAGCCGGCGCGATCAGTTTCGAACGCCCGGAAATGAAGGTTGAATGC
Organism: uncultured Bacteroidia bacterium; assembly: GCA_902803715.1. Taxonomy (GTDB): domain Bacteria; phylum Bacteroidota; class Bacteroidia; order Bacteroidales; family UBA932; genus Cryptobacteroides. The sequence goes on from CADCRA010000040.1 coordinate 8,528, forward strand.
GATCCGGACGGCAAACCGGTCGCCGTCTACCAGCACATCTCCAAGGAAGCCAACTGGCTGATCGAGGAGTTCATGCTGCTGGCCAACCGCAGCGTCGCGGAGTTCATCGCAACCGACGGAAAGATGGACGGAAAGGAGCGGAAAACCGCCAAGACCTTCGTCTACCGTGTCCATGACCTTCCGAACATGGAGAAACTCGGCGGACTGTCCGAATTCGCCGGCAACTTCGGTTACAAGGTCCAGTTCGGCGAGGGCGACAAGATCGCCGGGAAACTCAACGGCCTCCTCGCCGACGCGAAGGACAAGCCGGAGTTCATGGCTCTGGAAATGATTGCCCTGCGGGCCATGGCCAAAGCGGCCTACAGCACTGACAACATCGGCCACTACGGCCTCGCCTTCAAGTTCTACACCCACTTCACCTCTCCGATCCGCCGGTATCCGGACACGATGGTCCACCGGCTCCTCGCCATGTACCTGGACAACGCCCCGTCCCAGAACAAGGACTACTACCAGGAGCAGTGCGTCCACGCCTCCGAACGGGAAATCATCGCTGCGAACGCCGAGCGTGACAGCATCAAGTACAAACTCGTCGAGTTCATGCAGGACAAGGTCGGCATGGAGTTCGACGGCCACATCTCCGGCGTGACCGACTGGGGCATGTACGTGGAGATCGAACCCACCAAGATCGAAGGCATGGTTTCCCTCCGGGAGATCAAGTCCGACTTCTTCGAATTCGACGAGAAAGCCTATTGCCTGCGCGGCCGCCGGTCCGGCCGTATCTTCCGCCTCGGCGACCCGGTCCGCATCCGCGTCAAGATGACCAGCCTGGAGCAGCGCCTGCTGGACTATGAACTGGTCGAGGAAGGATTCGGTGCGGCCGTTCCCGAAGACGAGGGCACCGGCTATTCCGACCGGGACATTTCTTACGATCCCTACCTCTCCGGCGGATTCCGGAAGAAAGGCAAGGCCGCGGCGGGATCCGGCAACAAGGCTGCCCGCAAGACGAAAGTCAAGGAGGCCATCAAGGCGTCCAAGAACAACACCCGCAAAAAACGCAAATAATCAAAAAGCACACATAACACCATGAACAGAAAAGTACTTCTCATGATCCTGGATGGTTGGGGCGAAGGCCGCCACGACTATTCCAATGCCATCTGGACCCAGGGCACCCCGAACATCGATGCGCTCCGCGCCAAGTATCCTTACGGCCACCTGCAGGCTTGCGGCGAATATGTCGGCCTTCCGGACGGCCAGATGGGCAACTCCGAGGTCGGTCACATGAACCTCGGCGCCGGCCGCGTCGTCTACCAGGATCTCGTCAAGATCAACATCGCCTGCCGTGAGCACAAACTGCTCGAGAACAAGGAGATCCGTGCCGCATACGATTACGTCAAGGCGACCGGCAAGAAACTCCACCTGATGGGCCTCACCTCCCACGGCGGTGTCCACAGTTCCCTGGACCATGTCTATGAATTCCTCCGCGTCGCGAAGGAAGAAGGCATCGAGAACGTCTTTGTCCACGCTTTCATGGACGGCCGTGACACCGATCCGCGCAGCGGCAAGGGCTTCGTCGAGGAACTGGAGCAGAAGATGGCTGAGACCACCGGCAAGGTCGCTTCCGTCTGTGGCCGTTTCTATGCCATGGACCGTGACAAGCGCTGGAACCGTGTCAAGGAAGCCTATGACCTCCTCGTCGAGGGCAAGGGCGCTGCGTTTACCTCCGCCCTTGAGGGCATCCAGGCTTCGTACGATGCCGATGTTACCGACGAGTTCATCAAGCCCATCGTTATTACCGACGCCGCCGGCGAGCCTCTCGCCAAGGTCGAGGAAGGCGATGCCATCATCTTCTACAACTTCCGCAACGACCGCGCCCGCGAACTCACCAGCGTGCTGACCCAG
>CADCRA010000041.1 GCA_902803715.1 uncultured Bacteroidia bacterium
CGCCGGCGAAGTCGGTTCCTCCGCCATGCCCCACAAGGTCAACCCGATCGACTTCGAAAACGCCGAAGGCAACCTCGGCATGGCCGACGCCGTGCTGACCTTCCTCTCCATGAAACTCCCGATCTCCCGCCTCCAGCGCGACCTGACCGACTCGACGGTCCAGCGCAACATCGGCGTGCCGCTCGCCCACGGCATGATCGCCTTCGCCTCCCTCAAGAAGGGACTCGGCAAGCTGATCCTCAACGAGGCCGCCCTCCGCGCCGACCTGGAACGCAACTGGGCCGTCGTCGCCGAAGGCATCCAGACGATCCTGCGCCGGGAAGGCTACCCCAACCCGTATGAGACCCTGAAGGCCCTGACCCGGACAGGCGCGGGCATCGATGCGAAAGTCATCGCGGATTTCATCGAGACCCTCGACGTGTCCGAAGCCGTCAAGGAAGAACTCCGGGCGATCACGCCCTGGACCTATACGGGATTCTAGAAAAAGAAAAGCGGCAGGTTCAGTCCTGCCGCTCAATGTATACATCGTCGCCGGGCTCGGCGAAATGGAAATTCTCCCGGGCATATTCCTCGAGCGTGTCCCGGTCCGTCGACAGGGTCCGGACCTGCTCGTCCATCGCGGCGATCTCCCGCTTGTACCATTCGATCTGCCGGTTCTGCTGCCGCAGTTCCAGGCGCGCCTTCGCCCAGCGCAGGATGCTGTCGTCGCTGAAGAAAGCGACCCAGACCAGCACCAGCCCCGTGGCGATGACCGCGTAGCGTACGAATCCCCGGTTTTCACCGTTCCACAGATCTTTCAACTTGCCCATTTTGGATGGATTTGGATGCTATTCTCCGCAAAAATAACTAAATTTGGGGGATTATACGTCAAGAAACAAAAAAAGATAACGACATGAAACCTACTTTACTTGTTCTGGCCGCCGGCATGGGCAGCCGCTATGGAGGACTGAAACAGATGGACGGACTCGGTCCGAACGGAGAAACGATCATCGACTATTCCATCTACGATGCCGTACAGGCCGGATTCGGCAAGGTGGTCTACATCGTCCGCGAGTATTTCCGCGCTCAGATGGAGGAGACCGTACGGGCCAAATACAGCCATGTCAAGTGCATCGACGGCTCCCCGCTCGAGTTCGTCTTCGTCACCCAGGAACTCGACAAGATCCCGGCCGGCTACAGCCTCAATCCGGAGCGCCAGAAACCCTGGGGCACCGCCCACGCCGTGCTGATGGCCAAGGACGTCATCCATGAACCGTTCGCCGTCATCAACGGGGACGACTATTACGGCAAGGATTCCTTCCGCATCCTCGGCGACTGGCTGCGCGCCCACGGGACGACCAGCGGTTCCTACTGCATCGTCGGTTTCGAACTGGAGAACACCCTGAGCGAATCCGGCGGCGTGTCCCGCGGCATCTGCTTCTACGACAAGGACCAGCACCTGACCGATGTCGTCGAGCACCTCAACATCGCCCGGGAGGAAGACGGCGTCGTCTACGGCGACAACTCCACCACCGGCCAGACCCACGTCGTCCTCGACGGCAAGGCGCTCTGCTCGATGAACATGTGGGGCTTCACGCCCGACTATTTCGACAAGAGCGAATCCATTTTCAAGGCGTTCCTCGACAAAAACAGCCAGGAACTGAAGAAAGAATATTACATCCCGTTCGCCGTCGATACCATCATCAAGGACGGACAGGGCCAGTGCGACGTCCTCTCCACCCCGAGCCGCTGGTTCGGCGTGACATACAAGGAGGACCGCCCGGCTGTTGTCGCCAAGTTCAAGGAACTCGCCGACAACGGGACCTACCCTTCTCCGCTTTACCAGTAACGCCATGAGTTTCTTCAAGAAAAGCAAAAGCCAGAATTTCGACGTGTTCAGCGGCTATGCCTGGCACGTTCCCGGCGTCGGCGGCATGTTCTCCCTGCTGGGATGGCTGCTGCTGGGTGCCCTCCTGGGCAATATCGTATCCGCCGTTTTCATGCTCTTCATGAAAGATGGCGGCATGGAGTATGCCGAAATGATCGCCTATCCCGTCATGTTCATCCCGGCCATGATTGCCTCCAAGCACATCAGCCAGCGGAACATGATGTTCGACAACGGCTACGCCATCGACTCCTCCCATTTCGGCCGCTTCAGCGGCTGGATCGTCGCCCTGCTCTGCATGGTCGCCACCATCGGCGCCGGTTTCTGCATGGACGCGGTCAACGCCCAGATGCCGGACATGCCCGAATGGCTGGAAGAGGCGCTCAACAGCATGACCCAGGGCACCTTTTGGGTCAACCTGCTCTGCGTCAGCATCTTCGCCCCGATCTTTGAAGAATGGCTGTGCCGGGGCATGGTGCTCCGCGGCCTGCTGAACTTCCAGAAGCCGGATGGTACCCGCGGCCTCAAGCCGGTCTGGGCCATTGTCATCTCCGCCGCGTTCTTCGCCGTCATCCACCTCAACCCATGGCAGGCCATCCCGGCCTTTGTCCTGGGCCTGCTCTTCGGCTACGTCTACTACAAGACCGGTTCGTTGAAACTGACCATGCTCATGCACTGCACGAACAATACGTGCGCCCTGCTGCTCAGTCAGTTCAGCGGTCTGGAGGACGTGGAGAACTGGCTGGATATCATGCCGACGGGAGCCTATGTCGCCCTGTCCGTCCTCTTTGCCCTCTTCATCGTCTGGTTCTGCCTGGAACTGAAGAAAATCAGCCTGGAGCGCCCGCAGGGCAACTGCGACGAGATCCAGGTCGGAGAAGAAATCACCGATTGATCCGGTCATGGGCGTCAAAGGTCAGATGGCGATCCTGGGAGGGCTTTCCGCAGTCCTCCTGAGCGTTCCGTTCCTGGTCCCGCACTGCGGCTGGGCCGCCCTGTTCGGGCTCGTGCCCCTGCTCTGCATGGAGAAGATCGGCTCGGAAACCGGCGTGAAACGGCTGTGGTTCTGGTACTACGGCGTCTTCGTCCTCTGGAACGCCCTGACGACCTTCTGGGTCTGCAACGCCACCGTCGGCGGCGGCATTTTCGCCGTCCTGGCGAATGCGCTGCAGATGGCGGTCATCTTCGCCCTCTTCCGCGGCAGCAAGAAGGTGTTCCGGGGCAGTGTTCCCTACCTCTTCCTGGCCGCCGCCTGGATTGCCTGGGAACGGTTCTATTTCAGCGCCCAGATCTCCTGGCCCTGGCTGACCCTCGGAAACGCGTTCGCCCGGACGCTGACCCTTGCCCAATGGTATGAATATACCGGCTCGCTCGGCGGATCCCTCTGGATCTGGGCCTGCAACCTGGGTCTCTTCGGCCTGCTGTGCGCCCTGGCCGACGGCCGCTTCTTCCGCTGGAACGGGAAGGCCCGTCTCGCCGCCGCCGGCGGCTATGCGCTGGTCCTGATCGTCCCGATGGTCTGTTCCGTCGTCATCTGGAACCGGTATGAAGAAAAAGGCGAACCGCTGGAAGTACTCGCCGTCCAGCCCAACATCGACCCGTACCACAAATTCGAAGCCCTCAGCCAGAGCGAGCAGAACGCCATCCTGGAAGGACAGATCCGGCAGGCCCTGCAGGACCGCCTGCACGACAGCACGGCCGCCCCGCTGCTGGTCCTGGCCCCGGAGACCTTTACCAGCGACGTCGTTACCAACGACATACCGCAGAGCCGGACCTGGCGCCGGTTCACCGCCCTGATGCAGGACTACCCCGCCACCAGCCTCCTCTTCGGCGCCTCCTCCTACACCCTCGTCGACGGGCCGAAGCCCGGGCCGAACGCCCGGCCCACCCGTGACGGGAACTGGCTCCTCAGCCACAACTCCGCCCTCATGGCCGACGGTCGCGGCAGTACGGAGATCTTCCACAAAAGCAAACTGGTGGTCGGTGTCGAACTGACCCCCTTCCCGGCTTTCTTCACGAAAATCGACGACATGCTCGGCGGGGTCATGGGCCGCTGTGTCGGTCAGGATGAGATCACCCTCCTGCACGCCGGGGACATTCCGCTGGGCTGCGCCATCTGCTATGAATCCGTCTACGGAGAGTATTGCACGGGTTATGTCCGCAAAGGCGCCCGCCTGCTCACCATCATCACCAACGATGCCTGGTGGGGCGATACGCCGGGCTACCGGCAGCACCTGAGTTACGCGTCCCTGCGGGCCATCGAGACCCGGCGGGACATCGCCCGCTGTGCGAATACGGGCATCTCCGCGATCATCGACCAGCGGGGCCGGATCCTCCAGGAGACCCCCTGGTGGGAAATGGCAACCCTCCGCGGGACAGTCAACCTGACGGACGGCGAGACCTTCTTCGTCCGGAACGGGGACATCGTCGGCCGCATCTGCACTTTTGTCTTCGGGCTTCTGTTGCTAGCCATGATCGTCAGGGCCTTCATCCCCAAGGAATTCCGGAAATGAAAAAGTGGAGCAGCCGGACGGAAATGCTGATGGGACCGGAACGGATGGAACGGGTCCGCAATACCCGTGTCATCCTGTTCGGCGTCGGCGGAGTCGGCGGCTGGTGCGCCGAGGCTCTGGTCCGCAGCGGCATCGGCCATCTGACCCTCGTGGACGCGGACGACGTGCATACCACCAACCTCAACCGCCAGCTGATGGCGACGACGGCGACCCTGGGCCAGCCGAAGGTGGAAGTCCTGCAGCGGCGCCTGCTGGAAATCAACCCGGAAGCGGACATCACCATCCGGAAAGAGCGCTATTCCGATGCGGACCATGCCGCATTCCATCTGGAAACGTATGACTACATCATCGACGCCATCGATTCGCTGAGCGACAAGGCGTCCCTGATCCTGCGCGCTTGCGACACCCCGGCGACCCTCTTCTCATCGATGGGCGCCGCCCTGAAAATCGATCCGACCCGGATCCGGGTCGCCGAGTTCTGGGATGTCAACGGCTGTCCGCTCGGGGCCGCCCTCCGGAAGAAACTCCGCCGGGCCGGAACCCTGCCGGCCAAGAAGTTCCTCTGCGTATACGACGACGAGTTGCTGCCCAATCTGGCCGAGCCCTGTCACGACGGATCCATGACCTATACGAAAGTGTCCGCGAACGGCACGTCGGCACCGGTCACGGGCATTTTCGGGTTTACCCTGGCAGGTCTGGTCCTGCAGGATATCTATCGTTCTATTTGACGCGGCCGGGATTCTCGGCGATGAATTTTTCCCAGCTGGAAGAAGATTTCAGGCCGGCGACCGGACTGGTCGTCTGGTAGAAATGGCACAGGGCGATCGCCAGGGCGTCCGTCGCATCCAGGTGCTCCGCCGCCAGTTTCATGCCCAGCGTCTTTTCCAGCATCAGGCTGACCTGTTCCTTCGATGCGGCGCCGTTGCCGACGATGGCCTCCTTGGCTTTGCGGGGCGCATATTCGACCACCTCCGTAATGCCGTATTCCATCGCCGCGATCATCGCCGCTCCCTGGGCGCGGCCCAGTTTCAGGATGACCTGGGCATTCTTGCCGTAGAACGGCGACTCGATGGCCAGTTCGGTCGGATGATAGGATCGGCAGACCTCCGAGATGCAGTCGTAGATGGCGCGCAGTTTCTGATAGGGGTCCTTGTCCTTGCGCAGGTCCAGCACGCCCATGTCCACGAATTCCGCCTTCCGCCCGACAACACGGATGACCCCGAAACCCAACAGGAGGGTTCCGGGATCAATACCTAGAATGATGCGCTCTTTTTCCATATGGCGCAAATGTACGAAAATCGCCGCGAACGGGCAAACTAGCCGATCCGGTCGAAACCGGTATACGGACGGAGGACCTCCGGGATCTCGATGTATCCGTCTTTCTGGTTGTCCTCGAGGAGGGCGGCGACCACGCGCGGGAGCGCGAGGGAACTGCCGTTGAGGGTGTGGCAGAGCTGGATCTTGCCGTTCTCGTCCTTGTAGCGGAGTTTGAGGCGGTTGGCCTGGTAGCTCTCGAAGTTGGAGACGGAAGAGATCTCGAGCCAGCGGCCCTGGGCGGCGGACCAGAGTTCGAAGTC
>CADCRA010000042.1 GCA_902803715.1 uncultured Bacteroidia bacterium
AGAGCCCACGACGGCCGTCAGCGATGCCGGCCGGGTACGGAGACAGGGCCTGCAAGACCAAATATACTGGCAGATGAGGGCTGCCCGTCCGATGCCAGGGGGTAGGTTGCGCAGATAAATGGCAGATTTAAAAACAGAAACCGGCTTACGGCCTTGCCTGCCGTCCGGAGGGGATGTCCGTCAGGGACATTCCCTCTTTTTTTACCCCAAAATAGAAGGGACGAAGATTGAATAATCAGAAAAAAAGGGTATCTTTGAAAGTTTTACTGCAGTTGTACTCCCTGATCCATGTACGCTAAACGAATCCTGGCTCTGATCCTTTCCCTGACAACCCTGACCGCCGGCGGCCAGACCCGTTTCGTCTTTTCCCCACAGTGGACGGCCCAGGCCCAGTTCGCCGGCTATTACGCCGCCTACGAACTGGGGTTCTACAAGCAAGCCGGCCTCGACGTGGAGATCCGCCATCCTTTCGCCACCAAGCAAGCCCTGGACATCATCCTGTCCGGACAAGCCCAGGCGACGACGCTGCCGCTCACCGAAGCCATCAGGCTCGTCAACCAGGGCAAATCCCTCGTCAACATCCTCCAGACTTCCATGAACAGCAGCCTCATGCTCATCTCCCGGTTCGGAGTCGATCCGGCCACGATGAAGAAAGGCAAGGTCCTGACATGGCGGGCCGGACATGACCTGATCGCCCGGTGCATGGCGAAACGGACAGGACTGGATTACGAATGGATTGAAGCGGCGACGCCCCGGAACCTGTTCATCGCAGGCGCCGCGGACGCGACCATTGCCATGAGTTACAACGAATACTTCCAATTGCTGCAGACCGGGCTGGTCCCCCCGGGAAATACGATCTACCGTTTCTCCGAACATGACTACAATGTCCAGGAGGACGGCGTTTGGATGCTGGCGACCGATTATGCCAAGCAGAAAGATGCCGCAGAGCGCTTCGCAGAAGCGAGCCGGAAGGGCTGGGAATGGGTAGCCGACCATCCGGAAGAGGCGCTGGACATCGTCATGGAATATGTCCGCAAACACAAGATCCACTCCAACCGCGCCCTGCAGCAGTTCATGCTCGAGGAAATCCTCCGTCTCCAGCTGGACCCCGATTCCGGTGAGCGCACGTTCCAGCTCCGCCCGGACATGGTCCGCAAAGCCTCGGACCTGATGCTGGAGAGCGGTTTTGTCAAACGTCCGGTTACCTACAAAGAACTGGTGCCATGAGGAAAATCTTCGAGTCCATCCGGCATTCCCTTTCCGCCCGGCTGAGTATCTGGGTCGTGTTGTTCGCCGCATTGATCTACACCGTGACCCAGATCTACGTGTCGGATACGGCACGGCGTTCCGTCAGGAAGGAGGCCATCCAGGGAGCGACCCAGATCCTGGAGAATACGGTGCTCCGCATGAACAGCATCATCGAAGACGTGGAACTGTCGGCGGACCAGCTCGAATGGCTGGTCTACCGTCACCTCGACTCTCCGGAATCCATGCTGGAATACTCCCGCAACGCAGTCAACGGCAAAGACTTCCTGACCGGCTGTTCGATCGCCTTCGAGCCCTGGTTCTTCAAGGACAGGCAATACTTTTCCGCCTATACGAGCAACACGGACGGAGAACTGGTCACGCGCCAGGAAGGCAGCGACGACTACCAGTATTTCTATCTCGACTGGTACCTGTACCCCAAACTGCTGAACCAGCCTTGCTGGACAGAGCCTTACAACGACTGGGAATTCGACGATGAGTACAACCTGGCGACGGACATGCTGCTGTCCTACTGCAAGCCGCTGACAGACGATGACGGAACGTTCATCGGTGTCATTTCCATGGACATATCCCTGAAATGGCTTTCCGAGACCATCTCCCAAGTCAAGCCCTTCCCGAACTCCTACAACATCCTGATCAGCCGGGGCGGCACGTTCCTGGTCCACCCGGATCCGGAAAAACTCTTTTACCAGACGATCTTCACCGAAACACTGTCCCATCCGGATCCCAAGCGGGAGGCACTCGGACAGTCCATGATCAACTGGAAAGAAGGCATGAACGAACTGGTCATCGACGGAAAGGACAGCTACGTCTTCTACAAGCCCATCAAGAGCACCGGCTGGAGCGTGGCCATCGTCTGTCCGGAAAAAGACATTTTCAGCGGATTCAACAGGCTGCGTACCTTCGCCGAAGTCATGATCCTGCTCGGATTGACCCTGATGTTCATCGTATCGTACTTCGTCATCCGGAAAACGATGCGGCCGCTCAAGGTCCTCGCGACCGAGGCCGGCAACATCGCCTCCGGCCATTTCGAGCATGCGCTGCCGCTTTCCACCCGGGTGGATGAGATCGGCACCCTGAACAACTCCTTCGCCAACATGCAGTCGTCCCTGGTCTCCTATATCGATGAACTGACCCTCACGACGGCCCGCAAAGAGCGCATGGAGAGCGAGATCCAGATTGCCCGGTCCATTCAGATGGGTATGGTCCCCCGCACCTTCCCCCCGTTCCCGGAACGGAAGGAAATCGACCTGTACGCCTCGATCAACCCGGCCCGCGAAGTCGGCGGAGACCTGTACGACTACTTCCTGCTGAAAGACAAACTGTATTTCTGCATCGCCGACGTCAGCGGCAAGGGCGTTCCCGCCAGCCTCTTCATGGCCGTCGCCCGCAGCCTCTTCCGCCTGGTCGGCCAGCAAGGCTGCCCGCCGGCAGAAATCGCCCGCCAGATCAACGACACGCTCGCCGAAGAGAACGAGCAGATGATGTTCGTGACCACTTTCATCGGGGTCCTGGACCTGGCCTCCGGCAGCCTGGAATTCTGCAACTGCGGCCACAATCCGCCCGTCCTGATCAGCGGTCCCGGCGCGGCACCCGTCTTCCTGGAGTGCAAGCCCAACACGCCGCTCGGCTGCAGCCCCGGCTGGACGTTCGAAGGACAAGTCCTGGAAGATCTCCGCGGCGCCACGCTCTTCCTCTATACGGACGGACTGAACGAGGCCGAGAATGAGGCGCACGAACAGTTCAGCGACGCCCGCCTGCTGGAAGAACTGAAAAAGGCGCCGGAAGCCGACGCCCAGACCATCATTGAAAACATGCTTCATGCAGTTTCCCTGCATGTCGCAGGAGCAGAACCCAGCGATGACCTGACCCTGCTCTGTCTCCGTCTCCGGCGCTAAAGCGCTTCCATCGCAGAACGGACCCGCTCAAAGGGGAACCGTGCGAGCACCGCATCCATCCGGGCGGCGATCTTGTCGTTGCACAGGTTGCCCGTCGAACCGATGTGGGTATGTCCCAGGGAAGAAGCCGTCACCTTGCCATCCGGGCCGACCAGGTCCGGAGAAGGTTGGAACGAGCCTTCCTGGATGGCGGCGCCGACCTGCCGGTAGGCCTCCCGGAAAGGAACGCCTGCAGCGGCCAGCCGGTTGACGGTCTCGACGCTGAAGGCGGCTGCATACAAAGGCCTTTCCATCAGATCCTTCTCGACCGTCAGGTTGCAGACGGCGTAATCCAGGATATCCAAGACCTGGTCCATCTCCCCGAAGAGCGGAAGATACACTTCCTTGATCAGCTGCATGTCCCGGAAATACCCGGACGGCAGGTTGCCGGTCATCGCCTGGATGGTCGGCGCGATGCCCTGGATCCGGTTGCAATGGGAACGGACCAGTTCGAAGACATCCGGATTCTTTTTATGCGGCATGATGCTGGAGCCCGTCGTCAAATTGTCCGGCAGGTGGATGAAACCGAAATTCTGGCTGATATACAGGCAGCTGTCCATCGCGAACCGGCCCAGCGTCTGCGCCAGTGAAGCATAAGCGACGGCCACCGTCCATTCCAGTCTTCCCCGCCCCATCATGGCATGGACAACATTGTAATCCGGCTCCGAGAAACCCAGCAGCCGGGTCGTCATCGCACGGTCGAGCGGTGCGGAGGATCCATAGCCTGCCGCGGCTCCGAGCGGATTGCGGTCCGCCTGTTCCCAGGCGGCATGCAGCAGGAGCAGATCGTCGGTCAGCCGTTCCGCATAGGCGCCGAACCACAGGCCGAAAGAAGACGGCATGGCGACCTGCAGATGCGTGTAACCGGGAATCAGGACTTCGGACAATTCCTCGCTGCGCTGCTGGAAATGGCCGAAAAGCGTCCGGACCTTGCCGACCGTCTTCTCGATGGCCGCCCGGGTAAAGAGCTTGACGTCCAGCAGGACCTGGTCATTGCGGGAACGGCCGGTATGGACCTTTTTCCCGATGTCACCCAAGGCCCGCGTCAGTTCCAGTTCCACCTGCGAATGCACGTCCTCGATACCCTCTTCGATCACGAAGGAGCCATCGACAGCCTTCCCATGCAGCTTCCGGAGTTCCGGCAGCAGCAAGTCCCTCTCTTCCTCCGTGAGAAGTCCCACGGCGGCGAGCATCGTCACGTGCGCCATCGTTCCCTTGATGTCATACGGCGCCAGCAGCAGGTCCAGTTCCCGGTCCTTTCCGACCGTAAAGGCCTCGATGGCCGCATCCAGTCCGATTCCTTTATCCCAAAGTTTCATATTGTCAATCCATCCAAAAGTTTCACATACAGTTCCACGGCCTGCTCGATTTCCGGGATGCGGATATACTCATCCGGTCCGTGCGAACGGGCGGAATCGCCCGGGCCGATTTTCAGGGTCGGGAACGGGCAGACCGCCGAATTGCTGAGCGTCGGCGACCCGAACGGCTCCAGTCCCAACGACAGGCCCCGCCGGACGACCGGATGCGACAGCGGAATCCCGGAACTGCCCAGCCGGGTCGAACGCGCCTTGACGTCGGACTGCAGGCAGCGGGATATCCCTTCCAGCACTTCAGCATTCGTCACGTATTCGTTCGTCCGGACATCGACCACAAACGTACAGCGGTCCGGAACGACGTTGTGCTGCGTCCCCGCCTGGATCTGCGTCACCGTCGTCTTGACCCTGCCCAGCAGGTCGGACGGCCGTCCGAAATCATAGGAAAGTAGCCGGGAGATATCCTCCATGGCCGCATAAATCGCATTCTTTCCCTCGGAACGGGCGGCATGACCGCTGACGCCATGGGCGGTGCAGTCCAGAACCATCAGTCCCCGCTCCGCCACGGCCATCCGCATGCCGGTTGGCTCTCCGATGATGCCGAGAGCCACCGGTCCGAATTCCGGAAACAGCATCTCGATGCCGCCGGTACCGGTCACTTCTTCTTCCGCCGTCAGGGAAAGGGCGAGACGGTACGGCTGCGGCCGGGCGGACAGTCGCTCGTACGCCGCCAGCAGGGCCACGACGGAACCGCCGTCGTCATTGGCTCCGAGACCATAGATCCGGTTCCCTTCGACGGATGCCCGGAAGGGATCCCGCGTGTATCCGGAAGCCGGACGGACCGTATCGATATGGGCATTCAGCAGCAGGAGCGGTCCCTCCCCCTGCGTCATGCACCAAAGATTGTTTCCGGTCCGGCGGACGGCATGTCCGCGCTCGGCCAGACGCTGCTGCAGCAGGTCTGCGACAGCCCCTTCCTCCCGGCTGAAAGACGGGATCGCGATCATTTCCCGGAGCAGGTCCGTCATAGCGTATCCTTCTCTTCGGGGTGGGACAGGTAATAGACCTTCAGCGGAACGGACGACAACTGGATGAAGCCCTTGGCCTCGTCGGAGGTCCAGCCCTTCTGGCCTTCCCCGTACTCGCCGAGCTTGTTCTTGACCAGGTCATCGTCGGATTCGACGCCGACGGTCGAGAAGGACTGCGGACGCAGTTCCATGATCACGGTACCGGTGACATGGCGCTGGCTGCTCTCCAGCATGGCCTCGATGTCGCGCATGACCGGCTCCATATACTGGCTCTCGTGCAGGAACATGCCGTACCAGTTCGCCACCTGGTCTTTCCAGTATTGCTGCCACTTGCTCAGGGTATGCTTCTCCAGATACTTGTGGGCGGCGATGATGACCAGGGCGGCCGCGGCTTCGAAACCGACGCGCCCCTTGATGCCGATGATCGTGTCGCCGACATGGATGTCACGGCCGATGCCGTACGGAGCGGACAGGGCCTCGACGGCCTTGATCGCCTCCACCTTGGAAGCATAGGTCTTTCCGTCCACGGAGACGATCTCGCCTTTCTCGAAGCCGATCTTCAGCTGGCGCGGTTCCTGGCTCGTCACTTTCTTGAGATATGCCGTTTCGGGCAGGCCCTGGGCGGAATCCAGGATTTCTCCGCCGCAGATCGAGGTGCCCCAGATACCGACGTTGTAGGAATACTTCAGTTTCTTGAAATCCGCCTGGAACCCGTGCCGGTTGAGGTAGTCGACCTCCTGCTGGCGGCTGAGTTTCATGTCGCGGGTCAGGGTGATGATCTCCATCTCCGGAGCAAGCACCTTGAAGGTCATGTCGAACCGGACCTGGTCGTTGCCGGCACCGGTCGAACCGTGAGCGATGGCATTCGCTCCGATTTCCCGGGCATAGCGGGCAATGGCCAGCGCCTGGAAAATCCGCTCGGAAGAAACTGAAATCGGATAGGTCCCGTTGCGGAGCACGTTTCCGAAGATCATGTATTTCAGGCTCTTCTCGTAATACTCCTTCGTCACGTCCAGGGTCTTGTACGACTTGGCGCCCAGGGCGAAGGCCCGCGCTTCATTGTCGGCCAACTGCTCCGGAGAGAAACCGCCCGTATCGGCGCAGACGGCATGGACCTCATAGCCCATGTCATGGCTCAGGTACATCACGGTATAGGACGTGTCCAGGCCGCCGCTGTAGGCGACGACGACCTTCTTGCCGGCTCCCTTGGGGATCTTCCGCGCCGGATCGTACAGCATGCCGGTACACAGGCAGCTGGAATAATTGTTCCGCTGGAGGATGTCGAAATTCGGGCAGCCTTCGCATCCCTTCCAGAACTCGGCGTCGTTCGGCAGTTCGGAGAAGGTGACAGGCTCATAGCCCAGCGAAGAGTTGATCCGCATGACCTGCAGGCCCGTCGTCAGGCCGAAAATCTTCGCCTCCGGGAATTTCTCGCGCGACAGCTGGAACGCTTTCTTCTTGATTTCGCTGGCCAGACCCTGGCCCTGGTACTCCGGCTTGACGAGCAGGCCCGAATTGGCGACATACCGGTCATGCCCCCAGGATTCGATGTAGCAGAATCCGGCAAAACCGCCCGTATCTGCGTCCAGGGCGATGATCGCCTTGTCTTCCAGGATCTTGGCGGTCAGGTATTCCGGCGTACGGGAAGCAAAGCCGGTACTCTTGTTCTGGTGGACCGCTTCAAAGGCTTCCACGATTTGCGGGACGAGCCCGAGATGGGCAGCCGTCGCCTGCGTAACGACAAAATTATTCATTTTTATACAGTTAAATGCAAGTAATGTTTTCCAAACCGCTCGAAAGCGGCCTGCTCGAGCATCTCGCGGTCGTCCGGATGGGCGATCGAGGTCAGGAGTTTGGCGCGCTCCTGCAGCGAACGGCCATACAGGTTGACGGCCCCGTATTCGGTCACGATCCACTGCGCGTCGGCCCGCGGGGTCACCACCCCGGCGCCTGGCGTCAGGACCGGCGAGATCTTGTTCTTGCCCGTGCGCGTGCGGGACGGCAGGGCGATGATCGACTTGCCGCCGGCGGAACGGCGGGCACCCTTGACGAAATCCAGCTGGCCGCCCGTACCGGAATACATCCGCGTCCCGATCGAATCGGCGCAGATCTGGCCGGTCAGGTCGACCTCCGTCGCGAAATTGATCGAGACAACGCCCGGATTGCGGGAAATGATCCACGGGTCGTTGGTATAGCTGATGTCCTTCATGAGGACATCGCTGTTATGGTCCACGAAATCATAGAGTTCCGTCGATCCCAGCAGGAAGGCGGCGACCACTTTCCCGGGGTCGGTCGTCTTGCGGGAACCGTTGACGACGCCCGAGCGGATCAGGTCCAGGACACCGTCCGAAAACAGTTCCGTATGCAATCCCAGATCCTTGTGGCCGCGCAGGTGCGAAGCGATGGCGTTTGGCAGCGATCCGATGCCCATCTGCAGGCAGGCCCCGTCCGGCACCAGTTCCGCACAGTTGCGGCCGATCGCCTCATCAATGGCCGATGGCTGGGCGAACGGAATCGTATACAGGGGGGCGTCGTCCCGGACGAAAGCCTCGATCCGGCTGACCGGAACCAGGTCGCCATAGGCGAAAGGAACATGGGGATTGACGACCGCGATGACATGGTCCGCCGCCTCGATGGCCGCCACCGAGCAGTCCACGGAGGTGCCCAGCGACACATAGCCATCCTCCGGCTCGGAAACCTGCACCATGGCCACCTGGCAGGGCAGGATGCCACTGCGGTACAGGGTCGGAGACTCTTCCAGGTGGACCGGGATGTAATCCGCATAGCCGGCGTTGACGTTGGCCCGGACGTTCGGCCCTACGAAGAATCCCTGCTCGAAGAAGACCCCCTCGTATGCCGGATCGGAATACGGAGCGGGTCCCTCGGTATGGATGTGGTGGAAATGCAGGTCGGTCACCTCCCCAGCATCGGCCCGCCGGCAGAGGGCGGCGATCAGGGAATGCGGCACATTGGCGACACCGCTCAGGTGGATGTGGTCATGCGATCGG
Source organism: uncultured Bacteroidia bacterium (assembly GCA_902803715.1). GTDB lineage: Bacteria > Bacteroidota > Bacteroidia > Bacteroidales > UBA932 > Cryptobacteroides. The sequence goes on from CADCRA010000042.1 coordinate 8,553, forward strand.
ACGACCCGGACCGCCTCGTCGGCGGTTACGTACTGTATGCTGTTCATATCCTATCTGTCAAGTCCGGATCCTGTTTTTTCGGGGAGTGCAGGATTCAAGGGACAAAGATAGCACATTATTTTAATAAATATGCAAATAATTCTGAGAAATATTCAAGTTTTTTGCATATAAATCCGAAAACAGGCGATAAAAACGGATCACGATGCATGAAATGACCGCAGAATCGGGAAATATGCCTATCTTTGCAACCATGAAAGCCATCATTGTATACTCCGGAGGGATGGACAGCACCACCCTCCTCTACCAATACAGGGACAGCATCGGAATGGCTGTCACCTTCACCTATGGTGCCCGGCAGGACGAAGCCCAGCTGGCCTGCGCCCGTGAAAACTGCCGGATCCTCGGGATCCGCCACCTGGTCATTCCCCTGGAATTCATGGGACGTTACTTCAAGAGCAGCATGTTCGAAGGCGGAGAAGCGATTCCCCACGGCGCCTACGATGAAGAAAACATGAAAAGCACCGTCGTTCCCTTCCGGAACGGCATCATGCTCAGCATCGCCGTCGGACTGGCCGAATCGAACGGATTCGACAGCGTCCTGATCGCCAACCATGCCGGAGACCACGCCATCTATCCGGACTGCCGTCCCGGTTTCGTCCAAGCCATGGATGCCGCCGCCCAAGCCGGCACCTACGAAGGTGTCCGGATCGTCTCCCCGTATTGCGACATGACCAAACGGGAGATCGCCCTGCTCGGCAAGGAACTGGGCGTTCCCTTCGAGAAAACCTATTCCTGCTACGAAGGCCGCCCCGCCCACTGCGGCTGCTGCGGCACCTGCCACGAACGAAAGGAAGCCCTCGCCGGCTTCGATCCCACCCTTTACGAAGCATAACCATGTATTACGTCACGAAAAGACTCGAGATCTCCTCGTCGCACAGCCTGCACCTCAGCTACGAAAGCAAGTGCGAGGCGATGCACGGCCACAACTGGATCGTGCTGGTCCACTGCAAGTCCAAGACCCTCAACGAAGACGGGATGGTCACGGACTTCACGAAGATCAAGAAAGAAATCAGCGGCACGCTGGACCACCGGAACCTCAACGAAATCCTCCCCTTCAACCCGACCGCGGAAAACATCGCCCGCTGGATCTGCGATCATGTCGAGAATTGCTACAAGGTCGAGATCTGGGAGTCCCAGAACAACAAGGCCATCTACGAACGCGATGAGGACTGAGACGTACCGCGTCAATGAAATCTTCTACTCCCTCCAGGGAGAAGGCTGGTGGACGGGGACCCCGATGGTCTTTGTCCGGCTGGCCGGCTGCAACCTGCGCTGCCCGTTCTGCGACACGGACTTCTCAGCGTCGCAGCCCATGACCCTGGACGAAATCCTGGCGGATGTCCGCGCGCTGGCCGGAGACTGCCGCCGCATCGTCGTGACCGGCGGAGAGCCGTCCCTGCAGATGGATGATGCCTTTGTCGGAGCGTTCCACGAGGCCGGTTTCCGCATCCATGTCGAAACCAACGGGACCCGTCCCCTGCCTGCCGGCATCGACTGGATCACCGTCAGCCCCAAGGAAGACTGTCAGCCGCAAGGGACCGTCGTCCTGGACAGGGCCGATGAACTCAAACTGGTCTACACCGGGCAGGATATATCCCGATGGACGTCCTTCCCGGCCACCCACCACTTCCTACAGCCCTGTTCCGGGCAGAATACGGAAGAGGTGGTCCGCCAAGTGCTGGACCACCCCTTCTGGAAACTGAGTCTGCAGACCCACAAATTGCTTGCGATCCGCTAGTTCTTCCCGTGATTGAGGATCCGTTTCCGCAATCCGGCAGACAATTCCAATTTTTCATCCCGGTCGCTCTGGTCCAGCCATTGCGCTGCCAGGTCCATGTCCCCCATCAGGTAGAATGCCGATGCGAGGTTATACGCCGCGCGGGAACGACGGCTGTAACTGGACGTGGAAAGCAGGGACATCCACAGGTCGACGGCCTTCTTCCACTGGAAATCGTAGGCCGCCTCGGCCGCCTGGATCCATTTCTGGTTGTCGTCGTAGTAGTAGAACGAGAAAGACTCCCCTTTCCAAACAGACTTGAACTTGGCGGCGGATTTGGCGCCGATATCGGCAGCCTGGGCAGCCGTATTGCCCTGGTTGTCCCACAGGTGGCGGAGGAACTCCGCATCCGTGGTCCGTTCGGAGCCGAAGATGACTTGGTTGAACACGCTGTTCCCGACGAAACGACGGACGGTGTCCGCCTTGTTCATCGAATCATACGCATACAGGTTGAGCGAATACGGAACACGGGCGACGACCATCCGGGTCGAATCCGGCGCATCCAGGGCGGTCGACCGGTTCTGGGAAACCGTCGCCTCCTCGAAGACCGGTACATCGAACAGGAAGACGACATCGTCCCCGGAATCCAGGATCAGGTTCAGCAGGGTATCCCGGGAAGCATAATCGGCTCCGGGCTGCTGCTCCATCCGATAGACGGCGACCGCTTCGCGGCCTTCGAAATAGTCTTTCTCCAACGCCTCCGCAAAACCCGTGGCGAGATGCTTGCTGAACACCGTATCTTTCCCGGGCGCATCCAGATAGACGACCGACAGGCTTTTTCCGCCCAGGTCGAGACCGGACAGCGACGGATGCCGCATCTCCATGTTCATGGTGAAGGTCTGCGGTCCGCAGGCGCCCAGCAGCACGGCCGCAGCGGCGAGGAACAAGGTTCGTTTCATCGTTTTCATGCTTTAAGTTTCTCCAACATATTCGCCGACGAGGTCATATTCATCCGCCCGGACGATCCGCACGGTCATGAACCGGCCGATCATCTCCTCAGGGGAACGTCCCATGGCCTCCGTATAGGCGGTCAGGATCTCTCCGTCCACTTCCGGACTCTCGAACTCGCTCCGGCAGACCAGTATGCCGTCGGAGACGTCGTCGACCAGCACGCGGACCTCGGAGCCGATCCTGGATTGGTTGTAAGCAAATGATATACCACGCTGCAATTCCATGAGCCGGGAGAGGCGGGATTGCTTCGTTTTTTTCGTCACGGAGTCCCGCAGGTTCTGCGCACCCCATGTTCCTTCTTCTTCGGAATAGGTGAAGGCGCCCAGCCGTTCGAACTTCGCCTCCCGGATGAAATCCAGCAGTTCGGAGAATTCCTTCCGGCCTTCGCCGGGATGGCCGACGATCATTGTGGTGCGCAGGACGATGCCCGGCACCTTCTCGCGCATCCGCCGGATCAGTTCCCGGGTCCAGGCGCCGTCGACATGCCGGTGCATGTTGTCCAGTACGATGTCGGAGACATGCTGGAGCGGAATATCCATGTAGCGGCAGACCTTCGGGTTCGACGCCATCTGGTCGAGCACGTCCTCCGGGAAACCGGCAGGATAGGAATAGTGGATGCGGATCCATTCGATGCCGTCGATCGCGGAGAGTTTCTGCAGAAGTTCCGCCAGGGCCCGGCGACCGTACAGGTCCAGGCCGTAATAGGTCGTATCCTGCGCGATCAGCACCAGTTCCCGGACGCCTTCCGCGGCCAGGGAACGGGCCTCGTCCACCAGGTCTTCCATCGGAACGGAACGGTGGGCGCCCCGGATATACGGGATGGCGCAGTACGAACACCGGCGGTCGCAGCCTTCGGAAATCTTCAGGAAGGCATAGGACCGGCGCTTTTCCGTCAGAAGCCGGCGGTTCCGGCGTTCCGGCCGGACCCGGCAGCCCAGGGCTTCCACGACCGGATCCAGGTCCCGTGCACCGAACCAGCCGTCCACCTCGGGGATGAGCTCCGGCAACTGGTCCATGTACCGCTGGGAAAGGCAGCCGAACACCAGGATCCGGCCGACCTCGCCCCGGTTCTTCCGGCCGACCGCCTCGAAGACGGCCTGGACGGATTCTTCCTTGGCGTCGCCGATGAACCCGCAGGTATTCAGCAGCAAGACATCGACGGGAGTCGACGCGTCCCCTTCGGGGATGACTGTATAATCGTCCTGCACCTGCGAAAGCAGATGCTCCGTATCGACCTTGTTCTTGGAACAGCCCAGGGTGACGATCTGGAGGGACGGTCTGGACATGGCTTTATTCTTCAGCGTTCTTTTCCGCCTCGGCCTGAGCTTCCCGCTCCTCGTCGGTCAGGAAGTCGAGGGAAGCATGGTTCTTCAGTTCGTTATACCAGTCGACGACTTTCTTCATGTGGGAAACGTAGAAACGGTCGCCGTCATAATCCGGAACAGCCTGGGCGAAGAGGGCTTTCAGTTCATCGGAAGAAGCCTTGGAGGTCGGGGCGTCCTTGTCTCCGAGCACCTCATGCAGCTTGCCGAACACTTCCTGAAGTTTCAGTTCCCCTTCCTCGGTATAGATCGAAATGTCGGCCAGGGTCGTGATGCGGCTCTTCATGTCGAAGCAGATGCGCTTCTTGTCGGCGAGGGACTCGGCGATGGCGCCATTGCGCGCCTGGGCGAGATATAGGAAGAGGCCGCGGTAGCCGGATACGGAAAGGATTCTTGCAAGATCGGTTTTGTTGTTTTCCATTTTGATAATCATTTTATGTCCGCCCTCATGACGGACCGGGTTCATGTTCCGCCGCTCATGCGGTCGGAAGCAATTGCAAAGATAATATTTTTATGGCAATATCCGTCCGGTGACGGAGGGTCGCCATGTCAAGGTCGTTGTTGACGACCGCATCCACCCGGGACAGGTCGAAATGTTGCCGGCGCATGCGCGCCAGGACGGCGGCCGGTTCGGAGCCATCCCGCCGGCAAGCGCGTTCCAGGCGCATGGCATCCGGCGCCGTCACCAGGAGGACGGCATCGTATGCGGCGTCGAAAAGGGGCTTTTCCAGGGCGATGGCCGATTCGATGACCACGAACGGAGCCTGCTGCCGGGAACGCCAGGCCTGGAAATCCCGCAGGACCGCCGGATGGACCACCGCTTCCAAAGCCGCGAGTTTCTCCGGATCGGAAAACAGGAGGCCGGCCAGTTTCCGGCGGTCGAAACGGCCGTCGGCCTGCCGGAGCGGCGTTCCGAACAAGGCTTCCAAATCCCGGACCAGGTCCGGATCCGTGTCATAGAGCCGTTTGGCGGCGGAGTCTGAGTCATAGACAGGAATTCCCCGCTCTTCCAGCAGGGAACAGACCGCGGACTTGCCGCTGCCGATGCCTCCGGTGACCAGCAAAGTTTTCATCGCACTCCTTCCACGCAGTCAAAAACCTGCGGTTCCACCGTGTAACTGAGAATGCCGGGCGGAAGGGCATCCGTACGAGGGATGCACTTGCCGCCCATCGAATGGGTGAAATCCGAATAGTCGATGTAGAGCCGGACCGACTGGGAGGGATCGACCGTCACCGGGAAGGCACACCGGAAAGCGACCTGCGCCACGGACGGATAGATGATCAGGCTGCGTCCTGCCGGGACGTTTCGTCCCTCGACGGGCAGGTTGACCCGGATTTCCACATAGCGGGAGACCTCCAGTGAATAATCGACGACGTTCGCACTCATCCGCAGACCGTGGGTCTCTTCCAGATGGACGCGGCCGTGCGCACTGACACGGAGGTTCTCCAGATAGAACGGTTTGGTATAGACCCGGTCGATCGGATCGAGGTGCATCGGTTCGCCGTAGACCGTGACGGAATCCGGCGTGACCCGGAGTTCGCCGACGGCCGTGTACTGCGGCCGGAATTCGGCGGTATAAACCGGCATGACCGGCACCTTCTTGCTGTTCTCCACCGGAAAGCGGAAACGGACGGTATCGGAAAGCATCGTCTCGAGACGCGCATTGTCGCCGAAGATGGCCTGGACATAGTGGTTCAGTTCGCTGCCGGTCAGATAGAACGTTTCCGCCCCGTCCTTGTGGAGGTCGGCCGGGACGAAGTCGACGATGACCGGTTTGCGGTTCATCGCGTTGCGGGTACTGATGATGTCGAATCCGGTCAGGCGCAGACGGGCCTGGACCGGCGAATCGTTGGAGGACAGGGCCGTATGGCCGTCGAGGTTGCTCCGCGCCTTGACCGGCACGGTAACAACCTCGTTATAATACAGGGAAAGATTGTGAATGAGCCAGATACTGAAGGCCAGCAGGAAGGACATCAGGAAAATGGCGGTATCCCTCCCGTTGTGCTCGATATAGCTGCGGACCCTGTCCCACAGACGGCTCATCTCTTACTGCTGCTGGGTGACCGTGAAATCCTTGACAAGGGAGTTCTTGTCGACGCGGAGTTTGGTCTCGCCATCCACCTTGATGAGGACCGTACGGTCCTGGATGTCGACCACGGTGCCGTAAATGCCGCCGACGGTGACAACCTTGTCACCCTTTTTCAGTTCATTGCGGAATTTCTCGAGTTCCTTCTGCTGCTTGCGCTGCGGACGGATCATGAAAAGCCACATGACGCCAAAGACCAAAAGCAACATGACCCACATCATCATGCCGCCGCCCTGGGCAGGAGCCTGGGGTGCTGCCTGCAGGAGTACCATGGAAAGATTCATAAGCATTATTCAGTTTTGTTGTTTTCCTTGATGAAACGGTCGAGCAGACCGTTGATGAAGCCCCGGCTCTTCGGCGAGCAGTAGAACTTCGAAATCTCGATATATTCGTTGAGGCTGACGTTCTGCGGGATCTCCGGGAAATTCTCGATTTCGGCCATGGCGCATGCGATGATGGCCATGTCCGTGGAGAAGAGCCGGTCGCTGTCCCAATCGGATACCGAAGCGGTCACCCGTTTGAAATAGCGCTCGTAACCGGTCAGAGCGCAGCGGACCAGCTTGCGGACGAAGTCCCGGTCGCTGTCCATGACGACGCCGGGCTTGCGCTTGCGGACGATGTCGCTCTGGTAAAGTTCCGGCAGGTGCCAGTTTTCCCCGCGGGCGATGTCGTCCAGGGAATGGCAGCACCAGGTCAGGGCATAGGCGAGGTCGTCGTTCCAGTACAGGTTCTGTTCTTCCAGGATCGGCCAGACCGCCTCATTCTCCATGAATTCCTCTTCGAAAATGCGGATGAAAAGCCGGCAGTCCGCCGCCAGGGAATGCTCCGTGGAGGCCATGTATTTCTGGAAATACGGTTTCTCGCGGACGGAATCATACAGGTCGCGGATGAAAATGTCATAGCGGTCCCAACCCAGTTTCTTCTTGGACAACACCTTGCGGAAATCCGGATCATCCTCCAGCAGGCGGGCCAGGGCGTTGGTCGCGAATTTCTCGTTGGGGTGAAGTTCTTCTTCCGTCGGATTGAACTTGCTCCGGGCGGCTTCGATCCGGGCCAGAGCCTCGGTCGTCAGCGGCGGAATAACCGCCAGCATGAGCAAGTACAGGTCGCGGGTCGCTTCGCAGGAGGCATCCAGTTCGGCGTAGGCGTCCTCCAGGCTCATGCGCCCGGTGACCGCGTGACCGTAGATGACCTTGAATGCCTTGATGCGGAGTATTCTTCTGTTGAGCATGGTTATTTCTTGCAAAAATTCATGCAAAGATAGCAACAATTTACAGAAAAATCCTTACATTTGACCAGATTTACACCTACAAAAAGACAGAATACCATGTACAGTGAAGATTACGATGGAGCATATGCTCAGGAGCGTCAGGGCGAGGATGTCTACTCCAAACCCGTGAGAGCCGGGAAGCGGACGTACTTCTTCGACGTGAAGGCTACGAAGGGACGGAATGATTTCTTCCTGACAATTACTGAAAGCAAACGGAAAACGGAGCGGGACGGACGCTTCACGTACGACAAGCATAAGATATTCCTCTATAAGGAAGATTTCGACAAATTTGCAGACGGCCTGCAGGAAGTGATCGAATATATCCGGACCAACTGTCTGAAAGACCTGCCCGAACGTCCCCGCCGCGAATACGATGCATACCCCGAGCGCCGTGAGAGTCCTTACAGCCGCTATGCCGACGAGCCGCGCGAAGAAGAAAGCGCCGACGAATTCTGAAAACCCATTTTCCCAAAACGTATATGAAACGAATTCTGTTTTCCCTGATGGCCGTATTGGCCGTCACCGCCTGCGGCGGACGCCAGAAAAAAGCCGCACAAGAGGCTGCCGCCCCCGAAGCCGCCATCTATGACATTTCCATCACCAAGGCGGACGAATCCCTGACGACCATGGCCGACTACAAGGGCAAGGTCCTGCTCGTCGTCAACACGGCCACCCGTTGCGGTTTCACTCCGCAATATGAGGAACTGGAAGCCATGTATGAGAAATACCGCGACCAGGGCCTCGAGATCCTCGATTTCCCCTGCAACCAGTTCGGCGGCCAGGCCCCGGGCACGGCAGAAGAAATCAAGGAATTCTGCACCGGCACCTACAATACCCAGTTCCCGCAGTTCGCCAAGATTGACGTCAACGGCGACAACGCCGCTCCCCTTTTCGTCTATCTCAAGGAGCAGAAAGGCTTCGAAGGTTTCGGCGAGAGCGAATCGGGCAAACGCATGGCCGGCATGATGGAACGGATGGATCCGGACTTCGCCTCCAAGCCGGACATCAAATGGAATTTCACCAAGTTCCTGATCGACCGTGAAGGCAACGTCATCGCCCGCTATGAGCCGATGGCCCCGATGTTCCAGGTCGAAGATAAAATCAAGGAACTTCTGTAAAGGAAATTAGATTTGTCAAGAAGCCGCCTGTCAGTCGACAAGCGGCTTTTTTGCATGGACGCGGGCCGCGACGTTGCGACGGACCTGCGCCTTGTACAATTCCGGATCTGCCAGGTGGTAGTTCCCCTCGGTAATGATTCCGTCCAGCGCGGCGATCCGGATCGGACTGCCGGCAAATCCGTCCACCAGCAGGAGATGGCTGACCGTGTCGACAGCGACCGTAATCCCTTCTGAAAGGATGGCGGGTTCACTCCCCGTCGACCAGTTTACCGGATTGATGCATAGAAGGTTGCCTTCGCTGACGGAAGGCCATGCGTCAGCCGGGGTGCGGACCGAGTTCCAGCACACCGTGACGCCGGTATCGACAGAATCCTGCGCCGGCAGGATGTTCCCGTTCTCCAGGTCCTGCGCCGTCACCTTGTAACCGATGACATAGGCCGCGACCAGCCGTTCCGCCTGCGAAGGAGTCAGCCGCTTGAGCAGTTCGACGACCCCTTTGCCCCCCTGGCTGAAACCGGCCAGAATGAAGGGACGGCCGCCGTTCAACCGGTCCTGCCAATGGTCAAAGGCCCTTTGCAGGTCGTCCATCGCCGTGGGAAAGCGCTCCGCTTCCTTGCCTTCCAGGAAGGTTTCCATCGAGACCTGGCGGTAGTAAGGGATATACAGGTTGCAGTCTCCGAACATTTCTTCCGCCACCATCTGGGAGTACGTCACCGCGCTGCGCTGTTCCTCATCCGCAGGATCCATGTAGTGGCAGACCGTCCGGGCGACGGAGTCCCGGCGGTCGAACACGCAGGTCGGCAGGATGTAGAACACATCCGCATCCAGGTCCCCCACACTCATGTACCAGCTGTCTCCCCGGTCGTAATCCGGAGCGGCAGGAACCGTTTCGTGCCAGCGGGGCTGGCAGGCCATGACGGCGAAGACGAGGATCAGCAAAGCTTTCTTCATGGATCAGATTGTTTTTTCAGGCAGCAAAGTTACAAAACTCCCGGAAAATCGTATCTTTGTTCCCCGGCAATATTGCCGGAATGTATAACGATCTTCACTGCCAGATGATCTCATTTACCTGCGATTATGCGGAAGGCGCACATCCGCTGATTCTGAAAGCCCTCTGCGATACCAACATGGAACAACTGCCCGGTTACGGCAACGATCTCTACTGCCTCCGGGCCAAGGAAAAGATCCGCCGGGCCTGCGGCTGTCCGGAAGCCGACATCCATTTCCTTGTCGGCGGGACCCAGACCAACGCGACCGTCATCGCCGCCCTGCTGCGCAACTACGAGGGCGTCCTCGCCGCCGAAACGGGCCATATCGGTGTCCATGAAGCCGGTGCGGTCGAATATACCGGACACAAGGTCCTCCCGCTTCCCCAGCACCAGGGCAAGATCCGGGCTGAAGAACTGAAGGCCTGGCTGAAGACTTACTATGCCGATGCCAACCATGAGCACATGGTCTTCCCGGGCATGGTCTACATCTCCTTCTCCACCGAATACGGCACGATCTACAGCCGCGCCGAACTGGAAGCCATCCATGGCGTCTGCCGGGAATACGGCCTGCCGCTGTTCATCGACGGCGCCCGTCTCGGCTACGGCCTGGCCAGCCTGCAGTCCGATCTGGACCTGCCCGCCCTCGCCAGCCTCTGCGATGTCTTCTACATCGGCGGCACGAAGGTCGGCGCCCTCTGCGGCGAAGCCGTCGTCTTCCCCCGCGGCAACGCCCCGGCCCATTTCATGACAACTGTCAAGCAGCATGGCGCCCTGCTCGCCAAGGGACGGTTGCTGGGCATCCAGTTCGACACCCTGTTTACGGACGACCTGTACGGCAAGATCAGCCGGCACGCCATCGACATGGCGGAAAAACTCAAGGAAATCCTCCACCGAAAAGGCATTCCGTTCTTCCTGGAATCCCCGACGAACCAGCAGTTCGTCATCCTCTCGAACCAGGAGATCGAACGGCTCAAGCCCCTGGTCGGTTTCGATTTCTGGGAGGCCTTCGACGCAGACCATACCGTCGTCCGCTTCGCCACCAGCTGGGCCACTCCGCAGGAAAATCTGGACAAACTGGCGGCCCTGCTCTGAGCGGAGGTTTTTCCCGGCGACGGGTTGGAGGGATGCATTTTTTTGCTATCTTTGTAAGAAAGGCCTTTCCCAGGCACTCCAACCACATTGATTATGGGAAACATCCTTCTCAAGAACATCCTGCTGGACGGCCGGTCCAGCGACATCCTGATCAGCGGCAGCCGCATCAGCCGGATCCGCCCGGCCGGAGGGATCCCACCTCCCGATGCCGGGGAGACAGTGGACTGTACCGGCAAAGTGGCCGTTCCGGGATTCATCAACATGCATACCCACGCCGGCATGGCCCTCATGCGCGGCATCCAGGAAGATTGTCTTTTCGAGAGCTGGCTCGACGCGATCTGGCGCGTCGAATCGAAAATCGATCCGGAATTCGTCTTTTGGAGCACCAAAGTCGCGGCCCTGGAGATGATCCGGACCGGTACGACGACGTTCAACGACCAGTACTGGTACTCGGTGGATGCCCGCCGGGCAGCGGTTGAAATGGGCATCCGTCCGGTCGTATCCTATGTCATCCTCGACCAGGGCGACCCGAAGGAAGCGGAGCGCCAGCGCATCCAGTGCGAAGAGATGTACGAGCAGTCCCGGCAGTGGGATGACGGCTCCATCTTCGAAGTGGGCGTCCATGCCGTCTATTCCGTCAGCGAACCCATGATCTGCTGGGCGTCCGATTTTGCAAAGAAACACGGACTCCTGCTGCACACCCACATCAGCGAGACCGAGGGCGAAGTCGACGTCTGCAAGCGGGCGCACGGCGGACTCAGCCCGGTCCAATACCTCGACCGGCTCGGTGTCCTGGACGAAAAGGTCATCGCCGCCCATACCCTCTGGCTGTCCGAAGATGACGTCCGGATCCTGGGCGAGCGGAAAGTCACCTGCGTGCACAACGTCAACTCCAACCTCAAGCTCGCCTCCGGCTACCACTTCCTGTACGAAGAATTGCGGGACGCCGGGGCCAATGTCTGCCTCGGCACCGATGGCTGCGCCTCCTCCAACAACCTCGACATGCTGGAAGCCATGAAGACCTCCGCCATCCTGCAGAAGGCCTGGCGCAAGGATCCGAAAGCCCTGCCCCTGGACGAACTGCTGGACATGGCGACCCGCAACGGCGCCCGCGCCCTCGGCATCGATGCCGGCGTCCTGGAAGAAGGCCGGATCGCAGACATCCTGATCGTCGACACCGACAGCACATTCTTCCTCTCTCCCGGTTCCTTCCTGGCGAACTTCGTCTATTCCGCCCACAGCGACTGCATCGATTCGGTCATCGCCGGCGGCCGGTTCGTCATGCGCGGACGACGGATCGAGGGGGAAGAGGACATTCTCCGCGAGGCCCGAAAAGTCCTGAAGAAAATCAAGTAAAACGCAATTCCATAAAACACGCATACCATGGATCCCAGAGCAGAAAGAATCTACAAGGCAGCCGATTACATCAAGCGCATGCTCGCTGATTACCGGCTCGAACCGACCGTCGGCATCGTGCTCGGCAGCGGTCTCGGCCGCCTGGCCGAAAAGATCGAAGACCCGCTCGTCATTCCATACCGTGAGATCCCGGGCTTCCCGGTCTCCACGGCCATCGGCCACAAAGGCAACTTCATAGTCGGCACCCTGGGCGGCAAGACCGTCATCGCCATGCAGGGCCGCATCCATTACTACGAGGGCTACGGCATGGAACTGGTCGTCCTCCCCATCCGTGTCATGAAAGTCATCGGCATCCGGTACCTGTTCGTATCCAACGCCGCCGGCGGCATCAACTACGAGTACCACCTGGGCGACCTGATGATCATCCGGGACCATATCAACCAGCTCCCGAACCCGCTGATCGGGCCGAATCTCGACGACTTCGGCCCCCGGTTCCCGGACATGACCCGTCCGTATGACCACGAACTCATCGCCAAAGCCAAGGAAATCGCCGCAGGCCTGGGCATTCCCGTCCACACCGGCGTCTATTTCGGCGGCACGGGTCCGACCTACGAGACCCCGTCCGAATACAAGTACATCCGGATCATCGGCGGTGACGTGACCGGCATGAGCACCATCCCGGAAGTCATCGTCGCCCGCCACAGCGGCATCCGCGTCTTCGGCATGTCCGTCATCACCAACGAAGCCCATGACGACTACGCACCGGACTACATGAACGACGGCCACGACGTCGTCGTCGCTGCCGACGCCGCCGCGGACAAGATGAGCAAGATTTTCGAAGAACTGATCAAGTCCCTCTAACCGAGGGACTCCAGATCAGCGATCCAGAGGGCTGCCTTCGCATCCGAAGGCATCCGCCAGTCGCCCCTCGGGCTCAGGGTCACGGAACCGACCTTGGGGCCGTCCGGCAGGCAGGAACGCTTGAACTGCTGGCTGAAGAACCGCCAGTAGAACTTCCGCAGCCATTTGAGGAGGATTTCCTCCGTATAGACGTTGGCCTTCCCTTCCGGGCCGACGAAGACGCTCGCGTCCGCTTTCTGTCCCAGGAAGGCCTTGCAGGCCAGGAAATAAATCTTGGAAGGAGCATATCCGAAACGGAAGCAATGGTAGAGGAAGAAATCGTGGAGTTCATACGGTCCCACAAGATCTTCGGTCTTCTGCCGGATGTTGCCGTTTTCGTCCGCCGGGGTCAGTTCGGGACTGATCGGCGTGTCAACGACATCGAGCAGGATCTCCTTGGCGTTGCGACCAGCCGCGCCGGGACGGTCGAAATGATGTTCCGCCGCCCACTTGACCAGATACTTTACCAGGGTCTTCGGAATGCTCGTATTGACGCCGTACATGCTCATGTGGTCACCGTTGTAGGTGCACCACCCCAGCGCCAGTTCGGACAGGTCGCCCGTGCCGATGACCAGTCCGTTTTCCTTGTTGGCGATGTCCATCAGGATCTGGGTCCGTTCCCGGGCCTGCCCATTCTCGTAGGACACGTCATGGACCGACGGATCCTGGCCAATGTCCGTAAAATGCTGGCTGACGGCCGGTACGATGGATATTTCCCGGGCCGTGATGCCCAGGGCATGCATGAGGTCGACGGAATTGTGATAGGTCCGGCCGGTCGTGCCGAATCCCGGCATCGTGACACCGATGATCCGCTCACGGGACCATCCCAGCTTGTCGAAGGCCAGGCAGGTGATCAGCAGGGCCAGCGTGCTGTCCAGTCCGCCGGAGATGCCGATGACGGCCGTGTTGCAGTTGACATGGGAAAGGCGGGACACCAGACCCAGCACCTGCATCGACGTGATTTCCCGGGCTCGCCGGTCGATCTCGGCCGGATTGCCGCCCGGCACGAAAGGATGCGGCTCGACGCTGCGGAGAAGACGGGCGGCGAAATCCGTTGCGGCACCCGGCCCGGCCTGCGTATGGACATAGTGCCGTGCATACTGGGTGGACGGAGTCCCGTCCGGGGTGGTTGCCCGATATGTATTCTCCTTCTGCCTCAATATGTTGAGTTTCTCGATATCAAGATCCGCTTCAATCAGTCCGGCTTCCAGGCTGAACCGCTCGTTCTCGGCCAGGAGCGCCCCGTTTTCATAGATCATGGACGAGCCGGCGAAGACCAGGTCCTGGGTAGACTCGCCGAAACCGCAGGAGCAGTAGACATATCCTGACAACGTACGGGCGCTCTGGTTGCCGATCAGGTCCTTGCGGTACAGGTGCTTCATGATGACCTCGTTGCTGGCGGACAGGTTGACAGTCACCTGGGCGCCGGCAACGGCGTGCCAGGAGGACGGCGGAACCGGCGTCCACAGGTCCTCGCAGATTTCGACGGCGAACGTCGCTTCGTCGAGATGGAACAACTGGTTCGGCGTCATCGGGACATCCTCCTGCTCCGCATACCGGATCCGGATGGCGGCATCTCCGAGGAAATCGGCCCCGCCGGAGAACCAGCGGGATTCGTAGAATTCATTGTAGGTCGGCAGGAAAACCTTCGGAACGATACCGCAGACGCGGCCTCCCTGCAGGACGACGGCGCAGTTATACAGCCGTCCGGCCTGCCGGACCGGTGCGCCCACGACAACCGTCAGCGCCTTGCCGGCCAGGTGCGCAGCCAGGTCAGCGACGGCTTTTTCCGCCGCTTCGATCAGCAGGTTCTGCCCGAACAGGTCTGCGCAGGTATAGCCCGTCACGGAGAGTTCCGGGAACGCGAGGAGGCTGACGCCGTCTGCTTCCGCCCGGTCCGTCAGGGCAAGGATTTCGGAGAGATTCCAGGCCACATCGGCCACTTTCACCTTCGGCGTCGCCGCGGCGACCCGCAAGAATCCGTAATTTTTCATGTTCCATGATGCAGGAGGTTGCTGTTCCTGCAGCCGCAAAGATATAAAAACCCCTGCAAAATCCCCATAAATGACGATGGGAAAATCCATTTTTAGTCTGTACCTTTGCACCCGTCAATCTAACAAGAACATGAAAACCTTACTTCCCGTCGCGGCTGTCGCCGCACTGCTTCTTTCCACCGGACTGACCGGCCTTTCCCGCGGACTCCGCAGCGAACCCCGCACGGACCGTCCCGACACCCTCGTCATCAACACGACGGAAATCGGGAAAGACATCCGGGGTTTCAACGGTCCCACACCGCTGGAAATCGTCCTTGTCGACGGCATCGTCGCGGAAATCAAGCCCCTTCCGAACCAGGAGACGCCGGGATTTTTCCAGCGCGTCACCGAAAGCGGTCTGCTCAAGGCAGCCGTCGGCAAGACGGCCCATGAAGCGGCCATCCACCACTACGACGCCGTTACCGGAGCCACGTTCTCATCCCGCGCCGTCATCGACAACATCCGCGCCGGTCTCCGTTCCCTCGAGACCCAGAAAGGAGCCGAATAATCTGTTTTAACAGATTTTCATTGGTGAATTGCGAAGAATGCGCTAAATTTGCGGCGCTTTTTAGAAACAGAAATTCACTATGAAAAAAACCAGTTTTGCTGTAGCATGTCTTGCAGTCCTTGTCGGCTGCAACCAGCAGCATACATCCCAAATCCAGAGGAAAGCGGACAGTTACGCCCTGGTCAACCTGGAAACCACTTTTACCGAAGGCATTTCCGACCATGGCAAGAAAGTCCTCGAACTGTATAAGCTCGCCGCCGAAGAAGCGGACAATATTTTCTGGGACCAGAACTTCGGAGACAAGGCCGCCATGGAGAATCTCGAGGATGCCGGCCAGAAAGCGTATGCGATGATCAATTACGGCCCGTGGGACCGCATCGACAACAAGGCCTTTGTCGAAGGCTATGGCGCCCGCCCCGCCGGATCCAACTTCTACCCGGCCGACATGACCGCCGAAGAGTTCGCCGCGTGGGACAATCCGGACAAGAACAGCCGCTACACCCTGGTCCGCCGCAATGATGAGGGCGGTCTTGAGACCGTCTGGTACCACGATGCTTACAAGGACAACATCGAGCGCATGTGCAACTACCTCCAGGCAGCGGCCGACGCCACGATTGTTCCGAGCGTCCGCACCTACCTCCTCAAGAAGATCGAAGGTCTCCGCACCGACAACTATTACGAGAGCGACCTCGCCTGGTTGGACATGGACGACAGCAAGATGGACCTGGTCATCGGCCCGAACGAGACCTCCGATGACAACCTCTTCGCCAACAAGGCTTCCTACGGCGCCTTCGTCATGCTCAAGGATTTGGACCGCACCGAATCCCTCCAGCGCTTCACCGCCATGCTCCCGGAACTCCAGAAGTCCCTCCCCTGCGAGGACGCCTACAAGACCTTCGTTCCGGGCGCTTCCTCCAACATCTTCGCCTGCGACGCCATCTACTATGCCGGCAACTACAACGCCGGATTCAAGGTCATCGCCATCAACCTACCGTATGACCCGCATGTCCAGGCAGAGAAAGGCACCCGCACCATCCTCTTCCGCAATGTCCTGACGGAGAAGTTCAACCGTACCGTCTTCCCGGTCGGCAACATGCTGCTGACCCAGAATGAGAACCTCGATGCCGAAGCGTTCTGGTGGAACATCGCCTTCCGCGAAGTCGCCCACGGCCTCGGCGTCAAGGAGACTGTCAACGGCCTGGGTGAGGTTGCCGACGCCCTCGGCAACGAATCCGATTTCTTCGAAGAAATGAAGGGTGACGTGCTCGGTGTCTGGCTGGCTTGCAACCTCAACGCGAAGCACAACTTCTCCACTGTTCTGCAGCGCAATGACTTCCTCGCGACCTTCGTCGCCAGCACCCTCCGTTCCACCCGCTTCGGCGCCGAAGAAGCGACGGGCCTGGCCAACATCGCCGTCTGGAACTGGCTGGTCGAAAAGGGCGCCGTGGTCCGCAACAATGAAACCGGCGTCTACACCATCCGCTTCGACGAAACCTTCCAGGCCATCACCGACCTGGCCGGCCAGATCCTGAAGATCCAGGCGACGGGTGACGCGGCTGCCGCCCGGAAGTTCGCCGCCGACTACGGCAAGATCACCGACGCGCTCAAGGCCGATGCCCGCAAGATGCACTTCGAGGAGATTCCGGTCGACATCCGCTTCAAATAGGAAGCGCGGTTAGAAAACAAGTCCGGCCCCGTGAAAACGGAGCCGGATATTTTTTTGCGGCAGGACACTCAAAGAATTGTGGCGAAGAGGCCGACGAGTCCTTCCGCGAACCGGTGATACCACTTCAGGTTATCCACCCATTCCTGGGTCACCAGGGTACTGAGCCGCATGTCTTCCTCGAACACGGCCTTGCAGCGCAGCGCCGTCTCCCGGTCATAGACATACGCGTTGACTTCGTAGTTGATGCTGAAACTGCGGTAATCCAGATTGGCCGTCCCGACGGAGGACAGGTAGTCGTCCGAAACCAGGGTCTTGCTGTGGATAAACTCCCCTCCCCGCAGATAAATCTTCACGCCCGCCGCGACCAACTCCCTGAAATGGAGCCGGTTGGCCGGGCGCATGAAGAAATTGTCCGCCCGCGCCGGCAGCATGATCCGGACATCCGCTCCCCCGATGGCCGCGGCCAGCAAGGCATTGAGCACCGGCTCCGGCGGCACGAAATACGGGGTCTGGAGCCAGATATAGTTCCGGGTATGGGAAATGGCCCATTCATAACTCATCTGTAGCACCGGCAGATCCGCCAGGGGCTCGTCCGGAACGATCTGCACGAACTTGCCCGACACCGCTTCCGGCTGCGGGAAATAGTCCCGGACCGGACGGTCCAGCGTGCCGCCCGCCATCAGCCAGGAATCCAGGAAGACGAACTGGAGGGCCGAAACGGAGGATCCCGTCAGGCGCAGGTGGGTGTCCCGCCAGTGGAGAAAATATTTGTCGTTGATGTTCATCCCGCCGGTATACCCGATCTTGCCATCGATTACGACGATCTTCCGGTGGTCCCGGTAATTCAGGACGGTCACGAGATTGACCAGGTGGTTGCGCGGATTGGTGAACTTCTCGACCTGCACGCCGGCTTTCTTCATGTCGTCATAGTAGACCGACGAGATCGGGAAATTCGCAATGTTCTCATTGATGAAACGCACCTCGACCCCTTCCTGTGCCTTCTTCATCAGGATTTCCTTGATGACGCGGCTTCCGGCATCGTTTCCGAAATGGAAATACTCCATGTGGATGGATTCCCGCGCATGGCTGAGATCCTCGACGAGCAGGTCGAACTTCCGCTTCCCGCTCGTAATGATCTCGAAATCATTATCCCCGCTGACAGTCAGGGAAGACTGGCTGCTCAGCAGGAGCGACAGCGGACGGTACGCTTCCGGCAGCTGTTCCGTCCTTCCGACATCGAACAGCAAGGTATTGACCCGCTCGTCGGTACCGCTCAGGAA
>CADCRA010000043.1 GCA_902803715.1 uncultured Bacteroidia bacterium
GTAGTAGATCTGCGGGATGCCGCGGGTCGTCAGGAGGAAGGCCAGGCCCTGCTTGAGTTTCCAGGCCGGGTCGTCCGCCTTCATGAAACGGTCGATGTCGTGGTTGTCCAGGAAGGTCAGCACGTGGTTCGGATCCGGGAAGAGGAAGTCCTGGGTGATGACTTCGTACATCTTGAAGAGACCGGCTTCGGAACCTTCGCTGGTGTTGCTTTCCTTGCTGATTTCCCGCTGGGTCGTGAAGGTCAGGTCGAAGTCCATGACGGTCTTCAGGTGGGAGTCGTTGGCGTTGACGGCGGAGCCTCTCTGCCACCAGCCGGCGGCGGAGTTGCGCGGATACCAGCCTTCGCCGACGATGTTGAAGTCCGGATATTCGGCTTCGATCTCGTCGCACCAGCGGACCATGAAATCATAGTCGGCATATGGATAGGTGTCCATGCGGATGCCGTCGATGCGGGCGTATTCGATCCACCAGACGCTGTTCTGGATCAGGTAGGTCGCCAGGTGGCGGTTCCGCTGGTTGAGGTCCGGCATGCCGCCGGAGAACCAGCCTTTGATCAGGATGTCCTTTTCCGTCTGCGGGGCGTGCGGATCCATCAGGACCCATTTGTAGTGGGTCGTGGTGACCAGGCTGCCCGGCTGGCGGACGACGCTGCGGCGCAGGGCGTCCTGCTGCTCTTTCGGGAGGGCGTTGAATTCTTCAATCGTGGCCGGGAGGGCGGGACCGCCGCCGCGGCGCATCTGCTGCATCTGCTGCTGGCCGGGCTGGAAGCCGCCGGGACCGCCCTGGCCCTGCCGCTGCTGTCCCTGGCGCTGGGCCTGCTGCTGGGCCTGCTCGCGGGCGCGCTGGCCGATGGAAGCGGCGTAGTCGTTCTGGTTGAACCAGTCATCGTCCGGAATGTCCTCGATCCACCAGTGGCCGCTGCCGGAGTGGTTGAAGATCATGTCCATGACGACCTTGATGTTCTTGCCGTGGGCGGCGTCGATCATCTCGCAGTACTCCTCGTTGGAGCCCAGGCGCGGATCGATCATGTAGTAGTCGGTGATGGAATAACCGTGGGCGTTGTTGCCGCGGTTGAACTGGACCGGATTGAGCCAGATGGCCGTGACGCCGAGGTCGTCGATGTAGTCCAGATGATCCTTGATGCCCTGGAGGTCACCGCCGTGGCGGCCGCCGCCGGTGCGGCTGACGGTCCAGTTCTCAAGGTTGTCGTTGCCCGGGTTGCCGTTGGCGTAGCGGTCCGGCATGATCAGGTAGAGGACGTCCTTGGTGGTGAAACCCTGGGCGCCGGTCTTCTTGTTGCGGGGACGCAGTTCGAAGGTCTTCTCCGTGGTCTTGCGGCCTTCCTTGAAGGCGAAGGTCATCGTACCCGGCTGGGCGGAAGCGGCGATGTCCAGGTAGACGAATACATAGTTCGGATTCTTGACGGTGGCGACTTCCTTGACGGAGACGCCCGCATACGGCTTCAGGGAGAATTCGCTCTTGGCGATATCCTTGCCGTAGAACATGACCTGCAGTTCGTGGTTCTTCATGCCGGTGTACCAGAACGGCGGGTCCATCCGGTCGATGTTGACGGCCATGGCGCTGACGCTGAAGGCCAGGCCGGCCAGTGCGCTTAAGATGCTGTGGAGTTTCATATCGGGTTAACGGTTATTTGACGATGACGTATTCGAAAGGACGGAGCCGTTCGGTCTCCCCGAAGGAGACGGACTTGCGGGTGATCAGGTCGGTCGCCGTGCGTCCCTGCCATGCGGCGGGAACCGGGGCGTCGAGCTGGGTGTCGCGCATGTTGACCATGACGAGGACCTTCTCGTTGTCCAGGACGCGTTCAAAGATGAGAATGTCGTTGTGCGGGTACGGGACGAGGGCGCCGCGGCGGATGGCCGGGGTCTCCTTGAAGACGCGGACGATCTGCTTGTAGGCGTTGAACATGTCGGGATTGGCGTCCCAGTCGATTTCGGCATAGCGGAAGAAATTGATCTTGCCCGGATAGCCGACTTCCTGGCAGCCGTAGATCAGCATGCCGCCGTGGATGAAGGTGGTGGCGACGAACGCGGCGACGGAACCGTCGTTGCCGAAGAATTCACGGACCGGGGAGTTCTTGACATGTTCGTCATGGTTGGTCGTGAAACGGAGTTTGACGCGTCCGGCCGGCAGGCCGGCATATTCGCTGGAGTCGGAGGCGAAGAGGGTGGAGACCGGAACGGCCCGGTTGACGGTGCGGGTACGCATCTGCGGCTGCTGGCCCTGCGGGCGGTTGCCCTGGCGGGCGTTCTGGCCCTGGCGGTTGCCTTGCTGACGCTGCGGCACCGGCTGCTGGATGGTTTCGGTCACGCCGGTGTAGACGCGACGGAGGGCGGAAAGCCAGCCCCATGCGTAGTTCATGTCAAAGTCGGCGTCGAAATGGTCCTTGCGCTGGCCTTCGGCGAGCATGAGGAGTTCATGGCCGGTAGCGCGGAGCTGGGCGACGCAGTCCTTCCAGAATTCAAACGGGACATAGTCGGCGGCGTCGCAGCGGAAACCGTCGACACCGACCTCCTCGACCCAGAATTTCATGGCGTCGATCATCGCCTGGCAGAGATCCGGGTTGTCGAAGTTCAGGTCCGCCACATCGTTCCAGCCGGTGCCGGCCGGGCTGATGATGTCCCCGGCT
The DNA here is from genome assembly GCA_902803715.1 of uncultured Bacteroidia bacterium. Lineage (GTDB taxonomy): Bacteria > Bacteroidota > Bacteroidia > Bacteroidales > UBA932 > Cryptobacteroides. Next base: position 2,652 of record CADCRA010000043.1, read on the forward strand.
TCGTTGTGGGTGTACCATTCCGGATGGTCCTTTATCCACGGATTGTCCCAGGAAGTGTGGTTGGCGACCCAGTCGATGATGACGGCCATGCCGCGCTGGTGGGCGCCGTCCACGAGGGCCTTGAAGTCCTCGAGGGTGCCGAATTCAGGGTTGACGGCGGTATAGTTCTTGACGCAATAGGGGCTCTGGACGGCTTTCTCTACGCCGATTTCGCAGATTGGCATGAACCAGACGACGTTGGCGCCCAGGTCCTGGATGGCGTCCAGACGGGCGGAAACGGCCTGGAAAGAATGGTCCGGTGCAAAGTTGCGCGGATTGATCTGGTACATGACGACATCTTCCGGAGCCGGGATGGACGTCAGCGCTGTTTTCCCGTTGCCGCCGCAGGCCACGGCGAGCAGGCAAAGAATGGGTAAGAGGTACTTTTTCATATGGTGAAAGTTCTGTATATTATGCAAGCCATGCCATGAAGTCGCTGACGCGGGAGCGGGCGACGATCATTTCCGTCTCCGGTGCCGGCGTCATGAGGATTTTCAGCCGACCGCCATAGATGCGTTCGATGCCTTCGATGGCGGAGGAGGAGATGATGTAGTTGCGGGAGATCCGGAAGAACATGTCCGGATCCAGTTCGTCGAGGACGGATTCCATCTGCTGGTCGAGCCAGTAGCGGGTCCCGTCGTTCTTGACGATGTATTTGCTCTTTCCCTCGACATAGAAATAAGCGATGTCCGAGGTCTCCACCGGGATGATTTTCTGTCCGAACCGGACGATGAACCGGCGGCGGAAATCTTTCTTGCCTTCCGTCCGGCTTTCGGCGAACTGCCGCATGGCGGCGACCAGGGTGTTGATGTCGACATTCTCGGAACTGACGCGGGCGCGGCTGACGGCGCGCTGCAGGGAATCCTTGTCAAAAGGTTTGAGCAGGTAGTCGATGCTGCCTGCCTCGAAGGCCTTGACGGCATATTTGTCGTAAGCGGTCGTCATGATGACTTTCGCCACGATGGGTTCCTGTTTGAATATCTCGAAGCAACTGCCGTCCTGCAGTTCGACGTCCATGAAGATCAGGTCGGGCGTATTGCCCGGCGTGCGCAGCCAGGCGAGCGTTCCCTTCACCGATTCGGTGACGGCGACGACTTCGATGTCCGGGAAATCCCGTTCCAAGGCGCGGCGCAGGGTCTGCTGGGCGAGTTTTTCGTCTTCTACGATCAGGGCTTTCATGGATTAGAGCAGGGGAAGTTTGACGGTGTAGGTCTGGGGGTCTTCAATGATGATGATCTCCTTGCCGGCTTCGTCGCGGTACCGCTGGCGGATGTACCGCTGGCCGTTGCCGGTCGAAGGCTGGGAAGAGATCTTGGGATTGCGGTTGTTGGTGACCTGCACGTAGTCTCCGTCGATCGAGATGCGGATCCGCAGCGGCGATTCCTCGGAGATAGCGTTGTGCTTGGTGGCATTTTCAACCAACAGCTGCAGGGAACAGGGGATCACGAAATGGCAGACTTCATCGTCCGGGATGTCTGTTTCCACTTCGAGTCCTTCGGGGAAGCGGACCTTCATCAGGTCCACGTATTTATGGACGAAGAGCAGCTCGTCTCCCAGATATACGAGGCTTTCGTCTTCATTCTCAATCAGATAGCGGTAAATGCCGGACAATTTGTGGATAAACTGGGACGCCTGCTCCTCCTGTCCGGCGACGATAATGCTGTCGAGGGAGTTCAGGCTGTTGAAAAGGAAGTGCGGCTCGATCTGCTGCTTGAGCCGTTCGTAACTGTATTGCGCTTCGTGTCGTTTTTTCTTCTCGCTGCTGATATCCTTCTGGGTGGTGATGACTTTCCAGGCCATCCAAAGGATCGCGATCATGCTGAATACATAGTCGATGATGATGTTGAGGACGACGTTGTCCTTGAAGAAGGTCGTCGAGTTGTTCAGCATCATGATCAGCCGGATGATCAGGACCGTAATGAAGGCGACGATCAGCCAGGCGGTGCTATGGCTGTCGGAAGGGCGGTGGAAGCGGCTCTTGCTGACAAGATAACCGGCTCCCAGTTGGAAGAATCCGATGAGGACGGTCGTGATGAAGGTACAGAGCGGCCCTGCGATATAGTGGCGCGCCGGCGTGGGGGGCAGGATGAAGTGCCGGACCAGGTCTCCGATCCAGCGGCCCAGCCACAGGCCGGCGAAGTTGACGAGGATGACGGCGATGACCATGAACGGGATGCTCATCTGCTTCCGGAGGGACAGGCAGATGGACAGGATCATGGTCAGCATGGTCAGTGCCAGTTCATCATGGAATCCGACGATGCGCGATGCCAGCGATACCGCCGCGTGCAGCAAGGCGAAGATCAGGATGATGCCGTATTCGTTCAGTTTCTTCATCGGGTCGGAATTATCCGTCTAAAGTTAGCGTTTTTTTTAAGAGTAAAGGGCGCGAGGGGTCCCGCGCCCTTACTCATTGGGCTTTACGCCCGTTACCTATTCAATCTATACTAACCGTAATGCTATACGTAGTCCGGATTCTGCGCGAGTCCCGGGTTGGCGTCGAGGGCGCGCTGCGGAACCGGGAACCACTCGTACTTGCGGTCACGCTTGGCCGGGAGGTCGTAGCCGGTTTCGGTCGTGCGGCCGAAGAACCACCACTGTCCCTGGGTGAACTTGTCGAAACGGCGGAGGTCGGTGCGGCGGCGGTGTCCTTCATCGTAGAACTCGATGCCCCATTCGCTGAGCATGCGGTCCATGTCAAAGGCGTCGCTGAAGCCGCGCGGAGCCTGGTCCTTTGCGCCGACGAGGGCCTTGCCGGTGGTCGGGTGCACGCCCGGGTTGTTCCAGTCGGCGTCGGAGAAGTAGCGCTTGCGGACGGAGTTGACCTGGTTCTTCGCTTCGGCGGCGTTGCCTTCGCGGAGGAGGCACTCGGCGTAGGTGTA
>CADCRA010000044.1 GCA_902803715.1 uncultured Bacteroidia bacterium
AGACCGGAGAGCTCCGCAGGAAGGTGGCGTGTCACCATGACACTCGTCCAGGAGGGAGCATTGACTTCGATTTTTTCGTATTTCATGGGTTTTGATTGGGTTTCGGGGAGAGCTCCGGCCTTAGCGCTGATTTTGCCGAGAGCGATGGAATATGCTTCTTTGTAATAGGTAATCTGGTTTTCCCAAAGTGCGATGGAGGCAACCTCACGTGCGTTCTCCATGTACTCATGCCGCTGTGGGAGCTCGAGTCCGGCGATTTCGCGGATGCGGGACTTGACGGCCTCGACGACTTCGTCGTAATTCGAATCCGTCCGGTTGACGACCGTGATGCCGGGGTGTTTCTTCTTGCCGTAATGGTCACGAACCCACATGCCGAAGCCGGCGAGGCTGGTCGTCAGGGTCGGGACGCGGAAAGCGAGGGCTTCCAGCGGGGTATAGCCCCACGGCTCATAATAGGACGGGAAGAGGGCGAGGTCCATGCCGACCAGCAGGTCGTAATACTTCATGTTGAAGATACCGTCGTTGCCGTTGAGGTAGGACGGTACGAAATAGACATTGACCCGGCAGCCGATGGCGTTGTTCAGTCCCAGTTCGCGGAACCGGCGGGTAATCTGGTCATATTCCGGATAAGCCAGGTTATGGGAGACCTGGGTGGTATACATTTCATCTCCTTCGCCGTTCAGTTTGGCCTGCAGGGCCTTGTCCGCACCGTTGTGGGCGGCGGGGATCATGATGAAGGCGTGGATGTCACGGCCTTTCCAGTCCTGCATCTGGCCCAGGGCGTCGATGAATACGTCGATACCCTTGTTGCGGTATTCGTAACGGCCGCCGATGCCGATGAAAATGGCATCCTGCGGAACGGCCTCGCCGGACATCGCCGCGGCAACTTCGTTCAGCCGGTTGCGGGCCGCCGAACGTTTCTCCTTGTATTCCTCGTCCGTGGCAGGGGTGAAACTGTTCTCGAATCCGTTCGGGGTCACGACGTCGACCGGACGGTGGAGGAACTGGGCGCATTCGCGGGCCGTGATCTCGCTGACCGTCGTGAACGCATCGGCATACTGGGCCGACTTGGCCTCCATGGAATGCCGCGACATGACGCCGAAACGATTCGCCATCTCTTCCGCATCGTACTGTTCCATATGGTCATACAGCGGAAGGTTGTTGCCGGCGATGCAGCGGCCGATCATGGTCGCGTGCGTCGTGAACACGGTCGCGACGGGAAGGTCTTCACAGGATTTGAGGTACATCAGGCCGGAGCCGGTCTGCCATTCGTGGAACTGGGCGACAGCCTTGTCGGTGGAAGCGAGGTTGTTTCGGCAGAAACTCTCGATGACATGTCCGGCGACGTAGCCGAACAGGGCGTTTTCCTTGTAGTCCCAGTTGCCGGTGATGGAGTCTACGCCGAAGCGGGTCCAGTATTCGCCGAGGATCCGGTCGGTCTCGGTCAGAAACTGTTTGTAGTCCACCAAGATGGCAATCGGCCGTCCGGGAACGTTCCAGCGTCCGATACGGACCTGGAGCCCTTCCTGGGCGGCCTGTGCTTTCCAAGCCTTGAAAAGATGGACATCTTCGGTAAAATCAGGGTTTTCGTCGGTATCCATCCATACGTCCGGACCGATCAGGATGTGGTGCTGTCCGAGTTCTGACTTCAGATGGAGGGATTTGGTCGCAATGACGGTATAGATGCCGCCGACTTTGTTGCAGACTTCCCAGCTTACTTCGAACAGATAGTCCGGAACCAGTTTTTTCTTAGCCATTATTGTTTCTTGACAGTCTTTTTACGCGTGGCGGGAGTCTTGGCGGCCGCCGCTTTCGCAGGGGTTTTCTTGGCGGGAGCTTTCTTCTTGGCAGGGGCGGCCTTCGGGGCAGCCGTCATGCCGTAGTCGGGGGCCGGAGCGGCCTCCTTATGCTCGGTCAGGGCGAAGTCGTGTTCCACACGGATGCTGAAATCGCTCAGGACGTTCATGTAGTTGATGAAAGCCTCATACGGGCTGTCATACGGGTTGAAGTACTTGTGGACTTCCCCGTCGGAGAAGAACTTCGTGCACATGTAGTAGAAGTGGTCGCTTTCCTGCAAGTGGCCGAAGTCGTTCCAGAGGTTCGGGGCATTGATGATCGCCAGTTTCTCGTACAGGTCGTAAATCTTGTTGAAGGCGTCCTGCTGGAGTTCGTTGCCGAGCCAGGCGGTCACGTCGCGCTCTTCATCCGCCCAGGAGATGGTCTCCGGGACGTCGATGCTGCTGACGGCCTTGTTCTTCTTCGTAATCGAAGCCGGCGTGCCGAATTCGAATTCACCGTCAGCAAGGACGGCTTCGGGAAGGGCGCGCATGAAATCGAAAATGCCGCTCGCGGCGCTCTGGTGCTCGCCGAAGGTCTCATAGTCCATGAACAGGTTGACGACGTTGCCGCCGTCCTTGACGGCCGTCTTGAGCCAGGCCAGGTACTTGTCCGCGGTCAGCGGCCAGTCTTCCCAGTTCCGGTCGGAGAAGCGGAAGGCGATGTCGTCGCTGAGGTTGTAATTGCGGAGAAGGAGCTTGAGCTTGGGCTGGGTCTCGTCGCAGTAGACGTAATTCGGGCTCTGCCAGCCCATGATGTGGCGGGCGCCCTCGGTCAGCATGGTCTTGAATCCCATGTCGTAGACCATCTCGCCGATCGAGTTGGAGTAGATCAGCTCGGTGTTGCGGAAGCTGACCGGCGTGACGCCGAAATACTGCTCGACGGCGGCCTTGTGCTTGGCGACCTGGAGGCGGAACTCCGCCGGCTGGGCCAGGGAAGCCAGGGAATGGTAGTAGGTCTCGGCGAGGAATTCCACGCAGCCGGTCTCGGCCAGGCGGCGGAAACTGTCGAGGACCTCAGGGGCGTAGCGGTCGAACTGCTCGATCGCCGAGCCGGAGATCGAGAAGGCCACCTTGAAAGCGCCCTTGTGCTGCTGGATCAGTTCCAGGAGCAGTTCATTCATCGGAAGATAGCACTTCTGGGCAATCCTGCGGAGAATGGTCCGGTTGGCAAAGTCATCGTAATAATGAGAATCCTTGCCGATATCGAAGAAGCGGTAAAGACGGAGGCGGGTCGGCTGGTGCACCTGGAAATACAGGCAAATATCTTTCTTGGCCATAATACCTTATTTTACAACTGATTCGTAAACTTTCTTCATTTTCGCGGTGGCATTGTTCCACTTGAGCGTATTGACTTCGTCGTAGCCGGTCTTGGCGGCGAAGGAAGCCAGGGCGGGATACTGGAGCAGGCCGTAGATCTGGTCTGCCATGGCATCCACATCCCAGAAGTCCACCTTGAAGGCGTACTTGAGCACTTCGGCGGCACCGCTCTGCTTGGAGATGACGGAAGGCACGCCGGTACGCATCGCCTCCAGCGGGGAGATGCCGAACGGTTCCGAGACGGACGGCATGACGTAGACGTCCGACAGGGCGAACATCTTCTGCACGTCGGCGCCGCGGAGGAAGCCGGTGAAATGGAAACGGTCGGAGATGCCCAGGCGGGCGACGTGGCGGATGCAGCGGTTCATCATGTCCCCGCTTCCAGCCATGACGAAACGGACATGTTCCGTCCGCTTGAGGACCTTGGCGGCCGCCTCGATGAAATACTCCGGACCTTTCTGGAAGGTGATGCGGCCGAGGAAGGTGACGACCTTGTCCTCGATGCCCCGCTCGACGTGCATGTTGTCGCGGCCGCTGAAGTCCACGGCGTTGTGGACGGTGACCACCTTGCCGGGGTCGATGCCGTACCGGTTGATGACGATGTTGCGGGTGAGGTTGGACACGGTCACGACGCGGTCGGCGACCTCCATGCCCTTCTTCTCGATGGCGAAGACGCGGGTGTCGATGTTGTCCACGCTGCCGCGGTCGAACGAGGTGGCGTGGACGTGGATCACCAGGGGCTTGCCGGTCAGCTCCTTGGCGGCGATGCCGGCGTAGTAGGTGAGCCAATCGTGGGCGTGGATGACGTCGAACTCGTCCTTGCGCTGCAAGGCGATCGTACCGCCCACCATCGCGTAGCGGGCGACCTCCTCCATC
>CADCRA010000045.1 GCA_902803715.1 uncultured Bacteroidia bacterium
AACAACTAACAGCTTTTCTTCAAATGAATGTTTATTACCAGGCATAACCCCTTTAAGTTTTGTCTAACTTTTGGGGGTCACATCACAAGCATAGGGGGAGGGGCCCGACGGATACAAGTTCCGCGTAGCGGGACGCAGGAGACGTTGGGAGGGGCCGGAGTGGAGCGTAGCGGAACGGAGTCCCCCGGACACCCCATCCCCATCCCATAAAAAAAGAGGCCAACTCACTTTTGAGTCAGCCTCTTCTTCTGTTTTCTGTCTGGCAGCGGATTACTTGCCGGCCAGGTGCTTTTCCCAAGCCCAGGCAGATGCCAGCGTCTGTTCGACGGTGCGCTCCGCCTTCCAGCCCAGTTTCTCATTCGCAAGGGTCGGATCGGCCCAGATCGCCGTCACGTCGCCGGGGCGGCGCGGAGCGAATTTGTAATTTAGCTTGAGGTTGTTGACCTTTTCGAAGGCATTGACCAGTTCGAGCACGGAAACGGGACGGCCCGTACCGACGTTGAAAATCTCATAGTCTTCCTCCATCCGGCCATCCAGCATCCTGCGGACGGCATAGACATGGGCCTTGGCCAGGTCGACGATGTCGATGTAATCGCGCAGGCAGGTCCCGTCCGGCGTCGGATAGTCGTCGCCGAAGATGCTGAGACACTCCCGCTTGCCGATCGCCGTCTGGGTGATGAAGGGGACGAGGTTGTTCGGTACACCGCGCGGCAGTTCGCCGATGAGGGCGGACGGGTGGGCACCGATCGGATTGAAATAGCGGAGGGCGATGCCGCGCAGCCCCTTGTACGCCAGGACGCTGTCGCGGAGGATGTCTTCGCACATCTGCTTGGTATTGCCGTAAGGAGACGTCGCCGGTTTGCGCGGGGTCTTTTCCGTTACCGGCACGGTATCCGGCTCGCCGTATACGGTGGCGGAGGAGGAGAACAGGATGTTCTTGCACCCCGCAGCCCGGCCGGCCTGGATGACATTGAGGAAACTTGTCAGGTTGTTGCTGTAATACTTGACCGGTTCGGCGACGGATTCCCCGACGGCCTTGAAGGCGGCGAAATGGATCACCGCATCGATGGCATAGTCCGAAAACAGCTTGCGCGTCGCTTCCAGGTCGCAGAAATCCATCTCGACCAGCGGGATGTCCTCGCGGCCGGTAATCTTCCGTACGCCGTCATAGCAAGTCCTGTCGCTGTTGGAAAAATCGTCGGCGACGACGACGTCGTAGCCGGCCTCGATCAGTTCGACGGTAACATGGCTGCCGATGAACCCGGCGCCGCCAGAAACCAAAACTCTTTTGCTCATATCAGATTCTGTTATTCCCTGCAAAGGTAGGTTAATTTTCCATCGCAATCAAGGCGATGATCTTGTCGATGACCGGCAGATGCTTCCAGGACGGGGACAGGCAGTTGTTGACCATGACCGAAAAGACAATCGTATCTTCCTTTCCGCCGTCGGTCGGGATGATGTAGCCGCTGTAGCAACGGACACCCTCCATGGAGCCGCTCTTGTACAGGATCCGCTCCTTGAGATCCTTCGCTTCATTCTGCAGGCGGGTGGCGTAACTGCCCGGCTGTCCGGGACTGGAAAGGGACGCCGCATAATCCCCGAAGGAAGGGGAATCCATCATCCTTCGCAGGAAACGGCACATGAAATCCGGGGAAATCCAGTTGTCCCGGGCGAGGCCGCTGCCGTCGACGATCCGCACCTGTGCCGGATCCAGGCCCATGCGGCGGAACGCCGCAGCCTCCGCATCGCGGGCGGTCAGGTAATCGGCCGAACCTTTCCCGACCCGGGACAAGGCCCGGAACAGGGTCTCGGCATAGAAGTTATCGCTGCGGTCGTTGGTGATCTTCGCAATCTCCCGAAGCACCGGCGAAAGGGTCGACCCGAGGATCCGGATGCTGTCCGCCGGAGTGCCGACCGCCTGGAACACATCGGAGCGGAGCCGCCCCTCCGGATCGACATCCGCGATGCCGCCCGTCGGAATCCCGTTCTTTTCCAGGTAGTTCCGGAAGTAGTGCGCACAGGTCATCGCGCCGAACTTGTTGCTGCATTCCTCTTTCTTCGGCTGCCGGTCGATGGCAAAGGTCCCCCGCATTTCCGCAACCGGAGCCAGGTCCGTATTGAACAGGTACAGTTTGTCCCCGGTACCCTTGGCAGAGGTCCGGGCCAGGCTGCCGTATTGCATCCAGGGCAGTTCCGGATAGGACGGCGTGACCTTGACCGGATCGCCGACCTTGGCGCCGGCAGCGACCTGGACATCCAGGATATTCCGGTAGAAACTCAGTCCGTTGCCGCCGGTTCCGTAATAGGTACCCAGGTCCTGGTACGCCCAACTGTCACTCTCGAGCGGGCCGTCGAAATACCGGCCGTCACCGATCACCCGCCCTTCGATCCTGCGGATTCCGGCATCCGACAGATATTTTTTCCACCGGGCGAACAGCGTCTGGAGCGGCGTGGCAGCCGTATCTTTCGTCCCGATTGTCGGGTCACCGCCGCCGATGATGTATACGTCTCCTTTCAGGACCCCGTCTTCGATCCGGCCGCTGCAGCCGATCCGGGTTTCGAACCGGTAGTCGGGACCGAGTTCATGCAGGGCCAGGCCGGTGGTAACCAGTTTGGTATTGGACGCAGGAATCATCCGCTGGCCGCTGCCGTAAGCGACGACGGTATCGCCGCCCGCCCGGACGGCGAGCACACTGATGACGGAACCCTGCAAGGCCTCCCCTTTCGCTACGATATCGATATAGCGGCGGACCCGGCCGGGCGCATCTTCCGCCCGGCTGACCGCCCGTTGCTGGGCGCCCAGCGGCAGGGCCAGCATGACCGCCGCCGCGATAGCCAGAAATCTTCTCATCCTTTGAAAACGGCGCGGACCAGCGCCGGGATATCCGCGACCTTGACGACTTCGATGCCGCCGGCCGCGCTCTTGTCCAGGGAGGCGTATTTTGAAAGATAAATCTTCTTGAAACCCAGCCGGGCCGCTTCCGTGACACGGCGGTCCACCTGGGTAACGGGACGGATCTCGCCGCTCAGGCCGACCTCGCCGGCGAAGCAGACATCGGAAGGAATGGCGAAATCGAAATTCGAAGAGAGCACGGCACAGACGACGGCCAGGTCGCAGGCCGGATCCGCCACCCGCAGACCGCCGGCCATGTTCAGGAACACGTCCTTCATGTTCAGTTTGAAACCGGCCCGCTTCTCCAGGACGGCCAGCAGCATGTTCAGCCGCCGCACGTCGAAGCCGGTCGCGCTGCGCTGCGCCGTTCCATAGGCGGCCGTGCTGACCAGCGCCTGCACCTCGAAGAGGAAGGGCCGCAGGCCGTCCAGCATGGCAGCGACCGCCGTGCCGCTGAGTCCCTGCTCATGCATCGGCATCAGCATCTCGGACGGATTGGTCACCTCCCGCAGGCCGGTGCCGGTCATCTCGAAGACAGCGAGTTCCGACGTGGAACCGAAGCGGTTCTTGATGCTGCGCAGCAGCCGGTAGGAGCCTTTGTCGTCGCCCTCGAACTGCAGGACGACGTCGACGATATGTTCCAGGATCTTCGGACCGGCGATCGTGCCGTCCTTGGTGATGTGGCCGATCAGCAGGACCGGAATGCCGGTCGATTTGGCGAAATGCAGGAGCAGCGAGGTGACCTCCTTGATCTGGGTCACGCTGCCGGCGGAAGACTCGACATTCTCCGAGTACATGGTCTGGACCGAATCGACGACGACCAGGTCGGGGTTCATCGTACTGGCTTCCGCGATGATGTTCTCAATCTTCGTTTCGCTGTAAATGAAGCAGTTGGACAGGTCGCCGCCCAGGCGTTCGGCCCGCATCTTGACCTGACGGGCACTCTCTTCACCGGAGACATAGAGCGTCTTCAGTTGCGGAGCGCCGAGGGGAAGCTGGAGGGAAAGGGTCGATTTGCCGATGCCCGGCTCGCCGCCCAGCAGGACGAGCGAACCTTCGACCAGGCCGCCGCACAGCAGCCGGTCGACTTCACCGTTGCCCAGCGAGATCCGGTGCTCCTGCGCAGACCCCACTTCCTGCAGGGGCTGGGGCGCATGGGAGCCGGAGCGGGAGGCCGCCGCCGCATTCCGTTTCGGAGCGCCGGTCGCTACCGTCTTTTCCACCAGGGTGTTCCATTGTTTGCAGGCCGGGCACTGGCCCAGCCATTTCGAATATTCGTTCCCGCAGTTCGTGCAGAACCAAACCGTCTTTTCCTTCGTCGCCATAATGATACAAAGATACAAAAGATTCTGTGCATTCTCTCCTGACCGGCGGGAATAAAAAAACGGCACCGTAGATGCGGTGTCGTACAGGATTGTGGCGGGTGACGCGGAATTACTCGGCGACGACCTCTTCAGCAATCTCCTGGGCAGCGGCCTCGAGAGAATCGATGGCGGCGACGGTGGAGTCAGTGGCGGCCTCGACGTTCTCTTCGATGACGGTCTCAACTTCTTCCGCCTTCTTGGAGTTGTTGTTTCCACAAGCAGCAACCGCGATCATCATCGCGACGACTGCGACGGGCATAAATACTTTTTTCATGGTTTCAGTACTTTTAACCAGTTAAACAAAACACATTTTGCGCGGCAAAAGTACTGCGCTTTCCGGAAGAAACAAACAAGAATTTTGACTTTATCGTTTTAGGGTCCCTCCTCTCGACCAAAACGGAAAGGATTACTTCCGCGGCAGTTCAAACACTTCCATATCATGGATTTTTCCTTCATCGATATGGAAACGGAGGGCCGTCCGGACAATCTGCCAACCCTGCAGGCCGGCCGCGCCGGGATTGATGGCCAGCAAATGGTACTGCGGATCGTTCATGACCTTCAGGATATGGGAATGACCGCAGACGAAGATATCCGGCCGGTGCAGGTCGATCATCGCTCGGACATTGAGCGGATAGTGGCCCGGATAGCCGCCGATATGGGTCATCAGGACCTTCAGTCCCTCGCAGTTGAACAACTGAGTCAACGGACACTCGAACCGGATCTCCTGCGCATCGCAGTTGCCGTAGACGCCGACCAGCGGCTTGAACGCGGAAATCTGGTGGACAAAGTCGATCCCGCCGCCGAAATCGCCGGCATGCCAGATCTCGTCGACCGGTTCGAGGAACCGGCGGAATTCGTCGCTGAAGACGCCGTGGGTATCGGAAATGACGCCGATGAACATGGTTACATGAATTGGAAATAAACCGCTTCCGCCGCCGTGACGGCGGCTGTCTCCGTCCGGAGACGGGAAGAACCGAGGTGCACCGGCCGGAAGCCGGCGGCGATGGCCCGGCGCGCTTCCTCCGGGGAGAAATCGCCCTCGGGTCCGATCAGGACGGCGATCCGGTCTCCGCCGAAGTCCCGGAGCGCCTGCTTGACGGAGATGCGGGGGACGGACTCATCTTCGAAGCAGTAGGCAATCAGTTTCAAGACCGTGTCATCTGCCGCCATGGCATCGATGAACGCGCTGACTTTCATGGGCTCCACCACTTCCGGGAGCTGCGCCTTCAGGGATTGTTTCGTCGCCGAAAGGACGATTTTCCGCAAGCGGTCGGTCTTGAAGACCTTCCGTTCGGAGCGCTCGCCGATGACCGGTACGATGGCATCAACCCCGATTTCGGTCGCCTTTTCGGCAAACCACTCATAGCGATCGTTGTTCTTCGTGGGACAGACGGCCAGGGTCAGGCGGTAAGGATGGCCGCCCCAGCCGGGAAGGGTCTCCAGGATACGGGCTTCTGCGCCCTTGGGCGCATCCGAGACCAGTTCGCAGCGGCAGAGGGTCCCCGCCCCGTCGATGACATGGATCTCATCACCGATACGATGGCGAAGCACCCGGACGCAATGGTTGCTTTCCTCCGAATCCAGACGGCAGATGCCGCCGTCGGTCTGCGGGCTGTAGAACAGTTCCATTATTTGCGGAGGATGGCGATTTCGCCGGACAGGCCGACTTTCAGGATCTGGGAAGACAGGCCCGTCGCGCCTTTCTCCAGGTCCGGCTCGACGATATAGTCGACGCCCTCGCGGATTTCCGGCGCAATGTCGGCGAACCGGGCCGGCGTCGGTTCGCCGGAGAGGTTGGCGGACGTCGAGACAATGGGACGGCCCAGTTTGAAGCAAAGATCGCGGCAAAAGTCCATCATCGGGATGCGGATGCCGACGGAACCGTCTTCGGCCACGGCGTTCCACGCGATAAAATGCCGGTCAGCCTGCGCCTTCTCCCCGGCCGCAGGGGCCTTGCCGGCGATGGCGCCGGGATAGATCAGGGTCATCGGACGGTCATTGACTTCGACGAGTTGGATGGCGATATCCGGAATGACCCGGACATAGCGTCCGACCTGGTCCAGATTGGCGGCCAGGAGGACCAGCGCCTTGGCGTCGCTGCGGCGCTTGAGAGCATATACCTTTTCAACGGCCTCCGGATTGGTGGCATCGCAGCCGATGCCCCAGACGGTATCGGTCGGATAGAGGATCAGGCCGCCTTCGCGGAGGACCTTCAGGGTCTCCGCCATGATTTCATCGAGGGTCTTCTTCATGGGTCAGGGAAAGGGTTGATACAATCGGATAATGGTCGGAGAACGGCCGACGGACCACCGCATGGCTCACGGTGCGGAAGGCGTCCTCCGGATACAGGATATAATCGATCCGCAGCAGCGGTTGCAGGACGGAATAGGTCGCGCCGAAGCCTTTGCCGGCCTCCACGAAGGTGTCTTTCCGCCCCCGGCGCAGCCGCCAGTAGGTATAGGACAGCGGATTGTCATTGAAATCGCCGGTCACGACGGCTTCCGTCGGGCACTCGTCGATGTCGCGCAGCACCATCTCGACCTGGCGGGGACGCCGGACAATCGAAGCGCGCATCCGTTCCTCCGTGTCCCGGAAAACCTTCCGGTAGTCTCCCTGGAAGGAACGGGCGACACGAGACAGCGAGATGTTGTAACTCTGGAAATGGCAGTTGTAGATCCGCATCCGCGTGCCCCGGACATCGCAGTCGGACCAGATGGCCAGGTTCGAACTCTCGTCGAAGTCGAGTTTCCCTTTCGAGCGGATGGGAAAACGGCTCAGGGTCACGTTGCCATAACAGCCGGCATCGGTCGGGTAGACGAAATATTCGCAGTCATGCTCCGGGAAATGCTTCCGGAAGAAAGCCCGGACTTTGGAGGCATCGTCGTAAAAGAACTCCTGGAGACAGATGATGTCCGCATCCTGTTCCCGGAGGAAACGGACGACGGAATCCCGGCAGGCTTGGGCCCGTTCTCCGGACAGGGCGAAGCGGCCGACGTTGTAGGAAACAACCTTGACGTCGTCGGGGCCGGGTTCGGCGCCGCCGGAGGAGAACTGGAAATACCGGCCGAAGATGAACAGCGAAGGAAGGAGGGCGACCAGGGGAATCAGCACCGCCTTCGAGCGGCGGGCCAGGGCCCAGACCAGCAGGAAGGCATTGAGCAGCAGGAACGGGATGTAGAACAGGCCGAAGAAGGTCATGAACCAGGCCTCCGCCGGATTGACGACGACGGAAACATAGCTCAACAGCAGCAGCAACGCGGCCGCGCACAGAAGCGCCCGCGACGTGATGCCGAACAGCAGGTTCTTTTTCCGGTTCCCAGCCCTTGTCATGATCCTAGATCCAGAGGTCCCGGTCGTACAGGCGGCGGCTCCGTTTCCACCACCACATCAGCAGGCCGCCGACCACCATGCCGCCCAGGTGGGCGAAATGGGCGATGCCGTCCGCCGTTCCGAGAACGCCGGTCACGAGTTCGATGGCTGCAAAAATCAGAATGAACCACTTGGCTTTCAGCGAGATCGGAGGAAATACCAGGGTCAGGATGCTGTCCGGATACAACAGGGCGTAACCGATCAGGATGCCGTAGACGGCGCCGGAAGCGCCGAGGGTCGGGGTGTTGACGAGGGCATAATAAGCCGGCATGTTCCCGGCTTCCAGCAGCGGCGCCACCTGGAGATACTGCACGAAGGTGTGCAGGGCGACGGCGCCCAGTCCGGACAGGAAATAATAAACGCCGAATTTCTTCGATCCGATCGCCTGTTCGAGGACGGAGCCGAACATCCAGAGCGACCACATGTTGAAGAAGATGTGCCAGACTCCGCCGTGCATGAACATGTGGGTGATGATCTGCCAGGGACGGAAGAAATACGAGGTCGGATAGAACATGGCAAACGTCTTGACCATGAACTCCTCGTTGATCAGCGTCGCCGCAAAGAGGATCACATTGATGATCAGCAGGTTTCTCGTTACCGGCGGAATCGAGGAGAGGAAGCCTCCGCGGTCGCCGCCGTCATATTCGTAATAAGCCATTTCAGAATTTCTTTTCGAGTTCGCCGGCGTCGAGCAGGACGACCGTCTTGCGGCCGTTCGGGGTATATTCCGCATTCTCGCAGCCGAACAGGGTTTCAATCAGGCGCTGGGCTTCGAAGGGAGAAGTCAGCGGGGTGCCTTCCGAGGCGCCGAGACGGGCGAATTTCTCCGCCAGCGAAGACTCGAGCATGCCGGGAAGGGAGGTATGGTCATCCGACAGGATGAGGAGAAGGTCCTGGACGAGGGTCTCGACGCGGCCGGGGTCGCAGGAGAACCCGTCCGGAACACCGTTCACGACAACGGTGTCGTTGCCGAAGGCGCTGATGTCGAAGCCGAGGCTGGACAACAGCTGCGCATGCTCGTCGAAAAGCAGGCGGTTCTGCACGCCGACCTGGACCTGGACCGGGAACAAGGCGCTCTGGCTGACATGGCCGTTGCGGGTGATGGCGGCCAGGAAACGCTCATACAGGATGCGCTCGCGGGCGCGGCGGATGTTGACGACCATGATGCCGTCCGGCGCCGGGGTGAGGATGTATTTCCCCTGGAAGATGATGGCGGCCGTCGAGGGTACGGTCTTGTCTTCGAACAACTTACCATAGTCTTCGCGCGGTTCGGGACGGTAAGCGGGGGCGCCGCCCCACGGGTCCGGCCTGTCTTTCGGTGCATCCCATCCGGCGCGTGCGGGTTTTTCCGTCTCGAACGGGTTGTAGTCCGGGTCGAAGGAGACGTCCGGCTGGATGGGCTCCGGGCGGAAACTCGCGTAATTCTTGCCGAAAACCGGCATCTCCGGCACGTTGTCGAACTGGATCTCGGCGCCAAAGGAATGGCGGCCCAGCGCCTCCTTGACACAGGCGAAGATGACCTGGAAGATGACGCTGTCCTCTTCAAATTTGATTTCGGTCTTCGTCGGATGGATGTTCACGTCGACCGACCGGGGATCGACGGTCAGGTAGAGGAAATAAGACGGAACGGCCCCGTCCGCGATGAGGTTTTCATACGCCTTCATGACCGCCTTGTGCAGATAGGGGCTGCGGAAATAGCGGCCGTTGACAAAGAAATACTGGGACCCGACGGTCTTGCGGGCCGCATCGGGGCTGCAGATGTACCCGTCGACCTTGACAATGGACGTCTCCGCGCTGACATCGACCACCTTGTCGACGGCGGCGTTGCCCAGCAGGTCCTGGATCCGGAATTTCAGGGACTTGGCCGGCTTGAGGACATGGATGTCCTTGCCGTTGTGGATCAGGGAGAAACCGATGTCGGGACGGGTCAGGGCGACGCGGGTGAACTCTTCGGCGATGTGCTTGAATTCGACATTGTCCGACTTGAGGAACTTGCGCCGGGCCGGAACGTTGTAGAACAGGTTCCGGACGGCGAAATTGCAGCCCTTGGGCGCCGCCGTCTCGACGGTCGCCAGGTGCTTCGAATCCGCAAACTCGACCTGGCAACCCACGGCGTCTTCTTCCCGGCGGGTCTTGAGGGTCACTTCCGCCACGGCGGCGATGGAGGCCAGGGCTTCGCCGCGGAAACCGAAGGTATGGATGTCCTGCAGGTCATCCGCCGTCGCAATTTTCGAGGTGGCATGCCGCTCGAAGCAGAGCACCGCTTCATCCGGGGACATGCCGCAGCCGTTGTCGATGACCTGGATGAGGGTGCGGCCGGCATCGGTGATGACGACCGTGACCTGGTCCGCGCCGGCATCGACGGCATTCTCCATCAGTTCCTTGACGACGGAGGCAGGACGCTGCACGACTTCGCCGGCAGCGATCAGGTTGGCAATATTGCTCGGTAAGATCCGGATGTCCATGCTCTTACAGCAATGCGTAGAATTTGGTAATGTACAGCAGCACGATCACCACGAGAATGAGGCCGATGATGCCGATGTACGTCTGGGCCTTGGTCGAACCGCGGCGGCGGGCATAATTGCCGTTGCGGAACGCGCCCTGGATATAGGAGCCGGGAGCATGTCCCCCCTTCTCCTGGTTCTCTTTTTCGATGCTGCCGTCGACCTGGCCGAACATCTGGCGACGCTCTTCCTTCTCCTGGTCATAGTATATCGGCTTGTAATTGAAGACCCTGTGCTCCTGGTCTCCGAAAAAACTGAATCGTGCCATACGTGGTTCCTTTGTCTTAAAGAGCAAAAATAAGAAATAATTCCGTATTTTTGCTCCAAATACATCTTCTTATGGATAATCGCCTCCAAAATACATGCCCTTTCCGGATCGGCAGCGGATATGACGTCCACCAGATGGCACCGGACCTGCCGATGTGGCTCGGCGGGATCCGGATCGACGCTCCGGTCGGTTTCGTCGCCCACTCCGACGGCGACGTCGCCATCCATGCCCTGTGCGACGCCCTGCTGGGCTGCCGGGCCATGGGGGACATCGGCCACCACTTCCCCGACACGTCCGACCAGTGGAAAGGCGCCGACAGCAAGGATCTCCTCCGGAGGGTCCTCGGACTGGTCTGCACCGACGGATGGCACGTCGGAAACGTCGACATCACCATCGCGCTCCAGCGACCGAAGATCGCGGCGTACGTCCCGCAGATGCGGACGGTCCTGGCCGGGCTCCTCGGTATCGGGGAAGACTGCGTCTCCGTCAAGGCGACCACGACGGAGAAACTCGGATTCGTCGGCCGCTGTGAAGGTTGCGAAGTTTGGGCAACCGCCCTCATTTGGCGCGGATAGGCAAGTTTTTGCAAAAAAAATTTGCAGATTGGCAAAAGTGTTGTACATTTGCAGTCCCAATCAGTAATGAAAGGGAATATTGAGATATGGTGTAATGGTAGCACTACAGATTCTGGCTCTGTCAGTGAGGGTTCGAATCCTTCTATCTCAACAAAAATCAGCCACGTGCTGATTTTTATTTTGGACCATCCATGATGGCGGGGTAGCTCAGCTGGTTAGAGCGTCGGATTCATAATCCGGAGGTCGTGGGATCGTGACCCACTCCCGCTACCAATCAACAACATACGCATGCAGACCTATACGAACCCTGCATACGAACCTCAAGATATATCGCCCGACGCTTTGTAAGCGGCGGTTTTTTTGTGCCCTCCTCGCGCTATGGAAGCAGGTTAAGCGGTTTGTCAGCGGACGCCGCCGGAGGGGACGGGGCTAGGAACGGAACATCTCGGGATGGTCGCTGACAAGACGGACCAGTTCGACGGTGGTATTGATGCCGAGCTTGCGGAAGATGTTGGTCTTGTGCGTTTCGACGGTCCGCTGGGAAATACCCAACTTGTCTCCGATCTCCTTGCTGAGCAGGCCCTCCGCACTGTATTTCGCCACCTCGATTTCCCGGGGTGTCAGATGCAGGTCCGGCATCAGGTCGGACATCTCCTTGGTGATGTTCTCCAACTCCTGTTTCCGCTCCTTCTGGCTCATGGAATCGCCGACCTGCCCCAATTCGACCATACGGCCTTTCAGCCGGACGGCCTTTTCCTGGATCTGGCGGTTGCGCAGCCGCAACTGATGCAGGTACCAGGTCCCGACCAGTATGGCCAACAGCAGGATGGTCAGGGCCAGGAACAGGAACGTCATCCGTTTCTGCGTACGGAGCCGCTCCTTTTCGGCCGTCAGTTCCGCATCTTTCTCCGCCAGTTCATATTTGATTCGGAACTCGCTCAGCCGCTGGGTCGTCTCCTGCTTGAGAATGCTGTCATTCAGGACCATATAGCGCTCCATGCTGGCCAGCGCCGCCGTCGGGTCGCTTGGCCGGAGAGCCTCGGCCAGTTCGCGCTGCACATTCCGTTCGACCATCCGGTTGCCGGTCTTGCGGGCGAGATCCGCAGCCATCCGGAAATAACGGATCGCCGCCGGACGGTCATTCCGCTTGAGCGCCAGCATGCCCTGCTGCTGCCGGCAGATGGCCAGGGAATGGTCATTGCCCGCCGAGAGGAAGACAGGGACAGCCTGGTTGAGGCAACGCTCCGCCTCACCCAGTTTTCCGAAACCCAGATACGCCTCCGCCAGCTGGGAGAGCCGGATGGCAACCTTTTCCGTGCGGCCGGCTTCCCGGTCCAGGTTCAGTGCCGTCGTGGCATACTGGACGGCCAGGTCATAGCGGCCCAGTTTCTGGTAGATGTCCGCCGCCATGCCGTACCGGATTGCCAACGCCTGCGAATTTTCCTGATCCTTCTCATATTCAATGGCATCCAGGATCATGGACTCCGCCGTTTCATATTCCCCGGTGGCCAGATAAATACCGGCCAGGTTGTTCAGTGACGAACTGATCCGGCCCGCGTCCCCGCTCTTCAAATCCAGCTGGTAGCACTCTTGCGTGGCATCCAGTGCCAGGTCGAAAATGCCGAGCCGGTGGTAGGAAGCGCCGAGCAGGCTGAGGCACTCGCACAGGTTCTCCTCGTCGCGGGTGGCACGGATTTGGGGAAGGATGGATTCGCAAAGCCGGACGGCGGATTCCGCATCGCTGGCTTCATAGGCATCGAACGCCTGGTCCAGCACCGTCAGGTAAGACGAAAAGTCCGGGGCCGGTACCCCGGTTTCCTCCGATACTGCAGGGAGGAAAGCAAGCAGCAGGGAAAGCAATAGCGTCAACATCGTAAGTCCGTTAGCAGAAAGTTTAAGCGAATTTAATCATTTCTACCGGAAAAAAAAGAATTATTTCATTTCATGTCTACCCCTGGATACCGCTTTCGCGGTTTTTCCGTATCTTTGGAAAAAGGATCAGCCATGTATCGGAAAACAACAGGATTGCTGGCCGGCCTGCTTCTGGCCGCCTGCACCCACGCCCCCCAGCAGGATCTCGTGCTGCACTACGACCGCCCCGCGGACTTCTTCGAAGAAGCCCTCCCGGTCGGCAACGGCCGGCTCGGCGCCATGGTCTATGGCGGGACGGAGCAGGAGAAAATCTCCCTCAACGACATTACCCTGTGGACCGGCGAACCGGACGGAGGCGCCGGCCATCCCGATATCCGGACAGGAACCGGGTCCACGGCCCGGCAGGTCATCCCGCTGATCCGCGCCGCATTGGACCGGGAAGACTACGCCGAAGCGGAGCAGCTCCAGAAACAGGTCCAGGGCCATTTCAGCGAAACCTACCAGCCGCTGGGCACCCTGACCATCCGGTATGAAAAGAAAGGTTCCGTCACGGAATACCGGCGGGCGCTGGACCTGTCCGAAGCCCTGGCACAGACCACCTGGCTGCGGGACGGACATGCCTGCTCGACGGAAGTGTTCGCCTCGGCGCCGGATTCCGTCATCGTCATCCGCCTGACGGCAGAGGACGGAATCGACGCCCGCATCCTGTATGACACGCCCCTCCCCCATGAAACAAAAAAAGCCTACAACGCCCTCGTAACCGACGGGTACGCCGCCTGGCACTCCTACCCCGGCTACTACAAGAGCGGCGAGGGACAATTCCTCTATGACCCCGCCCGGGGAATCCATTTCCGGACCGTCGTTTCCGTCCGCCACAAGGGCGGCCGCGTCCAGGCGGACGATACCGGCATCACCCTCAAGAACTGCCGGGAAGCGACCCTGCTGGTCGTCAACGCAACCAGTTTCAACGGCTTTGACAAGGATCCGGTCGCGGAAGGGAAACCTTACCAGGCACTGGCCGATGCCAATGCCAAGCGCACCCTGCGCACCGGTTACAAGGCACTCCGCCGCCGCCATGAAAAAGACTACAGCCGGCTCTTCGGCCGCGTCAGTCTCGACCTCGGCACCACCGATGCCGCCGTCAAGGCACTGCCGACCGACGAACAGCTCCGCCTCTACACCGACGAGAACCAGGCCAACCCGGAACTGGAAGCCCTGTACTTCCAGTACGGCCGCTACCTGCTGATCGCCTCCTCCCGCACCCCCGGCGTCCCGGCCAATCTCCAGGGGCTCTGGAACGAGAGTATGGACCCGCCGTGGAGCAGCAACTACACCACCAACATCAACCTGGAAGAGAACTACTGGGCGGCCGAAGCGGCCGGCCTGGGCGAACTGCATGAAGTCCTGCTCGATTTTCTCCACCGCCTCGCCGCGACGGGACGGGAATCGGCGCAACGCTACTACGGCGTCGCCCGGGGCTGGAACCTGGGGCACAATTCGGACATTTGGGCCATGACCTGCCCGGTCGGCATGGAATCCAGCGACCCGAGCTGGGCGGACTGGACCATGGGCGGCGCCTGGCTGTCGACCCACATCTGGGAGCACTGGCTCCATACCCGCGACAAGGTGCGGCTGCAGAAGGATTACGCCGTCCTCAAGGGCGCAGCGGAATTCTGCCTGGACTGGCTGGTCACGAAAGACGGGGAATGGATCACCTCACCGGGCACCTCGCCGGAGAACCGCTACATCACCGACACCGGCTTCCGGGGCGCCACCCTGTACGGCGGCACGGCGGACCTCGCGATGATCCGAGAATGCCTGACGGATGCCGTGGCCGCTGCCCGGGTCCTCGGAATCGACGGGGATTTCATCCGGGAAGCGGAAAGCAAGCTGGCCGGACTCCGCCCGTATCAGGTCGGACGGCAGGGGAACCTGCAGGAATGGTACCATGACTGGGCGGACGAGGATCCCCGCCACCGCCACCAAAGTCACCTGTTCGGCGTCTACCCCGGCCACCAGATCACGGAAGGACGGCTGGCCGATGCCGCACTGAAGACTCTGGATACCAAGGGATTCGAGACGACCGGATGGAGCTGCGGATGGCGGATCAACCTGTACGCCCGCCTGGGTGAAGGCGAGAAAGCATACCGGATGTACCGGCGGCTCCTGCGCTACGTCAGCCCGGACGGCTACCGCGGCGACGACGCCCGCCGGGGCGGCGGCACCTATCCCAACCTGCTGGATGCCCACTCCCCTTTCCAGATCGACGGGAACTTCGGCGGCTGCGCCGGCGTCCTGGAGATGATCCTCCTGTCTGCCGCGGACGGATCCGTCAAGACACTCCCAGCCCTTCCGGAAGCGTGGAAGTCCGGTTCCGTCAAGGGTCTGCGGACCCGTGGCGGAAAGACCGCGGACATGGTCTGGAAGGACGGGAAGGTCAAGAAATTGCGCCTGCGCTGACCTACTTGATCGAGCGGAACATCTTGTCGATGCATTTCTTTTTCTGCTCGATGTTCGGGTGGACATAGAGATTGAGCGTCGTGTTGATGCTGGAATGTCCCAGGATGACACTGACGGTCTTGTAGTCGCAGTTGCTCTCGATGCAACGGGTTGCGAAACTGTGCCGCAAACCGTGGAATTTCAACGGCGGGATGCCCAGCCTGCGCATCAGCCGCTTGTAATAATTGCGGTACGTACGGGGCTCCGTTGGGACGGCTTCGTTCGTCAGCAGGTAATAGTCCGGATTCATCACGCGGCGGAACGGTTTCAGCATCCGGTTCAGGTCGGAGGTCATCGGGACGTCCCGCGTGGAGTTGAGCGTCTTCGGATTGCCGATGACCAGCTGGGTCCGCCGGTTGTCTCCGTCCACGATATAGATCCGTTCCACGGTCTTGCAGACATGGATGACCCCGTGGTCCACATCGAGGTCTTTCCACTGCAGGGCGCAGACCTCTCCGATCCGCAGGCCGCCTGTCAGGCAGATGTAGATCCCGAGATTCTTGAACGTGAAGTTGGACTGGACATATTCCAGGACCTTCCGGTGGTTGTCCACCGTCAGGACACTCAGTTCTTTCTTGTCCTGCTGGGAAGGATAGCGCACATCCCATTCCACATAATCGCACCAACCGTATTTGGCTCCGAAACGGACAATCATCTTCAAAACAATCAGGATATCCTTGACGGATTTCTGGCAAAGTCCCGCCTCCATTTTCTGGATAGCGAACTGCTGGACATCATATTCCCTTATTTCGGTCCTGTCTCCGAAATAAGGGAGAATATGATTCTGCAGAATCAGGATATAGGCGGAATAGGTAGACAGCTTGACGAAAGCTTTCTTGTCTTGTTTCCAGGCATCTGCGATTTCTGCAATTGTCTTTCTTTGTGTAATCATAGCATCATATGTTAATAGATAGTGTGTTCCATTATGATATAAAAAAAAAGCAAACCTGCACACCCTTTATGGCGCGCAGGTCGCTTTTTTTGACCTTTTAACCAATTAGAAAGACAATTCTTCTCCTTTATAGAAATCCAGCAGTTTCGTCTGGTAGAGTTGCTCGTACCGGGACTGGACCAGATCGGACTCCGCTTTCATCAAGGTGTTTTTCGCTTCGTTGAATTCCGTGATGTTCGCTTTCCCGTTTTCATACTTCGCGCTGACCAGTTCAAAAGATTCCCGGGCGCTGTCGCAGACCTGACGGCTGCTGTAGTATTTGTCCTGGGACGCCCGGGCGCTGTACCAGGCCTGCTGGATCTCCTTGTACAGGGACTTGCGGGCATTTTCCAGCTGCAGCGCCTGCGAACGGCTGTTGAGTTCCGCCGTCCGGAGATTGTTGCGGTTGGACATCCGGGAGAAAATCGGGACGCTGAGACTCAGCCCGAGCTGCTGGCTGAAGTTGTTCCGCATCTGCGAAGAGAACGAGGCGCTGCTGCCCAGGGACGAGGTATAATAGCCGGTGCCGACACCGCCGCTCAGGGAAAGGGACGGCAGGAAAGCGCCCTTGGCCAGGGCCACCCGGGCATCCGCCACCTCCAGGCGCTTCTGCTCCGCCTGAATCGAAGCCTTCCGGTCCACGGCCTGCTCATAAATCGCATCGGCACTCTCCAGGAGCCGGATCTCGAGGGCTTCCGGATCGGGCCGGACGATGGAGAAACCGTCCGGATCCGGGAGTTCCAGCAGTTGTGCCAGATCCAGCAGGCTGAGCCGCAGGTTATTGGAAGCCTGCGTCCGCTGGTACAGGCTCTGGGCATGGGACGCCTTCTGCTGGGCCAGTTCGGCCGCCGAAGCCTTCCCGTTCCGGAGCATCTCCGTCAGACGCACGACCTGCATGGAATCGATGACGATCTGGTTCTCCGCGACCTCCAGGATCTCCATGTTATACAGCACCTGCACATAAGCCTGAGCCACCGCGACGCGGATGTCGTCCTTGGCTTTCTCCAGGTCGGCGGTCGCCGCCGCCAGGTTCAGCCGGCTCAGGGCGATGTTGTCCCGGATCTGGAAGCCCTGGAAGACCGGCACGTCCACCCCGATGTTGAAATTCGTGGAAGTCGAATTCGTATTGGTCGCATAGGTGTTGTTGCCGAGCAGGGAACGGCCGGCGCTGAAACTCTCCGAAGCCCCGGCGCTGACACCCGGCAGACGGCGGTTCCGGGCGGTGTTCAGTTCGATCTCGCTCTGGCGGACACTGATTTCGCCCTGGCGGATCGTCAGGTTGTTCTCCAGTGCATGACGGATGCACTGCGGCAGGGTCCAGGGCTGCGCCCAGACGCCCAGGCCGACGCCCAGCAGGGCGCATACGATCAGAATGCGTCTCATGGCTCTTCGGTTTCAAGAATCTGGTTGCCGCGGACCTTGTCGCCCGCCTTCAGGCCGGACTGGACCTCGATGTTGACACCGTCGCTCAAGCCGGTCCGGATGCTCTTGCGGACATATTCCTTCGGTCCGCCGACATAGACATAGGCGGAGTCTTCCTTGAATTCGACAGCACTCTCCGGGATGGTCAGGACGTGCTCAACCCGCTCCATTTCAATCTCTGCATTCGCGCTGTATCCGGACCGGATCTTCACGTCTTCCGGCACCTGGACCGCCGCCTTGATCTCGAACTGGTTGGCACCGCCCGAGGAGGTCGCCTTCGGGGAAATATACTCCAGGAAGGCGTCGAACTTCAGGTTCTGGAGGGCGCCGATCCGGATGACGACCGGCATCCCTTCCGAAAGACGACCGACCTCCGTCTCGTCGACATTCCCGTCGAAAATCAGGTCGTTCATGTTGGCGACCGTCGCGATCGTCGTACCGTCGTTGAACGTGTTGCTGAGGGTCACGGTGTTGCCGACCTTGACCGGGATGTCCAGGATCAGGCCGGAAATCGTCGAACGGATCAGGGTCGAACTGGAGGAGGCGTTGCGTTTCGAAACACCGTCCCGGATCACCTCCAGAGCCTCCTGGGCGGCGGCATATTCTTCCTTCGCCTGTTCCAGGGCCTGGCTGATCTTCTCGTATTCTTCCGCACTGACCAGCTGTTTGTCATACAGGTTCTTCTCGCGGTTGTAATCCGTCCGGGCCTGGTTCAGGTTCAGCTCCGCCAGACGGACACGGCTCTGGGCGGAACTGAGGGAACTCATCTCGGGGATGACCTTGACCTTCGCGATGACTTCGCCTTCCGCCACCTGCTGACCGGCTTCCTTGTAGAGTTCGGAAATGATGCCGCTGATCTGGGGCTTGATATTGACCTCGTTGCGCGGGACGATCTTTCCGGTCACGACGGCCGTCCGGGCGATATCGCCGACGACAGCTTCCAGGGATTCATACCGGATCTCCACCGGACGGGATTTGCGCCACAGGTACGAGAAGGTGCCCAGGACGACCAGCGCCAGCAGGGATAGGATCAGATACTTTTTAAAATTCTTCATATATCATTGTTATTTCAGATTCTTCACTTCGTTCAGGATGGTTCGGCCGGGGCGGTCTATTCGTCCCGCATGGCATCGACCGGTTTGATGTTCATGGCCCTTGCCGCCGGGGCGAGCCCGGCCAGCAGGCCGAGGACCGTCAGGATCAGGACCGCCAGCATGGCCGCGCCGAAACTGACCTGGAAGCCCACCGCCATCTCCATCGAGGCACTGACGCCGATCTCGGCGACGGACAGGACCATGACCGAAAAGACGATGCCCAGCAGGCCGAAGGCCAGGGTCAGCAGCACGCTCTCCAGCATGATCTGCGACAGGATCATCTTCGGCGTCGCCCCGATCGCCCGGCGGATGCCGATCTCCGTGGTCCGCTCCTTGACCGTGACCATCATGATGTTCGACACGCCGATGGCCGCTGCCAGCAGCGTTCCGAAGCCGACCAGCCAGATCAGCAGGTTGACGCCCTTGAAAAGATTGTCCATGATGCTGAACAATTCCTCCGCATTGACTTCGAAAACGGCTTTCTTGTCATCCGGATCGATGAAATGCTCCCGGAACAGGATCTCCTTCGAACGGGCCAGGATGTCCTTGATCTTGTAGCCCGGCTTGGCGGTCATGCAGATGAAGTCCACGTCGTCTCCCTTGTTGTAGAGTTTCTGGAGGACGCTCATCGGAATGGTCAGCGAACGGTCCGCAGTCCCGTTGATGCCGATGTTGCCGTTGTTCATGTCGACCCCGACGACCTGGAACCAGACGTTTCCGAACTGGACGAACTCGCCGCAGGGATCCCCGCCGTCCGGGAACAGGTTCTGGTAGACCCGCTTGCCCAGAACGCAGACCTTGCGTTCCTGGTCGATGTCCACTTCGTTGATATAGCGGCCGTACGCCAGTTTCGGCTCCTCGATCCGCGCGTACTCCGGGCGGACGCCGCGGCCCTGGCAGTCGGCCTCGCGGTCCTCGTACGTCGCCTGGGACCCCCACATGCCGATGTTGCCGGTCACGACGTCGATCTCGGGGATCGACCGCCGGAGCCGTTCGATGTCGGACAGGGTCAGGGTCCAGGTGCGGCCGCTCCGGAAGCCCTTGTACGGCAGGGAGGTCTCGCCCGAAATCAGGAAGCCGGAATTCGTTGCGAACCCTTCGAGTTCATGTTCCAGGAGGGCCTTGAGCCCCTGGCCGCCGCCCATCATGGAAAGCAGCATGAAAATGCCCCAGAACACGCCGAAACCGGTCAGCAGGCTGCGGCTGCGGTTGCGTGTCAGCGTTTCCCAGATCTCATGGAAACGGTCTCTGTCGAAAAACCGGTTCATTCTGCACGCAGGGCTTCAATGGGTTTGACTTTGGAGGCTTTCCAGGCCGGAATCAGTCCGGCCAGGGTACCGGCGATGATCAGCAGCAGGGTCGCCTTGACCGCGACGTCCAGGCCGACGGTCGGATTGACGAACATCGTGATCTTGACGATGCCGGCATCGATCGGCGCGTCGCCGAGCGTCTTGTCCATGATCTGGTTCGCGACCATGCCCAGGAACATGCCGACGTAGCCGAAGACGGCGGTAATGACGACGGCCTCGGTGATGACCAGTTTCAGCAGGGAGGCCGGACGGGCGCCGATGGCCTTGCGGATGCCGAATTCATGGGTCCGTTCCTTGACGGTGATGAGCATGATGTTCGACACGCCGACAATGCCGCTGATCAGGGTGAACAGACCGAGGATCCACAGGGCCGTCCGGAGAATCCGGGTCACCTTGTCCATCTGCCGCGAAGAGGACATGCGGTTCCAGAAGTACAGGGTATTCTCATCGTCCGGCGCCGCGGAGTGGTGGCTGTTGACCACGCTCCGGTAGGCGGACTCGAATTTTTCGCTTTCTTCATCCGTATCCAAGTCCTTGAAAGAGAAAAAGACCTGCGGGATTTCATTGTCCTTGCCATAGATCAGGCTGACGGTCGAATAAGGCGCATACAGCTGCGGCGATCCGCCGCCCATGCTCTCGTCGCTTTTGGCCAGGCCGACGATCTGCCAGGAGAAGGAGCCGATCCGGACCTGCCGGCCGACCAGCCGGGAGGGGTCGTTGCCGGCCCCGGCCAGTTGTTCCGCCTCCGTCGTTCCGAGGACCACGACCTTGCGGCGGTCCCGGCCGTCGAGTTCATTGATGAAACGACCCGCGGCGATCTGGACGTTCTGGATCTGCTGGAAGACCGGGGTCAGGCCGATCAGTTCGACATTCATGAACCGGTCGCCGTAGACCAGGGAATCCATCTGCTGGACGACCGGGCAGACCTCGTCGACATGGTCGGCGAACATCTCGCTCTCCAGAAATTCCACATCCTTGACATCCAGGCGGATCCGGCGTCCTTTCTCGTAGCCGGCATAGGGCTTTCCCGTCCGCTGGGGATAGATGACCATCGACCGGTCCATCGTGCCGGAATTGCTGAGCAGGGCGTTGAAGACCCCGTTGCCGGCACCCAGCAGGGCGATCAGCATGAAGATGCCCCAAGCCACCGAGAACCCGGTCAGGGCCGTACGGAGCTTGTTCTGCCACAGGGAACTGAAAATATCCTGAAAAATATCGCGCATGGGTTACTTCATGATCGTATCCGCGCCGAAAGGAGAAGAAGTGTGGGAGAGGTTCTCCTCCACCGCGCCGATGATGCCGTCCTTGATATGGATGATTTTGTTGGTCGCGTTGGCGACGCCGCTTTCATGGGTCACGACGATGATGGTCATCCCGTCTTCCCGGTTGAGCTGCTGGAGCAGTTCCATGATCTCGACCGATGTCTTCGAATCCAGCGCCCCGGTCGGTTCGTCGGCCAGGACGATCCGCGGCCGCGTGATCAGGGCCCGGGCGATGGCGACGCGCTGCTTCTGGCCGCCGGACATCTCGTTGGGATAATGGGTGGCCCAGTCTTTCAGTCCGAGCCGGTCGAGGTACTCCATGGCCATCTGCCGCCGCTTCTTGCGGGGTACGCCCTGGTAGAACAGCGGCAGTTCGACATTTTCGACGGCCGTCTTGAAGCCGATGAGGTTATAGGACTGGAAGATGAAGCCGATCATCCGGTTGCGGTAGTCCGCCGCCTGCGTCTCCGTCAGGTCCCGGATCAGCGTACCGTCCAGCCAATATTCGCCGGCATCGTAGTTGTCCAGGATCCCGAGGATGTTCAGCAGGGTGGATTTGCCGGAGCCGGACGCGCCCATGATGGACACGAATTCTCCTTTATCGATCTGAAGGTCGATGCCTTTCAGGACATGGAGCGGCTGACCGTTGTTGTACGTCTTGTTGACGCCTTTGAGTTCGATGAGCATACTGTCTGATTAACGGATTGGATTCCATCAAGCATCGTGCCCGCTAGAGCACGCGCTCCGTCTGTTCGGGGAGTTCCGCCCGCAGATCCTCATAGAACGCGGCGACGGAAGTACGGACATACGGCGCCAGGAAGAAGAAACCGATGCCGCAGGTCAGCAGCGAGAGGAAGAACCAGCCGATGAAACTCAGGTACAGCAGGAACAGGTCCGTCTTGTGTCCGTCCATCATCCGGGCGCTCAGGTCGATCGTCTCGTCGGCGGAAAGTTCCGGACGATCCTTGATCAGGAACGGCACCAGCGAATACGACAGGGCTTTGACGATGCCGGGAATGACCAGCAGGAGGCTCCACAGGAAAATGTAGGCGCAGCGCAGGGCCATCGTCGCCGCATTGTGGAGATAATCCTTGATGGTATGGTTGAAGAGATTGTCCACGAGTTCCTTGTCACCGTCGCGCAGCAGGATGAGCCAAGTCATGGCGAAACCGGTGGTCAGCGGGAGAGCGATCAGGAAGTAGCCGAGTCCGGGGAAACCGGCGGTCGCACCGGACAGGAGAGAGAAAACGAGGGCGGTGATGGCGGCGATGCCCCAGTTGCCCTTCAGGGCGGTACGGGCCGCGGTTTTGTATTCACTGTTCGATTTCATGGCATGTAAGGTTTTTGCAAATATAAATAATATTTATCGTTTATCAATATATTTTTAAAAAAATTCAATTATTTTTTTGCGTTTTTCAGTTTATTGGTATAGTGTCTTAGTTTCCTAATACACTGCAAAGATAGCGTCATTTTTCGAAACTGCAAATTAATTTGCGGTTTTTAGGGGGAAATTTAATTCCGGCCGCGGCCGGACATGCCGGAAGACCGCTACGGGGTCTGCTGCGCCAGCCGGCCGGCAAGACTGAACTCGCAGCCGCAATACTGCTGGTTGTAGAAACACTGCTCGCGGATGATCTCGCCGCGGCGCTGCTGCAGGCCGCCGGTCCGCCAGTTCCGGGGCCACCACGTGACGCCGGGGAAGAGGCTGCAGGCCCAGGCGCCGGCGGCATTAACCTGGTCCAGGTCCTTCCAGCGGGAGGAAGCCAGGGTCGTCGTCAGGACGTCGTATCCGTGTTCATGGGCATAGCGGGCCGCCCGCTCCAGGCGGTAGCGGAAACACTGCAGGCAGCGGCGGCCGCGCTCGGGCTCCTGCTCCAGTCCCCGGGCGACGGGTCGCCAGGCGGCATGGTCATAGTCGTCATCGATAAAGTCGAGGCCGTTCTGCAAGCACCAGCGGCGACACTCGTCCCGCCGAAGTTCATATTCTTCCAGCGGATAGATGTTGGCGTTGCTGAAAAAGACGGCGGGGCGGAGGCCCTGCTGCAGCATGAACTCTATGATCGCTCCGCTGCAGGGCGCACAGCAGGCATGCAGCAGGATCCGGGCGTCAGCGCCGCCCGGCACTTCTTCCCGCAAGGATATCGGTGACAAGTGCTTCATCATCTGCAAAGATACCGAAAATCCCGGATAAAACGCTATCTTTGCCGCAGACGAAGAAACGAACCTGACATGAGCATCACCCCGAAACGCTACCTGGGCGAACTGGCCCGGTCCCTCGCCGCACGCGTCCCCACGCAAATCCGGCGACCGCTGCGCGGCTGGCTGGCCCTGAGCCCGCTCGCCGTCTTCCTGATCCTGTACCTGGTTTCCTCGCTGATCGCGAAGGATTTCTACAAGGTCCCCATCGCCTCCGCCTTCCTGCTGGCCTCCATCTATGCCCTGCTCATCAGCCGGGGCGCATCCGTCGAGCGGAAAGTCGCCGTCTTCTCCCGTGGCGCCGGAGACAAGAATGTCCTGCTCATGATCTGGATCTTCGTCCTCGCCGGGGCCTTCGCCAGCACGGCGAAAGCCATCGGCAGCATCGAGGCGACGGTCAACCTGACCCTGATGATCCTGCCCGGCAAACTGATTCTCGCCGGCCTGTTCCTGGCCGCCTGCTTCATCTCGATGGCGATCGGCACCAGCGTCGGAACCATCGTCGCCCTCGTCCCGATTGCGGCGGGCATCGCGGGACAGACGGGCCTGAGCCTCCCGATGGTGACGGCCCTCATCGTCGGCGGCGCCTTCTTCGGAGACAACCTTTCCTTCATTTCCGACACGACCATCGCCGCCACCCGCACCCAGGGTTGCTCCATGGCCGACAAGTTCAAGGCGAACAGCTGGCTCGCCGTGCCGGCCGCAGCCGTCGTGACCGTCATCTATGTCGTCCTGGGCATGAACCTGGACATCATCCCGTCCGTGGAAGATATGCAGTGGATCAAACTCGTCCCCTACCTGGCCGTCATCGTACTGGCCCTGTCCGGCGTCAATGTCCTGACGGTGCTGACCATCGGCATCGCCCTCAACGCCCTCCTCGGTTTCGGACTCGGGGAGATCGGCTGGACCGGCTTCCTGGAAGCCGTCGGAAGCGGCATCGCCGGGATGGGCGACCTGATCATCGTGACCATGCTGGCCGGCGGCATGCTGGAGGTCATCCGCTTCAACGGCGGCATCGAATGGATCATCCGGCTCCTGACCCGGAACATCCGCGGCAAGCGGGGCGCCGAACTCTCCGTCGCCGCCCTTGTGGGCATCGCCAATTTCTGCACGGCCAACAATACGATCGCCATCATCACGACGGGCAGCATCGCAAAGGACATCACGCAGCAGTTCGGCCTCGACCCGCGCAAGACCGCAAGCATCCTCGACACCTTCTCCTGCATCGTCCAGGGCATCATCCCCTACGGGGCCCAGATGCTGATGGCCTCCGGACTCGCCGGCATCTCCGCCGTATCGATCACCCGCTACCTGTACTATCCCTTCATCCTGCTGGCCATCGCCCTGCTGTCCATTCTCTTACGCTTCCCCCGGCGGTATGCCTGACGAAGAAGTAGGTAGCCGGCCACCGGCAAAATACCAATAAATAAGGATTGCCGGATACGGGAAACCGCCGTACCTTTGCACCAGAACTTAGGCCATATAGTTAAAAAGTTAGTGAGTTATCCTTTTAATTGTTGTTGAAAAGAGGTCAGCCTGCGAAGGTCGGGCCTCTTTCCGCTATAATTTATTACCTTTGCAATGGAACAACTCCTGCAAGAAATGAAAAAGCACCAGAACGATCCTGACGCAAGGCTCCTGACCGGTAACATGAAGCTGGCCGACCTGCTGGACCTCAACTACAACCTGCTCGGCGTGCTGACGCGGACAGGGCTGCGTTTCGGTTTCGGAGACGAAACAGTCGAAGAAGCCTGCCGCAAGTGCGGCGTCAACGCCCAGACCTTCCTGCTGATCTGCAAGGTATACACCTTTGCCGGCTACATGCCGTCCAGCAATGTCCTGCGCACGGCCGACCTGCGGGATATCGTCGGGTACCTCCACCAGAGCCATTCCTATTACATGGACATCGCCCTCCACGAACTGGCCGATTCCATCGAACGGATGCTCGCCCCGTGCGACGACCGCCACAAAAAAGTCATCTGGCGCTTCTTCACCGCCTACAAAGAAGAACTCTCCGAGCATTTCCGATACGAGGAAGAAGTCGTCTTCCCGTACGTCCTCGGTATCCTGGACCATGTGGAGAACAAGGATTTCGCCATCATCCAGTACGAGGAGAACCACACCAACGTGGAAGAAAAACTCGGCGACCTGAAGAACATCATCATGAAATATCTGCCGAAGGAGTGCGACGACCGGCAGATCAGCGTGGTCCTCTTCAATCTGTACCTGCTGGAGATGGACCTGGAGAAACACACCGCCATCGAAGACGACATCCTCATCCCGATGGTCAACCGTCTCGAAGACCATGAAAAGTGACACCCGTAAAGTCCTGCTCATCACCCCTTCCGTCGTCGTGGCGAAGGGGCTTGAAAGCATTTTCGGCGACCTCGGGGAATTCGAAGTCGCCGGCATCCTGCCGGATGTCGGTCACGCCAGCGAGTCCCGGCTGCGGAACATGGAAGCGGATGTCATCATCATCGATCCGACCGTCTTCAGCTATCCCGACCGGAAAAACGGAAGAAGCTGGCTGGCGGACAATTCCAATGCGGCAGCCGTCGCCCTGCAGACGACCCTGACCGACGATGAAATCCTCCGGCAGTATGACGAGTCGATCAGCCTGTTCGATGCGCCCACCACCATCATCCGCAAACTGCGGACGGCCCTGGAGGGCCGGCAGGAGACCCCGAAGAGCGAAGGCGAAGAACTCTCCGGCCGCGAAAAGGAAATCCTCGTCTGCGTCGCCAAGGGCATGCTCAACAAGGAGATTGCCGACCAGTTCAACATTTCAATCTATACCGTCATCACCCACCGCAAGAACATCACCCGGAAGACTGGCATCAAGACGGTCGCCGGCCTGACGGTCTACGCCCTGCTGAACAACCTGATCGACGTCAACTCCTTCGAATAATTTAAACTTAACATGAAACTTGCAGATTTACAGACCGGGGAAAAAGGCGTGATCGCAAAAGTCAATGGTCACGGAAGTTTCCGCAAACGTCTGATCGAAATGGGATTCATCGCCGGGAAGAAGGTCACGGTGGTGCTCAACGCCCCGCTCAAGGACCCGATCGAGTACGAGATCCTGGGCTACAAACTCTCCCTCCGCCGGGAGGAAGCGCAGATGATCGAGGTCATCAGCGAAGAAGAAGCGAAGGAGCACATCGCCGTCGAACATGCCCTGGAACGGATGGAATCCGACGAACAGGCCCTGATCAACCGGGAGATGGCCGAACTGGCCGAGGAGCGGCACCATGTCATCCGCGTCGCCCTGGTCGGCAATCCGAACTGCGGCAAGACCTCCCTGTTCAACATTGCCTCGGGCAGCCATGAACATGTCGGCAACTACAGCGGCGTCACCGTCGACGCCAAGGAAGGCAAGTTTTCATACAAAGGATACCAGTTCATCCTGGTCGACTTGCCGGGCACCTATTCCCTGTCCGCCTACTCCCCCGAGGAACTCTATGTCCGCAAGAACTTGATCGACAAGATGCCGGATGTCGTCGTCAATGTCGTCGACGCGTCCAACATCGAACGCAACCTCTACCTGACCACCCAGGTCATCGACATGAACCTGAGGACCGTCATGGCCCTGAACATGTACGATGAACTCGAAGCCAAGGGCGACGCCGTCGACACGAAGCAGCTCGGCTGGCTGCTCGGCATGCCGGTCTGTCCCACTGTGAGCCGGGACGGCCGCGGCATCCCGGAACTGTTCGACACAGTCATCCGGGTCTACACCCAGAGCGATCCCCAGCTGGCCCGCCACATCCACATCAACCACGGCACCGAACTGGAAAAGAGCATCGACCGGATCAAGCTCCTGCTGCAGAAAAACGAAGACCTGCGCAGCCGCTATTCGACCCGCTACCTGGCCATCAAGTACCTGGAAAACGACAGGGACATCGAGAAGGTCATCGAAACCCTGCCGAACCGGAACGCCATCATCGCCGCCCGTGTCGAAGAGCAGGCCCGCATCGAGGAGATGCTGAAGACCTCGACCGAGTCGGCCATCGTCGACGCCAAATACGCCTTCATCCAGGGCGCCCTCGCCGAGACGTACCGGGAACATGTCACCGACCGGCCGCGGCGCACGCTGACCGACAAGATCGACGCCGTCGTGACCAACAAGTGGGCCGCGTTCCCGATTTTCATCCTGCTGCTGTATATCATGTTCCAGGCGACCTTCTCCCTGGGCAACTACCCGATGGAATGGATCGACTGGCTGGTCGGGAAATTCGGGGAATTCGTCGCCACGTTCATGAAAGACGGATGGCTGAAGGACCTGGTCGTCGACGGAATCATCGCCGGCGTCGGCAGCGTGCTGGTCTTCCTGCCGAACATCCTGATCCTGTATTTCTTCATCTCGCTGCTGGAAGACTCCGGATACATGGCCCGCGCGGCCTTCATCGTCGACAAGCTGATGCACCGCATCGGCCTGCACGGCAAGAGTTTCATCCCGATGGTCATGGGCTTCGGATGCAATGTTCCCGCCATCATGGCGACCCGGTCGATCGAGAGCCGGAAATCCCGCCTGGTCACCATCGCGATCATCCCGTTCATGTCCTGCGCCGGCCGCCTGCCGATCTTCGTGCTCATCGCCGGTGCCTTCTTCCCGAAACATGCGGCCCTCGCCCTGCTGGGCATCTACCTGCTCGGCATCGTCCTGGCCATCCTGTCCGCCCTGGTTTTCCGCCACTTTGTCCGCGACGACGATCTCCCGTTCGTCATGGAACTTCCGCCCTACCGGGTACCGACCGGAAAGGCCATCTGGCGCCATACCTGGGAGAAAGGCCGCCAGTACCTGCAGAAGATGGCCACGACCATCCTGATCTGCTCGGTCGTCATCTGGTTCCTCGGCTACTTCCCGCGCAGCCAGCGCCTCGTCGACGCGCAGGAACGCTATGCCGCCCTCACCGAACAGGTTGAAGCCGCCGCACCCGAGACGTCGGAGGCCCTCGCCGCAGCGCAGGCCTCGGCCGCAGAAGAGATCAATCTCTACTATGAGGAGCAGCAGGCCCGGTCTTACATCGGCCGGCTCGGCCAGGCCGTCGCCCCGGCCCTCGACCCGCTGGGCTTTACCTGGAAGATGGACGTCAGCCTCCTGACCGGCGTCGCCGCCAAGGAACTGGTCGTCAGCACCCTCGGCGTCATGTACGCACAGGGCGCCAAGATTTCCGAAGGCGAAGACCTGTCCGAAGACACGGCCCTGCAGGCCGCGCTGACCCAGGTCATTTCCTGGCCGGCCGCCCTGGCGTTCATGGTCTTCATCCTGCTGTATTTCCCGTGCATCGCGACCTTCGTCGCCATCAAGAACGAAACCGGCAGCTGGAAATGGGCCGTCGCCTGCATCGCGTATACGATGGCCGTCGCCTGGCTCTGCGCCTTCGCCGCTTACCGCATCGGTCTGCTGCTGGCCTGACCCCGGACCTTCCCGGACGCCTTTTCACCCCCGACATAATCCCTGGCCGCTCCACCCGGAACGGCCAGATTTTCAATATGCTGAATCAAATACCTAAAAATTTTCGGATTTCTCCTAAAAAGATTAGGATTTTAGATAATAATGTCTATCTTTGCAGCAGGTGATCCTACAACCTGACTGAAAATGAAACAAAGACTGACAGAAAAAGAAGAGATGCTGATGCGCATCTTCTGGACGGACGGCCCGCTTTTCATCCGCGAGCTGGTCGATCGGATCCCCGAACCGAAGCCCCACTACAACACCGTCGCGACCCTCGTCAAGTTCCTGGAAGAGAAAGGGTTCCTGAAAAGGGAGCCCGTCGCCAACCTGTTCCGGTACCATGTCGCCATCACCGAAAAGCAGTACCATGCCGAAACGGTCGGCGAGGTAGTGGACCGCTACTACAACCATTCCTACGCCAGCCTGGTCTCCCAGTTCGTCGAAGACGAGCGCATGGACCTCCAGGAACTCAAAGACCTGATCGCACAGATTGAAGCCGCCCGGAAATGATCCCGTTCCTCCTTTATATCGCGCGCAGCAGCCTGTACCTGGCCCTTTTCTACGCCTTCTTCCTGCTGGTGATGCGGCGGACGACCTTCTTCCGCCTCAACCGCATCATCCTGCTGGGCGGAACGCTGGCCTGTTTCCTGCTGCCGGTCCTGCGCCTGCGCCGTGCAGGCGCCGCCTTCTGGACCGTCGGTGCGCCGCAGATCATCGGCATGGCAGAGGCTCCGGCCGGCGGAACCGCTGCGGCGGGAGGCCATCCGGCCGCCCTGATCCTGACGGTTCTCTACGGGCTCGGCGTCCTGACCGTCCTGGCCCTGACCCTCCGCTCGTTCGCGGGAATGCTCCGGGTCATCCGCAGCGGAACCGTCCGCGAGGAAGACGGCGTGCGGATTGTCGAGACCGACCGGGCCCTTTCCTCTTTCAGTTGGGGCCGGACGATCGTCATCAGCCGGAAGGACGCGAAAGAGAACCCGGCCATCCTCCTGCATGAACGGATGCACATCCGCCACCACCATTCCCTGGATATCCTCCTGTTTACCGCCTGCACGGCCGTCCAATGGTTCAACCCGCTGGTGTGGATTACCCTGACCGAACTCAAGTTGCTCCATGAATATGAAGCCGACGATTCGGTTCTTAACCAAGGCATCGATGCTACACAATACCAATTACTTCTGGTGCGGAAAGCCGTGGGAGAGCAGCGTTTCTCCCTGGCCAACGGTTTCCAGCACTCCAAACTCAAAAACAGAATTGCCATGATGCTATCAACCCCTACCGCTGCAGGCCACAGACTGGCCTGGCTGCTCCTGATCCCCTTCCTCGCCGGCGCCGTGTACGCCTGCAATCCGAGCCGGGAACAGGCCGAGCCGCTCCCCGCGGAAACCGAGGCAGCCGCACCAGCCTCCGGCGAAGTGCCGCAGGCCGCCCTGGACGTCCCGGAACAACTCCGGCAGAAGGCCCCGGAGAGCCAGCTTCCCAACAACGCCGACGCTACTCCGTTCAACCTGGTCGAGGTCAAGCCGACCTTCAACGGCGGAAACGCCAGCGAATTCTCCAGATGGGTCAACACCCAACTGACCTATCCGAAAGAAGCCTTTGAGGCCGGTATCCAAGGCCGCGTTACGCTCCAGTTCGCCATTGATACGGACGGCAAACTGAAGGATGCCAAGATTCTGCGCGGCGTGAATCCCCTCCTCGACGAAGAAGCCCTTCGCGTCATCAGGATGTCTCCGGACTGGAAACCCGGTGAAATGGGCGGCAAACCTGTCAAGGTTACCTACATCTTCCCCGTCATCTTCCAACTCAAATGAGACTTACCCATTTGCTCCCTGCCATCGCCCGGCTTATCGGACTGCGAGGACAACGACGCTGGCCGGTGGCAACTCGACGGTAATCCCGTCCTTTGTCACCTTGGCGCCGCGGAAAGCGGCCGGAGCGACGGCGGGTTCTTTTCCGAAAGCATTATAAGCCTGGATTTTGTCGGCACGGAGGATTTCTCCTGAGACGGTCCGGGCTTTTTTGTCGTCGAATCGGATTTCGACGGTCTGCGGCCGTTCCAGGTCCGGATTGGCAAGGCTCAGGTGGAAAATGCCGTCCTGATCCCGGGATGCGGAAGCGCTGAAGTCCGGACAGGACCGGCCGGAAGAGGCCCGCAGTTCTCCGGAAGAATATTCGACCGGGACGAGGGTCGCGCCCTGGTGGACATTGAACATCCGGAAGACATGGTAGGTCGGCGTCAGCAGCATCCGCGGCCCGTCCGTCAGAATCATGGCCTGCAGGACATTGACGATCTGGGCAATGTTGGCCATCCGCAGACGCTTCACATGCTTGTTGAAGATGTTCAGGTTGAGGGCGGCGACCATGGCGTCGCGCATCGTGTTCTGCTGGAAGAGATGGCCGGGGTTCGTGCCCGGTTCGACCTCGAACCAGGTGCCCCATTCGTCCAGCAGCAAGCCGACCCGTCCCTGCGGATCATAGGTATCCATGATTGCCGTATGGTTCCGCAGCAGTTCGTCGATCTCCACGGTCTTGCCGAGAATGTCATAATACGCATCTGCCGTGAAATCCGTGGCGGAGCCCTTCCGGTTCCAGTCGATGACGGAATAGAAATGGACAGACAGGCCGTTCATCTTGTCCCGTGCACGCTGCATCAGGACCTTGGTCCAGTTGTAGTCGTCCCCGCTGGCGCCGCAGGCGACCTTGTAGAGATGGTTCCCGCTGAAATCACGGGCATAGAGGGCGTACCGCTTGTAGACATCCGAATAATAGTCCGCCGTCATGTCCCCGCCGCAGCCCCAGGTCTCGTTGCCGATGCCCAGGTACTTGACCTTCCAGGGTTCCTTGCGCCCGTTTTGCGCACGCAGATCGGCCATCGAGCCCTTGTCGGCAGTCATGTATTCGACCCATTTCGCCAGTTCCTCGACCGTACCGGACCCGACGTTGCCGGAGATATACGGCTCTGCGCCGATCATCTCGCACAGGTTGAGGAACTCGTGGGTGCCGAAGGAATTGTCTTCGAGCGTGCCGCCCCAGTTGGAATTCAGGATCTTCGGGCGGTTTTCACGCGGGCCGATGCCGTCCCGCCAGTGATACTCGTCGGCGAAGCAGCCTCCCGGCCACCGGAGGACCGGGACCTTCAGGGCTTTCAGCGCCTCGAGGACGTCAGTCCGGTAGCCGTCCACGTTGGGGATGTCAGAATCCGGACCGACCCAGATGCCTTCATAGATGCACTTGCCGAGATGCTCGGAGAACTGGCCGTAGATCTCACGGGGAATGACCGGCTGGTCCGGCGCGGTTTCATGGACGGAAAGACGGATCTGGGCGGAAGCCGTCAGGCTCAGGATGACGGCCGCCGAAAGGGTAAGAAGGTGTTTCATAAGGCTTCGGTGCAGGGACAAGTCCCGCTATCCCAAAAATACGAAGAAATCCGGGAAGAAAGAAAAAGTCTTCAAAAATTTTGGAGTTTCGAGATTTCAGTGTATCTTTGCAATCCCAAAGTAAAAGAGGGAGACCTCAAATCTACTTTCCTGCGGTTGTGGTGAAATGGTAGACACGCTACTTTGAGGGGGTAGTGGGCGTTGGCCCGTGTG